>JAOACY010000096.1 GCA_026417615.1 Clostridia bacterium
GAAGAAAGAAGCAGGGGCTATTATCTTGAAAACACTTATATTGAATCTGCAGGAGGAAAGAAAAAGTCGGCAATGGGAAACAACCTTCCTGCGCACTGGAATAATCCTATAAAAAACTACGAAAAAGGGGCACATCATATAAGGCAGGTATACTTGAATCAGATGGAAGATGCCGCTCACACAGAAAGCAACGGCAAAACCATATTCTATAATGCATTAAAAAGAATGCTGGAAATACAGAAGATAGATTTGAGCAAGTTGAGACATTTTGTTGTCAATATGCCATCAAAGTCTGTGAGAGAGCATATTATGCAAGAGTGTACAGAACTTGGAATACCTTTGGACAAATTCTACAGTGCTGTGGAAAAAACAGGCTATCCCGGACCACCGGCAGCGATAATATCCATTGACAAGCTTTTAAAAAGCAAGACTTTTGAGGATGGAGACCTGATATTCAGCTTTGTAATGGAAGTAAGCAAGTTTATGCAGGGCGGCTTTACAATAAGGTATAAGGGATAAAGGAGAAAATATGAATATATTGCTTGTTAATCCTCCCATTCCAAACAAATTTAAAATTTTTGATTACTGTGATGAAGAAGGAAGGGATGCCATAAGGAAAAGAGTGCTTGTAGGTCCGCCTCTGGCACTTAATGAGCTGGCAGGAATGCTTCCGGAAGAAAACGTATTGATAATTGACCAGAAGGCAGAAATCGACAGCAATCCAAGCTATGATTACATCGATGAGCTCATTAAGGAAATAAACAGATTCAAGCCCGACATAGTAAGCTTTACCTGCCTTACTGCGCAATACAACTGTGTTATCAAGCTGCTTGAGACGGTTAAAAAAGTTGACAGCGGTATTCTGACATCCATTGGAGGAATACACCCGTCTTCATGTCCTGAGGATTTTGTAGGTTCAAAGGCTGATATCATATCAATAGGACTTGGAAAACACAGCTATTACCATATGGTGCAAGAGTACAAAAAGAACAGGGCAAACCCTGATTTTACAAATATTCCTGGGCTTGCATTGAATCTTGGTGACAGGCTTGTCTACACTCGCTCCTTATGTGATATGAGCTACAAGGAGTTCAAGGAAAACTACCTGCTTGATGAGGTGTTACCAAACAGGTCGCTTACAGACAGATACGACTATACAATTGCCCGGATTAACAAAAGGCTGCACTATATCAGTACTTCCCAGGGGTGTACCCATAAATGCAATTTCTGCTATTTGTGGAAGATGACAAACGGGTATTATTTTCACCGCAATGTGGAGTCCATCATAAATGAGCTTAAGCAAATGGACAGGTATTATCTTATAAGATTTTGCGATGCAAATACCTTCGGTGATATAAAAAAGTCAAAAGAGCTATTTACAAGGATTATTGAAGAGGGACTTAATCTAAACCATGCTTACATGGGCGATGTGCGTACCGATACAGTGATAAGGCATCCTGACCTTTTAGAGCTTGCTGCCAAGGCTGGGTTGAAGGTAACGGTGTGCGGCCTGGAAGCTACAAATGATGAAGAATTGAAAAAATACGGAAAAGACTGTACAACCGATACTATCAGGGAAGCCCTCAAGATACTCAATGAATGCGGAATTTATGTAAACGGTAACTTTATTGTGCGTCCTGATTACGAAGAAAAGGATTTTGAAGGTTTAGCACGCTTCATTGAGGATAATCCCATTTACAATGCTGCTTTGACTATTTTGACTCCCTTTCCCGGTACTGAACAATGGAACGAGTTGAAGGATCAGATAGTTGAATGGGACTACGATTACTTCAACCTCACCAACAGTGTGCTTAAGACCAGGCTGCCCGAGGATGTTTTCTACAAAAAGATATCAGAGGTTTATAAGGTTAGTGCAAAGTCTGGAAGAAAGTTTATGGAAATGTACGGAGAGAAAAACCAAAGAGCTGTTTAAATATGGAGGACTTTTAGCGTGAACAGTGTAATCCGTGAAGTAGGTATAATTGGAAAAGGGAAAATGGGAAGAGACATATTTAACGAGTTTCTTCAGTATGATTACAAACTGGTAATGATATGCAGAAAACCCGAGGATATTGAAGAAATTACCGCTTCTGTTGAAAAGCAGCTAAAAAAAATGCTTAAGAGGGGCTATTTGTCGGAAGCAGAATATGAAAGAAAAATAAATTCATTTACTGTCAACACTGATTTCAGCGCTTTAAAGACCTGCGACATGGTGATTGAATCGGTGTATGAAGACAAAGAGCTAAAAAAGAGCATTATGAAGCAGATTGAAGATATTGTCAGCAGCGATTGCATTTTGGCTTCAAATACATCCTCAATACCGTTGCAGATGGTTTTTGAGAAATGCATCAAAAAGGACAGGTGTCTGGGAACCCATTTCTTTTATCCCGTAAAAGTTATGAAAACCGTGGAAATAAACAGGGCTTCATTTACCAGGGACGAATATGTGCAGGCAGCCCACCAGGTTTTAAGAAGCATAGGGAAAAGCACCCTTGAACTCTTTGAGGGCGCAAACATGGTATTAACAAAAATTCTTTGCGTTATGACAACACATGCATACAGAATATATGAGGAAAACTGCCTTACACTTGAACAAATTGACGGAATTCTGAAAGAAAACCTTTTAACTTTGGGCTTGTTTGAAATTGTTGATTCCACCGGAATAGGAATTATTCTGGAAAGCATAGAGAATTTCATGAGCGACCGCTACCGCAGTCTGTTTATGCCTCTGTACAACAAAGGCAAAAAAGCCATTGAGGCTGGCTTCCCCGGAGGAACTGGAAACATGGGACTTGCCGCATATGAAGAAGAACAGCATGTTGAGCGTAAAACCTTAAATGGTGAGGAAGCGTTACATTATCGCAACTATGTTTTATTATCCGTACAGAGTATTCTTATTGCAGAGATTGAGTACATCGTACAAACTCAGGGTGTAGATAGATGTAAACTGAATGAAGCCGTAAAAGAGGTTCTTGGATTGTCTGAAGACATTGACGCCATGTTGAATAGAATAGGTCGCGAAAATATAAACGAGAATCTTTTAAACTTTTACAATAAATACAAGGATAAAATATATGAATCAATGGGAGGAATTATATGAATAAAACTGTTATTACCGGAATGGGAATGGTAACATCACTGGGAACCAACATGGAAACAACATGGCAGAATCTTCTGGAAGGCCGCTCCGGGGTAAATAATGTAACTCTCTTCGACCCTTGCAACAATGATACAAAGATTGCTGCAGAGGTCAGCAATGAGTTTGAGAAATTTGCCGAGAAAGTAATACCAAAAAGAAACAGGAAACAGATGACCAGAACAACAAGAATGTGTATGCTTGCGGCTGATGAAGCCATCAAGGACAGCGGTATTGATTTCAGCAAATATGATAGGGTCAGGATTGCTGTAATACTGGGTGTTATTACTGCGTCATACAATGAAATGGAGCGCAGCCAATCAGACTCCTATATTGTAGTAAGGTCTATGCCAAATGCACCAAGCGCATGGATATCACTCCTTTATGGTCTTGAAGGTCCTAATTTCAACGTTTCAACTGCTTGTGCATCCTCTGCTTACGCCATTGGTCTTGGACACCAGATGATTAAATCTGGCATGGCTGATGTGGTTATTGCCGGAGGCTGTGATTCAAGCATCGAACCTGAGTATTTCAAAGGATTTAACCAGATAATGGCAATGTCTGTGAGAAACGACTCTCCTCAAACGGCAAGCCGTCCGTTTACTCTTTCACGTGACGGATTTGTAATGGGTGAGGGAGCGGGAATACTTGTACTTGAATCCGAGAAATCTGCTCTTGCAAGAAATGCTAGAATATATGCCGAGCTTGCCGGATATGCACTTACAAGTGAAGCAGCAGATATCACGGCACCAAAGGAAAATGGAGAGGGAATGGCAAAAACCATGAGAATGGCACTTGAGGATGCAGGTGTTGATAAAAATGAAATTGACTACATAAATGCACATGGCACTTCTACATTTTTAAATGACAAGTTTGAGACCATGGCAATTAAGGAATGCTTCGGAGAATGGGCAAAAGAGCTCTGCGTATCCTCATCAAAATCCATGATAGGACATACCCTTGGTGCCGCAGGGGCTATTGAAGGTATTATAACAGCATTGAGCGTATACAACAGGAAGCTAACCCCAACAATTAACTATAATGACCCGGATCCGGAACTTGACCTTGATTATGTGCCAAACAAGTCAAGGGATAAGGAAATTCGTGCCGCAATATCAAACTCTTTTGGTTTTGGCGGGCATAACGCTTCTCTTGTTTTCAAAAGGTATTGATTAATTGGTTGAAATAAAAAATATGTTAAAAAATATTAAAGGAGGAAGTGTTTTGAAAAAGGTAATGTTTATAAGCTTCCCCGCATCAGGGCACGTCAATGCATCGGTTAATGTTTGCAAGGAACTTGCGAGCAGGAATGTAAAAGTTATTTATTATACCCTGGAGGAACATTTTTATAAGTTTGCGGGGCATGAAAATATTGAAGTGCGCGGTTTCCCTGAGAATTTCAAAAAGTATTATTACGAAAAAGCAGCCATTTCAGGGAAAATAATGAAGAGCCTTGTGCGGATACTTCATATGGTATATTCATTTACTGACATTTTGATGCCCTTTGTAATAGATGAAGTTGAAAGGGAAAAGCCGGATCTTATTATGGGGGATGCTCTCAGTGTTTATGCCAAAATTATTGCCAGGATGAAGAAGATACCTCTTGTTCTTGTGTTCACTTTTTTAATACAGACGGATCCGGAAAATCCCAAGCCTCCAATACCTCCGGGTGCTATAAGATCGATGCTGCTTAATTTTCCGACATTTATTGACGCAATGAATATTAAAAACAGTATCAACAAGAAGTATGGCAATTTTTGCGACGAACCCGGGGATTTCCTTCACCATCAGGATGAGTTTACAATAGTGACAACCTCGAAGGAATTCCAGCCTAAAGGCCATCTGTTCGGGGATAACGTAAAGTTCATGGGACCAACAAATGTTAAGCATAGCACTATTCCTGAAGTCAAAGATACTATTTTCGTAAGTATTGGTACTGTGCAGAGCAACAACCTAATTTGGGACAGCTGCATCAATGCAACGAGAGGAATGGGGTACAAGGTAAAGTTGACCTTTGCAGGCAACAAACAAAATAAAGTGACATTAAAAGATATCCCTGACAATGTAACAATATATGACAATCTCACACCTGACGAATACAGGGATATAATAAGCCAGTCTGTACTGTTTATAAGCCATGGAGGCATAAACAGTGTAAGCGATGCCATTCTTGGAATGACTCCTATTTTGGTTATTCCTGGAAATGACGAGACCGTGCAGATGGGACAGCTGGTTGAAAAGTACAGGTGCGGCAGAATGTACGCTTATAAGAAAATTGATGAGAAGAAGCTTAGGGAAGAGATTTCCAGGATTATTAACGACAGCTCTACGAGGTCGGGTCTTGCCGCAATGAGACAATCCTTCCTTAATTCAATGGGATGTAAAAAGGTTGTAGATGAAATGGGCAAAAAGTTTAATTTGTTCTAAAGAAAGAGGGAAATATGAAAAAAGATGCTATAATTTACAGCACATTATGCGGGACTACCAGAGAAACCGCAGAAAGAATGAGGCTTGCTTCAAAGGGGAAGGCTGACATATTCGACATTAAAGAGAATCCGTCAGTAAATATTGATAAATATTCCAGGGTGTTTGTCGGCTCGGGTATTTATGCAAAAAAGTTTTCGAAAGAAATCGATCAATTTATAACAAGCAATGCTTCCAAATTGAACTCAAAGGAAGTTATCTTGTTTGTACATGGCCTGGCACCCGAAGCTGAAGGCAAGAAAATGGTTGAAGAAGCCGTGAATAACCGTATACCATCAAGCAAATACAAGACCTATTACCTGGGTGGTAAACTGGATTTGAAGCACAAGAACCTTTTTCTAAGAATGTTTAGCAGGTTTATTGCAAATATGGCCAAGCTTGACCCTAAAAATCCAAGCAATATAAATGAGCAAAGGGTTGAAGAGCTTATCAAATGTGTTTCGATGACATCCTAGCAAAGCTTGAATCAAACCGTTTGCCATATTCCAATGGCTTTAAAGCCTGGGTTGTTGATGTAAGGAGTTTTAAGCCCTGGCTTGATGCAATTAAGAATTGCCTTTCAAAGGAAGAAATGATAAGAGGATGCACTATAACTAACAAAAATGCGCAAGAATTGTTTTTTCTGAGAAAGGGAATAGCGAGGATATTGATTGCACATTTTGCGAGCAGGCACCCTTGTGAAATCACATTTGAGCGAACCGACGAAGGAAAACCTTTTATTGCATTGCCAATACCTAACTGCATATACTTTAATATTTCACATTCAAAGGAATACCTCCTGGTGGGAATATCTGAAAACAGGGATATTGGAGTAGATATTGAAAAAATAAGACAGGATGCGGGTCATGCTGTTTTGGCGGAAAGTGTTTTTTCACCGCTAGAAAAGGCCTTGTACAGCAGTTACAGCCCTTCTGAAAAGCTGCGTTGCTTTTATAAGGCCTGGGTGCAGAAGGAAGCAGTGTCAAAAGCAGTTGGAAAAGGTATTTCATACGGATTTGATACTCTGGATGTTTTAATTGAACCAAACAAATTGCATGAAGAATACAATTTACTTATTGAGGGTTTAGAGCTGCCGGCAGAAATAATGCTTAGATTTGAAAAGGATTATGTATTTGCAGTGTGTATGCTGTAAGAAAAGAGAAAGTTGGTGAGGTAATGAAGAGAAAACCTGTAAAAGCTTGTTTTATGGATAGCTGCATGCGGATAATGCCGGGAAAGGTTTCCTGCAATACCTTTTACATGTTTTTTAATGCTAACTCTGAGTTTAGTATTGAAGCATTTTCAAAGGCGTTCGAACGGTTTGCCGAGGATATGCCAATATTTACCTGCAGGTTGTCCAGAGGATATTTCAAAGATAAATGGGTACCGGTAGAAGGCTATGATTCGAGTAAAACCATTGAGTTATTCAATATTTCGACAGCCTCCGAGGGAGATTCGGTTTATGATGAGCTTTTCTCAAATTTTTCCTCCCTTTCAAACAAGCACATTGACATTGAAAAAGAACCTCCCCTTAAGATTAAGATATTCCATGACACAAATTCGGGTAGAAATCTTCTGGTAATGTGCGTTCACCACTGCCTTGCGGACGGAAGGGGATGGCTGCAGAGTCTTAAGCTGCTTGGAGAGTACTATGATGCCGCTTTGAAAGGACAAACGGTAAGGCAGCATAAGAAAAACTGCCGAAGTATTTCAAAATTTGTTTTTTCTGTCAAGCCCGGGGACTTTTTGACTACGTTTAAAAACCTTTCCAAGCCAAGCAAAATTAAAGAGATGAAGCCTGTGATGGAGCTGGGGGATTATAAAAATTTAAGAATTGACTTTGATGATTTAAGTATAGAGAAAATTGTTATTAACAAAGAACAGCTGGCTGACATTAAAAATAGTTATAAAAAGTATGGTTTTACAATAAATGATATCCTTATGCACATTGTTCTGAAAATTACAGATAAGTTCAATATGGAACTTAGCGATCCAAACAGGTATATTGGCACAGGCATTCTTGTGGATCTCAGAAGATACTTCAAACAAGAAGGGTTGACGATAGCTAATTATTTTGCGCTTGAATCCTTTGAAATAGACAGGACGTATATTTATGACCTTGAGAAATTTTCCGAAGAACTTGCTGCCTTCAAGAGAAGGCCTTTAGGATTGGCGTTTATTGTGCCCATCCTTTTTACAAGCCTGTTTCCCGTAAGGATGCTGGAGAATATTATTGCCGGAATGATGGATGGGTTTAATGTTCAGTCCTATATGGGTCTGGCTACAACTAACTTTGGCAAGTATGATGACTATGTTGCCGGCTTCGGAAGCTGCATTGAGGGCGCTGCGGCTCTTCCCACTTCAGGAGTGCATGGCTTTCCCAGTGTTCTGGTTTCTGGATTTAAGGATGTATTGACACTTTGTATTGTGAAGTATAACGATAAGGAAAAGCTTACAAAAAGAATAAAGGATGAACTTGTACAAATGTTTGACAGCCTTAAGGCACAGGGAGGAAAAGCTAATGAGAATTAAGCCTTTTAAAGCAACTGTTCTAAACAGCGCATACTGGAATATGGACAAGGATATCAGCAATCAGACTTTTTATTTCATTACTTATGTTGATGGAAAATTCTGCGTAGATACTCTTAAGGAAAGCCTGAAATATGTTGTCAAAGAAGTTCCTTTTATAGCGTGCAGGCTGGTTAACGGTTTTTGGAGGGACAAATGGGTTGCGGTTGATAATTTTAGCACAGACCATCTTGTCAGAACTATTAATATTGATACAACAACAGAAGAGTCCTTCTATGAAGAAGCATACTCACGCTTTCTGAAAATGAAGGACAAGCGCTTAAACCTTGAGGTTGAACCGCCTTTTAAAATACTGGTGTTTCAAAGCAAGGCAACACAAAACAAGGTTGTTGTCTTTTGTTCACATCACAGCCTTTCAGACCCAAGAGGCAGCGGGTATTTCATCAGACGTATCGGTGAACACTATAATGCATTGCAAAAGGGTACTGCCACTGAATTAAAAAAGAACTGCTATACACTTCCAAAGCTGATTTTTTCCTATGGTGTTTTAAACTCATTCAGAGAACTGATTAATACTCCTAAAATTGACATAAACTCCTTTTATCGCATGATGGATATGGACTACCATCCTGAAAACAGAAACAGTGAGGAAACCATTGAAAGGCTGATAATAGGGAAAGAAGAGCTTGGCAGGCTTAAAACCTTCTGCAAGGAATACGGTCTGACTCTGGACGGACTTGTTATGCTTTACGCTCTCAGAATAATCAGAAAATATAATGAAAGATTGGAAGTTCCTTGTTCAAAGGCTTGCCTTTCTGTTGGCATTGATTTAAGAAAACACATCAAGGGTGATGTACTTAAGATTTCCAACTATGCAGGAAGGGATTACTATCCTGTGGAAATTTCTGATGCAGATAATATTAGCAAATTTGCAAAAGATCTCAAAGATTTTAAGGAAAAGCAGCAAGGCATTGGCAGTGTTATGCCGTTCGTGATTTTAAGCATTTTACCTATTGCAATGCAAAAGAAAATGTGGAGGTCGTCCTTTGGAACCGCATTAAGGGAATGGACGCTGCGTACCATAGTAACTACAAACATGGGAAGACTTGATGAGTTTGTTATTCCGTTCGGTGATTGTGTAAAAGATGTATCAATTGTTATGGCTTCAGCGTACTGCGGGCTGCCGCTTATTTCTGCATCTGGCTTCAAGGACAGCATGACGGTTTATTTCACCAAATTCAATGATAAAGACCGCCTCTGCCAAAAGGTCAAAAGCGACTTTAATGCTTTACTGCAGGAGGTTGTATGTGAAAGCCGTATTATGAATTAAGGAGTTAAAGCATGAAAAATAAAACGATAGGCATAATCGGAAACGGGTTAATGGGAAAAGGCATTGCCCAGGTTTTCGCAAATAATGGGCACAAAGTGCTGTTGTTCGGAAGGAGAGCGGGCTTTGGGGTCGAAGTTGAGAACTATCTGAGGCATGAACAAAAGCAGGAAAGGTTGTCAAAAGAAGAATTTGAGTCAATAATGAATAATTTAAGTTTTTGCAGCATTGTTGAAGATCTTTGCTCAATAAGCAGCCTCGATGTGGTGATAGAAACTGTTGCAGAGGACAGAGAGGTAAAAAGGAACATATTTTCAAGTATAAGCAATTATTTAAATGATAGCGCTATTGTTGCCACCAACACATCTTCAATGTCGGTGACCGAACTGGGATCCTTTGTTAATAAGCCAGAAAGATTTTTGGGTCTGCATTTTTTCTCTCCAGTTCCTATGATGGATCTGGTGGAAGTAGTAAAAGGATTAAGGACGGATGACTACACCGTTGAAAAGGCACTTGAACTGATGGAAGGTATTTCAAAAACAGCTTTTGTGGTTGTTGATTCTCCAGGATTTGTGTTAAACAGGATGCTGGTTCCCATGATAAATGAGGCTGTCCTTTTATATTGGGAGTACTACCGGGGCAGGCCTGAAGTGATTGATGAGATAATGAAAAAAGGTATGAACCTGAAAGTAGGGCCTTTGAAGCTGGCGGATCTTGTAGGTATAGATGTTATATATCATAGCATGAAAAGCATATATGACTTGACACTCGATCCTAAATACAGGCCTTGTAACGGACTCAAACAAATGATTAGTGCAGGTTTTACAGGAAAAAAAGCAGGAAAAGGTTTCTATGAGTATTAAGATTGGAGGTTGGGGAAATGTGCAAATTAAATACAAGCGAAAAGTATGGAGTAGGAATCAAGGCTATAGGCTATTATCTGCCGGAGAGAATAGTCACAAATGCTGAATTAATACAGAATATTGACACAACTGATGAATGGATAAGAGAAAAAGTTGGAGTCTTTGAAAGAAGAAGGGCTGCTGAAGGTGAGAGCCTTGCAGACATGGCGGTTAAAGCAGCCGAAAAAGCCATGGAAAGAGCGAATATCAAAGCAGAAGAAATAGATTTGATACTGCTTTCAAGGGTTGTTCCAGATCATATAAACCCTCCCACATCACTTAAAATACAACACAGGCTGGGAGCTGTGAATGCAGGTGCATTTGATATTGATGCAGGAGGTTGCCCTGGAAGTGTTTATGCATTGTCCATTGGTGCAAATTTTATTTTAAGCGGAAGCTATAAAAATGTTCTGGTAATATGCGGAGATATACTTAGCAGATCCTTCCTTGATTTTACAGACCGCAACACTTGCCATTTCTTCGGGGATGCGGCTGCCGCAGCAGTACTTGGCAGAGTTGAGCTTGGTAAGGGCATTCAATCCTTCTGTCTCCATTCCGATGGTTCAAAGTATGACAGGATAATGGTAAAGGCCGGTGGCCTTGAAATGCCCCTTAACAGCGACAACATACATAATAAGGATTTAAAGTACCTGAGGATGGATAACAAGTCCACATGGGAATTTGCAACCCGGGTTTTCCCTGAAAGTGTAAGATATGTTACCATGGAAGCGGGCTATGAGCTGTCAGACATAGACCTTGTGGTGTCACACCAGGCTAATATTAACATTATAAAGGCGTCCATGCAAGCCTTAGAGCTCCACATGTCAAAAACCCATACAACTATTCACAAGTATGGGAACACAGTAGGTGCATCCCTGTTGATTACTTTGTGTGAGGCTTATGAAATGGGCAGGATTTCAAAAGATTCCAAGGTTGCCCTTGTATCTTTCGGTTCAGGCTTGGGATGGGGCGCTATGTTTGTAAAATGGACAAGCCCTGAAGACTTCATATGAGCAAAGATGTTTTGCATTTGCCGCAAATGCTTCTTATAGGCTCAACAGGAAGAAACAGCGGTAAAACAACCCTTGCCTCAGCTTTCATCAGTAAGTGGAAAAAGAGCTTTTCCGTTATCGGACTAAAGGTAACAACCGTGAAGGAAAGAGAGGGAAAATGCCCAAGGGGTGGAGAAGGTTGCGGTGTTTGCGGTAGCTTGAACGCAAGCTATGAAATAATTGAAGAAACAAACCTTGATACCGGTAAAGACACTTCTCTTTTATTGAAAGCAGGAGCTCACAAGGTATTCTGGCTAAAGACTTTGGAATCTCATATTTTTGAAGGTATTAAGGACTTTATGAGCAGAATTCCTGAAGGTTCACTCATAGTGTGTGAATCCAACAGCTTGAGGAAAGTTGTAAACCCTGGGTGCTTTATCATGCTGAGCAACACACGTGATGGTGCTGTCAAGGATTCGGCAGGGGAAGTCATGCATAAAGCTGATATTGTTATTGAAGATGATTTTATTAATGATATCGGTTTGATAATTACTCGTGTGGAAGTTGATTTGGGCAAAGTAAAAATTAATCAAGGGGTCTGAATATATCTGAAATGAATAAATTTGATTATTCTCTGGCATGTGAGGGAAAGGTCGTTTCAACAAACGTATCAAAGAATCGATGTGCTTCAAAAATACCGGTTGGGGAGATCGTTATCACAGAAAAAGGCGTGGAAAATGATATTTCTCCATGTATTGGTGATGTTCAAGTAAGCATGCTTAAGAAAGAGGATCTCATATCATCATCTTCAAATATGGACTTTAACCAGGGGTTTTTTACTGAAAACCTGACTGTTGAAGGCTTTGGAAACACATGCATCAACCTGCTGGACCGTTTTTATTGCGGGGAGGTAGAGGTGGATGTCGCAAGACTTGGATTAAAATGCAGCAAAAACAACGATTGCATAGGAACCACGGATGGTATATTCCTCCGGGTAATCAACGGAGGTGCGATAAAGGCAGGAAGTCCAATAACGCATGTGCCACGATGCTTTAATTTTAAAGTGATTTCTGTCTGCAACAAGGCATATAACGGTGAATACATTGATGTAAGCGGGCTGGAGCTGAAACGGATATTGAAGGAGCGATTTCAGAAAACAAACCGCCCGACTGCCATTGACTATAGTCTCCTGCCACCCTGCCCTCAGAAGCTGGAAGAGGAAATAAACAAAGCCGTAATCTACGGCTGTGATGTTATCTTTACTGTCGGAGGCACAGGCATAGGACCTGGAGATATTACAGTTGATATAGCTAGCGGTTTGTGTGATAAATTTATTCCCGGCATTATGGACCACATCAGGATAAAATACGGACAAGCCAATCCGCATGCACTGCTTAGCCGTTCAATAGCAGGAGTGGTTAAAAATTCACTGATTTATACTCTCCCCGGGAGTCGGAAAGCTGTCGGGGAATATATGAATGAAATATTTGCAACAATGGAACACCTTGTATATGTAATCAATGGATTAAGTCATTAAAAAAAACATAAAGTTAACATTCACTTAAAAAAAATGTGATATGATATATTAAAGTTGCGTGTAAGTTTTTTCAGAGGAGGAAAAACAAATTGGTAAAGAAGATTTTTATAGGAATATTTATTTTAATAGCTGTAATGGTCGGATGCCTAATTCTAACTGTTTTGCTGGTGGCATCAGCAAGCAAGCCCAAAGGAGACAGGGAGGAAATCCTCAAAAGCACTGAAAAAAAACCAAAAAAGGCATTGATAGTATACCAGCCGGCTGTTTCGGATATTACATATAAAATGGCGCAAAAAATTGCGAAGGGCTTGAATGACGGAGGGTATGAAGTAATCCTTAATTGCCCTGGAGAGCATCTGCCGAATAATACATCGGGGTTTTCCGTTGTTGTATTTGGTTCACCGTCATACGGGGGAAAACCGTTGACAGTTTTAACGGATTACATGTCTCGAATTAATGATTTCTCTTCAAGCAGGATTGTACTTTTTTCAACGGGAGCAAACCCAAAAACGACGGAAATAGATTTAATGGAAAGCTTTCTCAAAGACAGGAAGCCGGTAAAAAAAATCAAGTTTCCTGTTGGAGAAGGCAAAGAAAATGAAAATACAGCTTATAAATTAGGTGTTGAATTGTCAAAGGAGTAACCCTTATAATGTCAATATATCTGAGCAGAATACCCAACTTGCTTACAATGTTAAGGGTTGTATTGACCTGCTGGGTGAATTATCATATATTGAATTATTTTACAGACTTGCTGCTTCCAGCGGTTATTGTGCCTGTAATAATTTTAACTGACTATCTGGACGGGAAAATAGCAAGGGCTTACGGATATGCATCTGTGTTTGGTGAGGTTTTTGACGTATGTGCAGATTTGTTTTATATCCTTTCATTTTCAATTGTTTTGAGCGTATTGAATGTTTTGCCTTTTTGGTTTGTATTTATTATATTGTTTAAATTTATAGAGTTTGTTATAACTTCATATTTTCTCCGTAGAAATAAAACAGAGAAACGTTTGTTCGTTTTTGACTTTATAGGAAAGCTTTCTGTTGCTCTATTTTATATTTGCCCTCTTCTGATTTATGTAGCTTATTGCTTGTCTCAGCCTTTATACAACTTTATTGCAGACGTAATGCTTTTTATCATTACGCTGCTTGCCGCTGTTTCTTCATCACACCGGATTTTTAGTTGTATAAAAGCTTTAAAGGCATATTTTGTTGAAAATACATATGCCTTCAGAAAAGTAGTTAACTGAAACGAGGTATCGGCATGCTGATTATTTTAAAGTTTATTCTCAAAAATATAAAAGAAAAGAAAATGAGGACTTTTCTTATCGTATTCTCAATTATGATTTCGTCAGCCTTGTTTTTTGCATCATCGGCGGTTACGGATTCATTAAAAAACATGTATATAGAACAGATAAAGAAGTCATATGGTGAAGCAGAAATTGTAATTCGAGCCGGGAATGATTCTCCTTCCAAATATTTTTCAGGTACACTGCCGGCGGAGTATGAGGGACAGATTGATTACAAGGTGGATGTATTCAACGGACTTGGAGTTTATAAGCACAGGAGGGATGGTGCCAAGGAAGAGGTTTTGGTAATCAACCTTAAAGGAATAGAGTGGCAGGATATTCAGAAAATGACTCCTGTCACCCTTGCTGCAGAGTACAACCTGGAACCCTTCAAAGGGAAAAAACTGGTATTAAGCAAAAAAACCGCCGATAAATACGGTATTGAGCTTGGGGAAGCAGTAGATATTTATATAGAAGGCGTGAAATATAAGTTTGCAGTATGTGCAATAGCGCAAATGACCGGTCCATTCAGCGATGACGGTCAGACTCATCAGGCTTTGGTGCCAAGGGAAACGCTTAGCACCCTGTATGGTCAAAAGGGAAGCGTTACAGATGTTTTCATCAAGCTTAAAAACCCAATTGACAAAGGGAGCATCATCAGCAGATTGTCAGAAGACCTGAAGCGTTATTCCGTGAAGGAAACAATTTCAGAAAGTGATCTTCAGGCACAGACAGGCAGCATATCAGTTATTTTATCCATGGCTCTGGTTATGGTACTTTTTATGAGCATATTTATAATATATTCATCATTTAAGGTGATAACTACCGAAAGGCTGCCGGTGATAGGAACTTTCAGAAGCATTGGGGCAAGCAGGATGCTAACGGATTTTGTGCTGCTGCTGGAAAGCATTTTTTATGGTGTTACAGGAGGATCGTTGGGGTGCGTTATGGGCATAGGTGTACTGTATATAATTGCCCGTGCCACAACACCGGTATGGGATTCAAATCTGAAGACGACCATAACCTTCAGCGCAATGCAGATGGCTGCGGCCTTTGTGATAGCAGTAGTTCTATCTGTTTTCAGCTCCCTGATACCGATTCTGAAGGTTTCAAAAATACCCGTTAAAGATATAGTTTTAAACAAAATACAAACACAAAGCAAAAGGCATGGCGTTTGGAGCTTGTTAAGCGGTCTGGTGCTGCTGGCTGCCGCATTGTTCCTGCCGCCGCTGACTTCAGGCAATATCGGGCTGCCAGTTAACTCAATGTGTATATTGGGAGGGGTAGCTGCAGTAATATATCTCATCCCGCATACTACAAAGCTGTTTGTGTTGTTGTTTGAAAAGATTTATTCATTTGTTTTTGGAAATGAAGGAGTTCTTGCTGCAAAAAACATCAGGAGCAACAAAAACATTCTTAACAATATATCACTGCTGGCTATAGGAATTTCAAGCCTGCTTGCTATCAATATTGTCAGCAAGAGCAGCATTATGGAAATAATTAATTATTTTGAGCATGGAACAAAATACGATGTGTTCTTCAGTGTTACCCAAGCTGACAGAGCTTTTGAGCTTTCTTTGAGGTCAGTGGAGGGAGTCACAGCAGCAAAAGGCTTTCTAAATGCCCGTGGGGTTGAGGTAAAGGGAAGCGGCCAAATCATAGAAAATATTGAAGGCGCAGACAAGGACTCCTTTCTGGAATATTTTAATATTTTGCTTGATGGCGGAAGGGAAGAAACAATTAAAAAATTCAGGGAGATTGATTCCGACAGAAACATAATAATTACAGGAATGTTGAAGAACAAGCTGGGAGTGAATACGGGAGACACAATTACTTTGCGTCTTCCTTCCGGTGACAGGGATTACAAGGTTCTGGGCATATGGGACACAATGATGTATGGAGGCAACTATGCCATTGTGGCAGAGAGGTTTCTCAAAATTGATTTTGGAGAAAAATATTACAAGTATATAGCTATCAAAACCAACAAAGACCCTGAACAGTTACTACAGCACCTCAAGGATAAATATGCCAAGTACGGAGCAGGAGGGCTTACAACAAATGAAGTAATGGACATGCTTGTCAAATCAAATGCCCAAATATTTGATGTCCTTAACGGATTCTCGGTACTTACCGCCCTAATAGGTGTAATCGGTGTTTTCAACAATCTGATTATAAGTTTTATAGAGAGAAAGCGGTCTTTCGCAGTTATGCGCTCTGTAGGGATGAGCAAAGTTCAAATTGTAAAAATGATATTTGTTGAAGCCTTCACCGGAGGCTTGATTGGCGGTGTCGGAGGAGTTTTGGGAGGCATTTTGCAGATAAATGTAATGTATTATATGATGAGAATAATTGTTTCATCAGTACAAATGAAGTATTCGGTGTGGACACTTATGGGAAGCCTGATGGCAGGTGTTTTAATAACTCTTGCCGCTTCTGTGGGTTCGGCTATGAAATCGTCAAAGCTGAATATTATTGAAGCAATAAAGTATGAATAAGCTGATTGCAAATCTGAAGCATAAAAATAGTATTTAAGAAAAAAGAGCGGCTTGGTGCTCTTTGAAAAAATAAAACTGGACAGTTAAGGTAAAGGTATATTATCAGAGTTAAAAAAATACTCATGTTTCAGCTATGTAAAAGTTGAATACGTTGACATATGTAAGTGAATTTGGTATATAATATATATAGGGGAATTTTATTCAATTGTTTGAGGCGACAGACTGGGGGACTTTAAAAATAGTCCAAGAAGACTGAAGCCTAAATGCTTACAACTTAATAATAAATTTGCGCTTAATTCAAGGACGTTTCCATATCCTTGAAACGGGGGAACCACTTCGATGTGTATTACGCATCGAATAAGAAATTGGGGTGAGTCCGTTCGTAAGAACGGTAGGGTTATGTCTCTTTCGATCCGAATCCGTCAGCTAACCTCGTAAGCGTTGGAGGAGAAGGTGATTGATATGCTTTATTAATGACGCACATTGTGCAATTTTTTAAAAAGCTGCAGACACGCTTCTGCAGCTTTTTTGTATCAACTGAATGTAAAATTGTGTAAAACCAACATTATTAAGGAGGTTTTGTTATGATTAGGGTATGTCTTGTTGGTCTGGGTAAAACCGGTAAGGAAATTGCAAAGGCCATAATGGAACAGGAAGATATAAAGCTGGTTTCCGTTGTTTGCAGAGAACAAAGCGATAAAAGAGGCAGGGACATAGGTGAGGTCTTAGGATGCGGTAGTACAGGACTTTTAATTGACAGCTCCGAAGATCTGGAACAAGTGGTTTTCAAAACCAAGCCTGATGTGGTTGTAGATTTCTCCAGTCCTGAGGCTACAATCAGAAACGCTAAGATATTTTCAAGAATGAAGGTAAATATTGTAATAGGAACAACCGGATTTTCAATGCTTCAGCTCAGAAGGCTTTTCGTACTTACCCGCAAGCATCATAACGGTATTGTTTACGCTCCCAATATAACTCTCGGTGTAAATGTGCTCATGCTTTTAGCTAATCTTGCATCTAGCATACTTCACAACTACGATTTCCAGATTACGGAAATTCATCATAAGAATAAAAAGGATGCGCCTTCAGGCACAGCGATTAAGATTGCTAAGGAGATTGAGAAAGGTCTGATTTCCTCCGGCGAATACGACTGCGCAAAGAATATACCCATAACTGCAGTAAGGGCAGGGGGAGTCGTTGGAAAACATGAGGTTATGATTATCGGGGAGGACGATAAGATAGAAATTTCCCATGAATCTTTTTCAAGAAAAGCATTTGCCCTGGGTGCCATACGTGCCATAAGGTTTGTTGACGGAAAGTCCGGGTATTTTGAAATGAATGATGTTTTGAATTTGAAAAAGGTATTAGCTGATTATTTGGAGAAGGAAGATCATACTCAAAGGAAGAGGTATATCTTATATAAAACAGGATGTAAGGAATCTCAGGAGCTTTGGGCGCTTTAGAATATTGTTGGCATTGCAATTTAAGGATAAAAGTTGGTGTGTATGGCAAAAAAGCCATGCACACCAACTATATAGTCCTTAAGCCTTCCTTGCAAACAGTATTTTCTTTATAAACCGGCTGATTTTGTACAATATAAGGAGAATTTCTATAATAAGAAGAATTATGACCAAGATGTACAGGTCATTGTTTGCTTTAAGCTTGTTTACCAGGTGAGTGAAATTGTCTTCCGGGGGCAGAAGCTCTTTATCGGAGACAAGATTAACACTGATAATGGTATTGTCCTTAAGTGTATACGTGGCAACACCAAGTACTTTGTCCTTGGTTACGGGAAGCTTGATGTCCGGGGCTGTTTTGATGTCAAGGCTTGCAATAAAGCTGTCGCCCAAAGGATGTATGTAATAAGCGTCTTCGTTGCTGACCAAGTCAATGTTTTGGTCACTGACTGCAATGCTTTTAATGCTCTGGCCTTTGTTTACCAGCATTGACTTCTTGAAGTTGTTAAAACCATAATCCAACAGCAGTTCTGAGTCTTTTAAAACGCTTTTGGCCGGAGAATCAATAACTACCGATATTATCCTCATCCCATTTCTAGTAGCTGTGGTGACAGCGGACTGGCGGTTCTCGTCATTGTATCCTGTCTTTCCGCCATCAACCCCGTCGTAGCTCCAGAATAGCGGATTGCTGTTTACTAGAATCTTTGAACTGCTTCCATCGTACCAAGGTATGCCCTTGCTTGAAAAATAAGTCTGAAAGGTAGAGTTTGATATGGCATAACGTATGAGGACCGCAAGATCCTCGGCGGTCGTGTATTGTGATTCATCATACAGGCCCGTGGGGTTTTTGAAAAAGGTGTTTGCAAGATTAAGCTCGCGAGCCTTCTGGTTCATCATATCAACGAATTTGGCTATGTCTCCTGCCACAAATTCAGCGAGCGCCACTGGTGCGTCATTGGCGGAGGTTAGAACAACGGCATATAGAAGGTCGCTTACATCGTACTTTTCACCAACCTCCAGATTGAGGATAGAACCGCTGGAGCTGGCTGATTCCTTGCTTATTGTGACCTTTGAGTCAAGCTTTGCCTTTTCAATGGTTATTATTGCAGTCATTATCTTATTTGCTATGGAAGCATGAACTTTTGAGGAGGAGAACTTTCTAAACAATACCTGGCCTCTGCCCGATTCAACAAGTATGGCTGAACCTGCCGCAATACCAGGCAAGTTATCGGAGGAGTCAGCTAAAGAAATGCTTGATATTGAGAAAAATGCAAGCATAATAATCAAAGCGGTCAGTCTGCAAAGAATTTTGCCGCTCATAATATCCCTCCATATCTACTGGCATGATATATATGTTTATGTTATATTTATTAAAATATAAATTAATTATATTACTGAGTATTTATTTCGTCAAATTGATAAATTAAGTATTTATATTATAAAAATCTTACGTTATAATTAGTGTTGTGTATTAAAATTTGACTATAAATGACAATAAACTACATTGGTCAATTCGGAACAAAAAGAGATTTCCAGTAAGAAGTATGTTTAACAAATATAAATGGTTAGTTTGACAAATCCTAAAAACGGAAAATTCACAGGAGGTGATCAGATGTCCATTGATTTAATCCTCAGCATAAAACAGGCTGAGCTTCAGGCGGAACAAATGCGGAGGGAGCTGGCTGAGACTGCCCGTCAGATTTTATCCGAGGCAAACAATCAGGCCTTCAAGCTGTTTGAACAGTCAATAGAAGAGGCTGAAAAGGATGCCAGGGATATTATAAAGCAAGCGGAAGAGAGGGTTGCTGTTGAAATTGAGAGGCTCAATTTGGAAGTAAGCCAGGAGTGTGATGTCATAAGGCAGCATGCCAGGGAGAAGCTGGATAAGGCAGTAGATTTAATCACGGGAAGGATTGTGACTGTCCATGGCAATAGTTGAAATGAGCAGGATAACCCTTATAGGCTTGAACAGGGACAAGGAAATGATTATGGATGCCCTTATGAAGCTGGGAGCTATTGAACTGGCTGATGCTGACGAAAAGCTGGCTTCAGAGGAATGGTCAAGTGTAACGGCAAGGGACGGGGACGCGGAAGAAGTATCAAGCCTGGAAAATAAGCTTGAAAAGCTCAGATTTTCTATCGAGTATCTGGCGAAATTTGATAAAAGAAAAAAAGGATTGTTTGAAAATAAACGCAATTTGAAGGAAAGGGATTTGGACGCCATTTTGGCAGATTCCCCAAGGCTCTGGTCGGTGGTCGATTCCATAATATCTCATGACGAAAGCCTGACGGCCTTGAAAAATGCGCGAAATAAGAAGATGGGACTCATTGCCTCCCTTAAACCCTGGGAGTCTCTTGATGTTCCACTCCAAACCACCTCTACAGACAGTACTGTAATTTCTATAGGTGTCACACCTGCGGCTTCAGATGCCATGAGCCTGCTTGATGAGCTTCTCGAACACGCAGGTGAATGTCATGCAGAGATCATAAATCAGGATAAGGAGCAGACATATCTTCTGATAATATATCATAAAGCTTCAGAGCAAAGTGTTTCGGAAATACTTAAAAAATTCGGCTTTTCAAGGGTTACCTTCAAAGGTCTTGAGGGTACGCCTGCAGAAAATATCAAATCGGCTGAAAAAGAAATTCAAGATATAGATAATCAATGCTTTAAAATTGAGGGCGAGGTAAGCAGTCTTGTAAATGAAAAGGCCTCACTTGAGGTTTTGTTTGATTATACCTGTATTCAACGGGACAAGAAAAAAGCGTTGCATAATATATTAAAAACCGAAAGCGCCTTCTTTATGGAAGGATGGGTTCCTTCCGCATCAGCGGGAAAAGTAACGAAGCATATAACGGATATGGCTGACTGCATAGTTGAAATCCGTAAGCCTGATAAGGACGAGGAGTATCCCATATTGCTCAGCAACCCTTCAGTAGTCCAGCCATTTGAGATGATAACTGAGATGTACAGCCTTCCAAGCTCAAAGGGTATAGACCCAAATATTTTTATGGCTCCCTTTTACTTCGTGTTCTTCGGCCTCATGGTAAGCGATGCCGGATACGGTATCCTAATGGCTTGTGTAACGGGCATACTGCTCCTTAAGTTCAAGTTTGAGGGCATGCTGCTTAAGCTCATGAGGCTTTTGTTTTTGGGTGGAATATCCACATTCATATGGGGTGTATTGTTCGGCGGGTGGTTTGGAAACATTGCAGATATTTTTGCCGGCAGACAGGAGGCTATTCCGCCGTTGTGGTTCAACCCGCTTAACGACCCAATGAGGCTGCTTATCTGGTCCATGATTTTCGGCGCCGTTCACCTTTTTACGGGAATGGCTCTAAAGGCATACATGCTTGTAAGAGACGGGAAGCCTCTTGACGCGCTGTTTGACATAGGCTTCTGGTACATTTTTCTTATAGGTCTTCCACTGATGGGGTTTGGAGGGATGGCTGCAGTTGTGGGGAAATATATGGCACTTGCAGGCGCGATACTTCTGGTATTAACTCAGGGAAGAAACGAAAAGGGTATTGTAAGAAAGCTTTTATCAGGGGTTTTAAGCCTTTATAATGTCACTGGCTATCTGAGCGATGTGCTTTCATATTCAAGGCTGCTGGCTCTCGGACTGGCAACGGGTGTTATCGCAACAGTGATAAATACCGTGGGAACCCTATTTGGTTTTAATGTTTTGGGTATAATTGTATTAGCAGCAGTATTTATTGGGGGTCATATATTCAATATCCTCATAAATGCACTGGGGGCTTATGTTCATGCAAGCCGTTTACAGTACGTGGAATTCTTCAGTAAGTTTTATGAGGGTGGGGGCCAAAGCTTCCGTCCTTTTAAGAGAAATACAAAATATATCAATTTACTAAATGACTAAGGAGGCAATTTAACATGAACGATTGGGTTAGCAGTTTATTTAACGGAAATACTCTTGCGCTTATAGGGGCTGCACTGGCGGTTTTCCTGGCGGGAACAGGTTCGGCGAAGGGAGTCGGAATTGTAGGTGAGGCCGCTGCGGGGCTTATAACGGAAGATCCGGGCAAATTCGGACAGGCATTGTTGCTCCAGGCTCTACCCGGAACGCAGGGCATATATGGATTGCTTACTGCTTTTGTTATTTTAAATAAGATAGGCATTGTCGGAGGAACGCCAGTGGAATTGACCACCCAGCAGGGCTTCCTGATTCTCGCTTCGGCGCTTCCGATAGCTTTTGTCGGCCTGTATTCAGGCATAGCACAGGGAAGGGCTGCCGCAGCCGGCGTGGGGATTATAGCAAAAAGGCCTGAGGAGCTGGCAAAGGGAATAATGTTTGCGGCCATGGTTGAAACGTATGCTGTATTGGCGCTTTTAGCTTCAATACTTATGGTAACAGGAATCAAACTGTAAAAGGGAGTGTCCTTTGATGACAGGAGTAGAGAAGATAAAAGACAGGATACTGGAGGAAGCGCGCCGGCAGGTGAAGGAAGGCGTCGAAAATGCCGAGGCGGAAGCCGAAGGCATTATTGAAACGGCCCGGAAGGAAGCTGAAGAAAAACGCAGAGCATTAATTGATAAAGCTAAAGCTGAAGCAGAAAATGTGAGAAAAAGACTTTTGGCAGTTGCGGAGCTTGAAGCAAGAAAAGAAAAGCTTAAGGCAAGGCAGGAAATTGTTGAAGAAGCCTTTGCAAGGGCCATGCAAAGGCTGTGTTCAATGCCTGACGAACAGTATCAGGCTGTCCTGGCGGACATGATTATCAATTCTGTTGAGACGGGGGAGGAAGAAATAATTTTGTCCCCGTCAGATAAGAGCAGATTAAAGAGGGGATTTGTCGAGGATATTAATCAAAGAGCGGCAGCAAAAGGCTTGAAAGGGAATATTTCCATTTCACAAAGGTCTGCGGACATTAGAGGCGGTTTTATATTAAAATCAGGAGATGTTGAAATAAACAACTCCTTTGAGGTTATTTTCAGAATGAAGCGCGATGAGCTTGAAGGCGAAGTCTTTAATTTGTTGTTTTAGGAGGTGGCGGGTTGCCAAGTGCTAGCGATACCACATATGCATACGCTGTTTCCAGAATAAGGGCTATAGAAAGAAAGCTCCTGGACAAAGGCAAGCTTGACAGGATGGTGGATGCCAGAACTGCCGAAGAAGCCATGAAGGTACTTGCCGAAGCTGATTACGGTGATGCTCATTCTGAACCGGCGGAAACACAGGAGTATGAAAAATTGCTTATTAATGAGCATAAGAAGGTATACAGGCTGCTTAAGGATATTGCTCCAGAGCCTGCAGCTTTTGACGTGTTCCTTGTAGCAAACGATTATCACAATATTAAAGTAATCCTGAAAGCAGAATTTTCAGCACAAGAATTAAATGAAAGCATTCTGACGGAAACCGGCTCAATAAGCATTCCGAGCCTCAGGACCATCATAAGGGACAGGAAAATGTCGGATTTGCCTGCTATTATGAGAAATGCGGTTTTTGAATGTATTGATGTATTCGGACGGACCGCAGACCCTCAGATGGTGGATATAATCCTTGACAAGGCTTGCTTTGCTCAAATGAAGCAAATGGCGGAGAGTACCGGTGTTGGATTTCTCAGGGATTTGATTGCTGTAATGATTGACCTTGCCAATATAAGAACGCTGATCCGCGTCAAAAGGATGAAAAAACCCTGGGACTTTCTGCAGAAGGTTTTAATTCCCGGGGGAAGAATTGATATGAAGCTGTTTGTTGAGAATGCGGACACCCCGTTTGAAAACCTTTCAGAAATGCTTAAATATACTGCTTACAGCCAGATAGCTGAAGAAGGCTTGGAAAGCTTCAGGAATACAGGAAGCCTGACAAAACTGGAAAAGCTTTCTGATAATTTTATTATGTCCTTTGTAAAAAGAGCAAAATTCATATCCTTTGGCATTGAACCTCTTGTGGGGTATCTCATGGCAAAGGAATATGAATTGAAGAATGTAAGAATTATAATGGTTGGTAAAATTAACAATATTTCCAATGATATAATAAGGGAAAGGCTGAGGGACGCTTATGTATAAAGTCGGAATCATTGGGGACAAGGACAGCATACTCGGATTCAAGGCTGTAGGCCTTCAGGTATTCCCCGCAGGTTCAGCTCCTGAGGCGGAAAAGCTTCTGGAAAGGCTGGCTGAAGAAAATTATGCTGTCATATATATAACGGAGCAAATTGCAAAAGATATTGCGCCGGCTGTTGAAAATTACAACAACCGCAGGTTTCCGGCCATAATACCAATTCCGGGCAATCAGGGATCCCTTGGCCTTGGAATGCAGAACGTCAAAAAGGCGGTGGAGCGGGCCGTAGGTGCAGACATACTGTTTAGGGACGAATAATTACAGGAGGGGACATTCCTTAACGAAAAAGGAATAACTTTAATTCAATAAAGGTGTGTCCCCTTACATTGTTAGTTAAGGAGGATGAAGCGTGAGCCAGGGAACAATTGTCAAGGTTTCGGGGCCTTTGGTCATAGCCGAGGGCATGAGAGACGCAAATATGTTCGACGTTGTGCGTGTAAGCGAGCACCGTCTGATAGGTGAAATAATCGAAATGCATGGCGACAGGGCATCAATACAGGTTTATGAGGAGACTGCGGGACTTGGGCCGGGCGAGCCGGTGGTGTCCACTGGTGCTCCTTTGAGTGTTGAGCTGGGACCGGGGTTGATAGAGAAAATGTATGACGGTATCCAAAGACCCCTTGAGGTTATGCGTGAGATGGTTGGAAGCAACATAACAAGAGGTATAGAAACAGTTGCGCTGGACAGACAGAAAAAATGGAAGTTTGAACCGACAGTTGAGAAGGGTCTGAGGGTCAATGCAGGGGATATAATCGGTAAAGTTCAGGAGACGGTTGTTGTTGAGCACAAAATCATGATACCCTTCGGCTTGAGCGGCACAATTGAAGAGATACACTCCGGCAGCTTTACTGTTGAGGAAGTTGTTGCAAAGGTAAGAAAAGACAACGGGGACCTTGTTGACGTAACAATGATGCAGAAATGGCCGGTACGCAGAGGCAGGCCGTATAAGGAAAAGCTGCCGCCTGATATGCCGCTGATAACAGGTCAAAGGGTTATAGATACCCTGTTTCCCATTGCCAAGGGTGGAGTGGCTGCGGTACCCGGGCCTTTCGGAAGCGGGAAGACGGTGGTGCAGCACCAGCTGGCAAAATGGGCTGATGCAGAGATTGTGGTTTATATTGGATGCGGAGAGCGCGGAAATGAGATGACCGACGTTCTCCTTGAATTCCCGGAATTGAAGGACCCCAGAACCGGGGAATCTCTCATGAAGAGGACTGTGCTCATAGCAAATACATCCGACATGCCTGTCGCAGCCAGAGAAGCATCTATTTATACAGGCATTACAATAGCAGAATATTTCAGGGACATGGGGTACAGCGTTGCGCTTATGGCTGATTCCACATCAAGATGGGCGGAAGCTTTAAGAGAAATGTCGGGACGCCTCGAAGAAATGCCTGGCGAAGAAGGTTATCCTGCCTACCTAGGCTCGAGGCTTGCACAATTCTATGAGAGGGCAGGAAGAGTAATAAGCCTCGGAACAAACGGAAGGGAAGGCGCGCTGACTGCTATCGGAGCCGTTTCCCCTCCGGGCGGCGACCTTTCTGAGCCTGTTACCCAGGCTACCCTCAGAATAGTAAAGGTTTTCTGGGGACTGGATGCAGCGCTTGCCTACAGAAGGCATTTCCCGGCAATAAACTGGCTTCTCAGCTACTCGCTGTACCTTGACAGGCTGGATCAGTGGATCAGTGAAAACGTTGCAAGAGATTGGAGCTCATTAAGGTCTGATGCCATGAGGCTGCTGCAGGAAGAGGCTGAACTTGAGGAAATCGTAAGACTGGTTGGCGTTGATGCCCTTTCGGCAAAGGACAGAATGACGCTCGAAGCTGCAAAGTCCATCCGTGAAGACTATTTGCACCAGAATGCATTCCATGATGTGGATACCTATACATCCTTAAACAAGCAGTACAGACTGCTGAAAATAATTATGAGCTTCTACTATAAGGGTCTTAAGGCACTAGAAGCGGGCGTTGGCATTAAGGAGCTGTTTGCAATGCCTGTCAGGGAAAGAATAGGCAGAGCAAAATACACTCCCGAACAAGATGTCGCATCAGTGTTCCTAAGTATTGAAAATGACCTTGAAAAGCAACTGGAGCAGCTTATGACAGAGGGGGTGGCGCGTAATGCTTAAAGAGTACAGAACAATATCGGAAGTGGCAGGCCCTTTGATGCTGGTAAAACAGGTAAAAGGAGTGAAATACGGCGAGCTTGGCGAGATAGAGCTTCCCGGAGGCGAAACCAGAAGGTGCAGGGTGCTTGAGGTTAATGAAGATAATGCACTCGTTCAGCTTTTTGAAAGCTCTGCCGGTATAAATGTTGCACTCAGCAAGGTCAGGTTTCTCGGAAGGGGCATTGAGCTTCCTGTCTCATTGGATATGCTGGGAAGAGTTTTCGACGGGCTGGGAAGACCTATTGACGGCGGCCCGAATATCATGCCCGATTCCAGACTGGACATTAACGGAGTACCAATGAACCCTGCCGCCAGGAACTATCCGTCCGAGTTTATTCAGACCGGCGTATCCGCAATTGACGGTCTTAATACGCTGGTTAGGGGGCAGAAGCTTCCCATATTCTCCGGCTCCGGTCTGCCTCATGCTCAATTGGCTGCACAGATTGCCAGACAGGCCAAGGTTCTCGGAGCGGACAGCAGGTTTGCCGTTGTATTTGCCGCTGTGGGAATTACCTTTGAAGAATCAAACTTCTTCATAACCGACTTTAAGAAGACGGGTGCCATTGACCGCGCCGTCCTTTTCATAAACCTGGCAAATGACCCTGCAATTGAGCGTATAGCAACACCGCGTATGGCGCTGACTGCAGCGGAGTACCTGGCCTTTGAAAAGGATATGCATGTACTTGTTATCATTACAGATATTACAAACTATGCCGAAGCTCTTCGTGAGGTTTCTGCCGCAAGAAAGGAAGTGCCGGGAAGAAGGGGCTACCCAGGTTACCTGTATACCGACCTTGCAACCCTTTACGAAAGAGCGGGAAGGAAGAGGGATTCTGAAGGCAGTATAACTCTGATACCTATACTTACAATGCCGGAGGATGATAAAACCCATCCAATCCCTGACCTTACAGGTTATATTACAGAAGGGCAGATCATACTGGGAAGAGAGCTCTACAGGAAGGGTGTCATGCCTCCTATAGATGTACTTCCTTCCCTGTCGCGATTGAAGGATAAAGGCATCGGAAAAGGCAAGACCCGTGAAGACCATGCGGACACAATGAACCAGCTTTTTGCAGCATATGCAAGGGGCAAGGAAGCGAAGGAGCTGGCGGTAATCCTTGGTGAAGCCGCTCTCACGGATACCGATAAATTGTATGCCAGGTTTGCGGATGCCTTCGAAAAGGAATATGTTTCACAGGGCTTTGACGAGGACCGCTCCATTGAGAAGACTCTTGAAATAGGGTGGAGACTGCTTGCCATACTCCCGAGGGCTGAATTGAAGCGTATAAGGGACGAGTACCTGGATAAATATTTACCGAAATAGGAAAGGGGACACTTCACTGCTAATTGGAGTCATCCTTGTTGTGGAATGTCCCGGCAATAGGAGGGATATCTTGGCTATAATGCGTGTAAATCCAACCCGTATGGAGCTGACACGTTTGAAAAAAAGGCTGCGTGTTGCCCGCAGGGGGCATAAGCTCCTTAAGGATAAAAGAGACGAGCTGATGAAGAAGTTTCTTGAAATGGTAAGGGAGAATAAGGAATTGCGTGAAAAGGTTGAAGATATGCTGATAAGGGTTCACACCGATTTCCTTATCGCAAGAGCGGTCATGTCCTCTGAAATCCTGGAGGGCGCTCTTATGTTCCCGAAGCAAAGGGTTGAACTGGAAGTCTCAACTGCAAATATAATGAGTGTGGATGTTCCTGTGCTGGATTTTAAAACTTCCGGCACTGATGACGGAGAAATATATCCTTATGGCTTTGCTGCAACTTCGGGTGAGCTTGACGGAGCGGTAGGAACCCTGGCAAAAGTTCTGCCGTTCATGCTCAGGCTTGCGCAGGTTGAAAAGTCAGCCCAGCTGCTGGCAGAGGAGATTGAAAAGACAAGAAGAAGGGTAAATGCCCTTGAATATGTACTCATACCCCAGCTGACGGATACGATAAAGTATATTACAATGAAGCTGGATGAAAATGAGAGAGGAAATCTGACCAGATTAATGAAGGTCAAGGATATGATGCTGGAACAGGCACATAAGGCCATGAACCGTTAGAAATTCAATCGGGGGACTTAAATAAACAACAGTCCCCTTTTGAATTTGCTCAAACCTTTGAAACCCTGCTCGAAAGGTATGAAACAATATAGCCCGCAATAAGCGAAACGAGGCTTGCGGCCAATACATCAGCAGCAAGGATCAGTCCGCCCTTTATTTCGTCATATATCTGATAAACGGAAGCTATAATGAGTCCAAGTATAAAATATATAGTTTCGGAAGGATAACGCTTAAGCAAGACGCTTATTATTTTTGCAAAAAGCACTATTCCCGCTATTACTCCAACTCCGAAGAATGCTGCCGGTATCACCAGACGCTTGTCGATTATATACAGCACGTTGCCGTATTCCCCAAGACTCACAAGCAGGGCTGAGCCAGATATGCCGGGAAGGACCATTGCTCCTGCCGAGAGGAAGCCGCAGAAGGCCAGCCACAAATTGTGGTTCAAATCAATTTCCGTAAAATTCAGCACACCAAAGAGGGAGGAAGTGATTTCAGGCTTTCTGGTAAGCTCCTCGCCTCCGCCAAGCGCTGACAGGGCTGCAACCAGCACAAAGGCTGCAAGCACAAGGGTCACCCTTATTATACTTGGCTTCATATCCTTATGCAACTTCATGATAAACGGTACCGAGCCGATAATCAAACCGGCAATAAAAAAGTATGTATGCTGGGTAGACACCGGTGATGAAAGCAGCCACGTGAAAAGCTTGGCGAATATCAGAACCCCGACGGCTGCTCCGGCGGCAATAACAGCCAGAAATGCCGCATACTCAGGCCTTTTTTCCCGGTTTGAAATAAAGTCTCCGACCGCTTCGGTAAGCCTTTCGTATATACCCATGATTACAGCCATTGTACCGCCCGACACTCCGGGTATAATATTTGCCACTCCGATTAGAATTCCTTTGATAAAGTTTACTGCAATATTCATAACTCACCTTCGCTTTGCTTTTTTGACAACCACGTTAAAATTATACAGGAATATGGCATCAAATTCAATTATTTGCTAGAAATGAAAGTTTATGATCTGATACTTGCAATAATCAAGCCGGTATGATATTATAAAAAAAATAATTTTACTACCGCGACGTAGTTTTAAACAAGCATGGGAGCTTTCCTGACACAGCTTTGGTCTGTATGTCCGGAAGGCTTTTTTATTAAGCATCTGCAATTGTAAAGTGTGAGGGAATCAAAAGCTATATTTCACACTTCTCATTCTGAACAGCAGGGAGGTGCAACCTGTGGAATATGGAAAGTTCATAATTACAGGAGAAGATAAAAAAACAATGGGCTCTATAAAAAATGCGCTTGCAGCAAACGGGCATACTTTTGTTGGCTACTCCAGGGAAACCAGCGCAATTTTAAGATATATAAGGAGTCATTCTCCAGAGTTTGTAATAATTGATTTGTGTCAGAATTTCAAGGAATTAAGACAATCTCTGGAGATAGTTGATGAAGAGCTCCTTGCAGCTGTTATTCTCGTGATGGACTCAAGACAGGAAGAAATTTTTGAATTTATCAGGAACTCCAGAGTTGTGACCTATATAGTCAAACCTGTTTTTGATGAGAGTATAATTCAAATTGTAGATTTATCACTTATAAATTTTAATAGGGTCAAGGATTATGAGCAAAAGGTCAAAAAGCTGAATGAGACCTTAGAAAGCAGGAAAGTAGTTGAAAAGGCTAAATGGATACTTGTTGAAAAGGAAGGAATGACTGAGGCTGAGGCTTATGAGGCTATAAGAAGGAAAAGCAGGGAGAACAGAATTCCTATGAAGGATATTGCTGAGGCAATAATCCTGACAAAAGGATAAAATGCAAGAAATCATATCGTTCATTGCAAAAAAACATAAAAACAATAAAAATTATTAAAAAACTGTTGACATTATGAAGGATATGTTGTATTATTAATTCAAGTTAATAAATGGAAGGCATTATAAAATTCCAGGCTGAGTTTTATACCTTCAAGGCTGAGACGCCAGAATCTTAAGGAAATATCTCCTTATTGGGTTCTGGCTTTTTGATTTTTACTCAAATATTCGAAAGGCGGTATGTTTTATGAAAAAGCTGGAAATTATTACAAGGCCGGAAAAGCTTGAAGATGTCAAGGAACTTATGAACAAATCGGGCATCTGCGGAATGACTGTCAGCATGGTGTCAGGCTGCGGCCTTCAGAAGGGAAGAAAGGAAATATACAGGGGTACGGAATACACCTTGAATCTGCTTCCTAAAGTAAAGATAGAAACAGTTGTAGCAGACAGGGTAGTGGACGGGCTGCTGGAGAGCTTGATACGAACTGTTAAGACAGGCGAAATCGGAGACGGAAAGATATTTGTCTATAACGTTGAAGATGCAGTGAAGATAAGAACAGGCGAAAGAGGAGACTTGGCAATCTAATTAAAAAAATAAGAAAGGGATGTGATTTGAATGAAAAAGAAGATATTAATATTTGCTGTTGTTTTAGCTATAATGCTGATTCCCACACTTACTCTGGCAGCTGATGAAGAAATCGGCGAGGCAACAAAGATGGCTATAAACACAGTTTGGACATTATTGGCAGCTTTTCTGGTATTCTTCATGCAGGCCGGGTTTGCAATGGTTGAGACTGGTCTCACAAGAGCAAAGAATGCGGGAAACATTATAATGAAGAATTTAATGGATTTTGCCATAGGGTCAGTTGCATTTTTTGCAGTAGGTTTTGCATTCATGTTTGGCGCTGACCAGGGTGGATTTATAGGAATGTCAGGGTTCTTTGGGCTTGATAAAATGGAACATCTGGGACTAGGAATCCCACTTGAAGCATTCATAATCTTCCAGACTGTGTTTGCAGCTACTGCTGCCACAATAGTATCAGGAGCAATGGCTGAAAGGACTAAATTTATAGCCTATGTCATATATAGCGCGGTAATAAGCCTTATTATCTATCCCGTGGTTGGCCACTGGGTGTGGGGTGGAGGATGGCTGTCAAAGATGGGTTTCATTGATTTTGCTGGTTCAACGGTAGTGCATTCTGTAGGAGGATGGGCGGCATTGATTGGTGCGGCTATAATAGGTCCTAGAATAGGAAAATACAATAAAGACGGAAAACCCAATGCTATACCCGGACACAGCATAACCCTTGCGGCACTCGGTGTATTCATACTCTGGTTCGGATGGTTCGGATTTAACCCCGGAAGCACTCTGGCGGGAACGGATATGTCAATAGGCAGAATATCCATGACCACAAATCTTGCAGCAGCTGTCAGTGCCACTGTGGTTATGATAATTACATGGATTAGATATGGGAAGCCGGATGTAAGTATGACACTGAACGGTGCTTTGGCAGGGTTGGTAGCAATTACAGCAGGTTGTGCAGCTGTCAGCATGATAGGTTCAATGTTTATAGGCCTGGTTGCAGGCATAGTGGTGGTATTCGGCATAGAATTTATTGACAGGGTACTAAAGATTGATGATCCTGTTGGTGCAATAGGAGTTCATGGTTTGTGCGGAGCAACAGGAACTATTCTGGTTGGCCTCTTTGCAACAGAAACCGGTGCGTTCTACGGCCACGGCTTCAACCAGCTGCTTGTTCAGGCCATTGGTGTGGGTGCTGTTGCAGTCTGGGTCATCGCAACTACCTTTGTGCTTTTTAATATAATTAAGGCTACAGTAGGATTGAGAGTTGAAAAAGAGCATGAGGAAACCGGACTGGATATCCATGAACATGGTTCGGAGGCATACGCTGACTTCCATATAAAGACGGCTGACACACTATTTTAAGGGAAAAGGACATTCCTCTGCTTTGTGCTTATACTTCTTGACAAATAAATGTCCATAACAATTAAATATTGATGCGAAATTCCTTGAATGAATTGAGTATCACAAGGCCAGGGCGCCCAAATCACAAAAAAGATTTTGGCGCCCTTTTTTCATATGGGACATCCGGGAGTCCCTTATCAAACTCAAAGGCAGACATTCCTTGATTTCAAAAGTGAACCCGGAATTTATAAAGGAGTGTGCCTATAAATAATTAAGATAGTGTAAAGTAACGTATGAAAAACATGTGCTGGAGCTATCACAAAGCAAGTGCACCTTGAAAAGTGAAGAATATACCTAAAATGATAGGATCTTGGTACTCAGTCCCAAAACCTGACAGGGGAAATAAGTACTTCC
>JAOACY010000124.1 GCA_026417615.1 Clostridia bacterium
AGCTGCAATCCTTTTGCAATATAAAGTTCATAAGCTTTTCGCAAAATGCAAGCGTTTCCTTCTTATTGACCACATGGTGAACTAGGCCGAATTGCTCCGCTTCTTCCCCGGAAAAAAACGCTCCGCTCAACACAATTTCAAGAGCCCTGCCCAGTCCGCACAGTTCAACACACCTCAAGGTGCCGCCAAGGGCCGGAATAAAGCCAAAAGTAGACTCTGGAAGTCCCAATGTGCTTCCGCTGCCGCAAATGCGTATATGGCTGCTCATGGCCAACTCAAGGCCTGCGCCAATGCAAAAGCCGTTTATTGCGCTTATTACAGGAATACCCATTTTATATAATAACCCGAATGAATTTCTATCCTGTTTGTGCCCTGCAGGAAATTCAACCAAATTGTTTTCATCGTCATAACAGACCTGTTTTGAAACCAGTTCCCTCAGCTGCTCGACATCAACACCGGAACTATAATGCCTTCCGTTTCCGTGTATTATAATCCCCCTGGCTTTTGTCACTGAAACATAATTTGAAACCACCCAGCTAAGCTCCGTAAGAAACAGCGAAGTCATCTTATTGGCAGGCGGATCATTTATTATAATGTAGCCTATATCATCTCTTTCTTCATATATAATTTTTTCTAATTGAATTTTCATTTTATTACCCCATGCTTTTCCGGCTGTTTACAATTAATGTACAAAACTGTTTTGCTTCCTCTTCAAGAAGCAAATCCCTGTCAGCGTCCAGTCCGTTTTTCTTATAACTGTTAAAGCATCTTACTATTGCTTTTACATGAGCAATACTCTTATCCCCGATAATTCTGCCAATGTATTTATTAATTTCATTTACTGCTTCATTCATATCGATCCTAAGGTTTATAAGACGTTTTAAGATAAATGCTTCAGACGCAAGCTCTTTATGTACATATCCTTCTTTCCCAAGCAGCAACTTACGTCTGGCATCAAAATTAAACACAAAATCTGAAGGGTTTTCAGGCAAATGCATTGCAAAGCTTTCCCCCGCGATTCTTATGTCAAACATCATGAAAACATCAAGAAGATCACCGCTTAATACACCATCAACAGCTATTGCAGAAAGCACTTCCAGAGAATTAAGCCAGTCAAATAAAATCCTTTTTTGTGAAGAGCTTAAACTACCACTTCCGTCACCGTCCCATATAACAGCAAAAACAGCAATAGAACCGCTTTCAACTCTCTCATCAACAAGCGCTTTCATGCAAATTAATTCATCAAGGGCTGTAATTCTTAATATTAAAGTCCTGTCCTGTGTTATCTCATTCATGCTGTATTTTCCTCACTGTTAATGGTATTTTTTATGAAATCCGGCAACTCATGGACTACTCTGTCAATTGATACAAAAATCATTTTTCCAACTGCTTTTGCAACTTTCTTGCTTGTACCTGCAATATAAATTGTATGGTCGGTAATCATATATTCACCCTCTGTTCTCCAGTGCGTCTTTATGACTACCTTATCCAGCATTTTAAGTTCTCTGATATATCTTATATTGGTCTCGACTACAACCGGAAAAATGCCTTCTTTTTTAAGATAACCCAACCAGTTCATCTCATCAAAGAATTTCCACCTGCACTCCTCAAGATAGCTTATGTATACTGCATTATTCACATGTCCGAAAGAATCCAGCTCGGAGCCTCTTACTTCAAGATAATAATCATGTGTCACTATTTCATCTCTCCCTGTTTTTCTCGGCGACGGTTCTCTTCCAGTTTTTTCTTCAATATTTTCATTCTCCACGGAAAATACACATCATGACCTAGCTTTACGATTTTGAAGTAATGATGCATAAAAGGATTCATGCCTGTAAGGTTCATAATATGAATGATTTCTGTTCCATTTTCATCTTCTTTGAATTCCCACATTCCGTCACCATTCATCCAGCCTTTTATATCAAAGTATATCTTGGTGAGGTCATCAGATATCTTTGTAATATAAAAGCTGTACGTCATAGGCGGAAATATAACCCTGCATGTGGTAACAAAACCTACTCCATATTTTTTATCTTTTGAGTCCATCCATGTGTGAGGAAAAAAATTAAACCAGTCGTAAAACTTGTCAACATCAGCAATATATTCAAATAACTCCCTTGCTGTGGTCAACCCTGGTTCAAATCTCATCCTTCCTATTGCTGCATAAGGTTTTAATTCTCGTTTCATTTGAACTCCTCTTCTTCTAAAAGTTTAACAAAAAAATCTCCTTCACAGTAACATGCAGTCTCATAATTCTCGCTTGTGGCATTGTTTATAGCTTCAATTATGAACTTAATCTGCTGGTTTGATTTATTCTGTGTCAACTGTCGTATAAATTCTATTGAAGAAGAAATATGGGTCTTATTTTGAACAATCCTGTCAACCAGGCCGATATTATAAGCTTCTTCTGCGTTTATTGTGCGACCTGACAGTATTATTTCTATCGCTCTGCCCCTGCCTGTTTTGCGAGGAAGCCTGATAGTGCCTGCCAGGCCGGGCATTATACCAAGGTTGGACTCAGGAAAAGCTAAAACGGCACTTTCTGTACAAATCCTGAACTGACAGCTTAAGGCTATTTCCAGCCCTGCACCAAAGCATACCCCGCTCACAGCAGCGACAGTAACGATAGGTAGAGCCTCAATATAGCTGAGAATATTTTTACCCTTTTTCAATGCCTCTTTCATATGTTGAGGATTGTCCCTGCCGGCTCTTATGCCGTCTACATCAGCCCCGGCAGAAAAATGTCTTCCCTGGCCGGTGATGATGAGACCTTTCAAATCCTGTTCATGTATCCACTCTTTCAATACGTTCAGGTCCACAAAGTCAGGCTTGGGTATTTTATTCTGGCTGCCGTTGTCAATTGTCATTATGCCTATTGAGTCAGCTGCTTCAAGATAAACTACCCCGTTTTTTATTTGTCCTGAATTTGCCATTTTTTGTTATGCTCCCAGATTTACAATTTCATTCTCATGCTGGTATATGAGATATGTAGTATCAACCACCTGCGCAATAGTTTCCGCAGGATTTTTCAGAAGGTATTTTCCAATGGTCTGAAGCTGGATATTGAGGTCATACTTCTTTTTGATAATCTCAATAAGCTCAACAAACAGCAATGAGTCTCCGTCCAGGTCATCTGTTATGTTAGTTTCATCGCTGAGGCTTGAAAGTTCTACTTCACATTCTTCAGCAAAAAACTCAAAAATTATGTTTCTCAATTCATCCTTAATTTGTGGTGTTAATTCTCTCATTATAAATGCCTCCTGTATAATTGATTTTTGTTATATTTAATAAGCTGCAGGAATTTTAGCTGCAACTTACTATTTCAAGGTTATTCCTCGATTCAAAGCCACATTTTCTGCGATATCACAGAAAATCTCTATTGCATTGCCTGTTCCGAATTTTTGTGCAATGGCTTTGCAGTTTCTTTCCGTTTCCTTAGATTTTAAAAGACCCTCAAGCTTATGAACAATAAGTTCATCCCTGTAGTTGTCCCACATTATTGAATCTCCTACCCCAAGCTCTTTGAGCCTGTATGCAGTATCAAAATGCTCTGCATATACCGGAACTACCAGATGAGGTACTCCGGCCCTCAAGCCCTGCGCACAATTGCCTATTCCTCCATGGTGTACCATTGCAGCGGACCTTTGCAGCAACAAGCTTAAGTTTACATATCCGAAGGCACGCATATATGGGGGTAAATCCACCGGTCTTTTGTTTTCGGGAAGTGCTATAAAAACTCCACGCATTCCGAGCTTGCGGCAAGCCTTGATGGACTCTTCCACGAAGCTGTTGTCATCCTTACGCACCTGTGAGCCGGGATTAAAAACCACCGGTGGCTCACCTGAATTCAGAAATTCCACAAGCTCCTGCGGCAGTTCTTGGATCTGCTCACCTTCAAAGAATGGAAAACCGACAGTTTCCGTTTGAGCAGGCCAATCCGCCTGAGGCTTTGCAAACCAGTCGGGGGCCATGCATATTACCTTGTCCGGAGAGCACCTATGCTTGAAGCTCTTATACTTGGAAAGATCAATTCCTTGGTCTTTAAATTTCTCAAACATGGGTTTGAGAACAAAAATGTCTTCAAAAATCAGAGTATACAGCCGCTTTATTATCCTTGGAGCATTTGCCGAAAGTCCTGGCTGCTCAGAGGGGCGGATGCCTGACCTTATATAAAAAGGCACCAAGACTGTGGTTATACATGGAATACCTAATTTGTCCTGAACGTATCTGGTTCCGTAACATATGTAATTGCTTATCAGCAGTGTATTTCCAGGTTTATTATGTTTGCTGGCATACTCCAGTATGGGTCCGGTAGCTGACAGTGAAATGGTTCTGCATGCCTCGATAACCTTATAAATTTTCGCTGTCTTCTTATTCTTTTTTTCCCATATAAGCCCTTCATTCAAGAGATATGACAATGCTTCCTCCAGCTTCTCCTTTTGGCCTATGGAATGAAACTCAAGCCCCCACTTTCGTATATCCTGTTCATACTTGGAATTTGCAAGTATTACAACTTCATGTCCTCTCTTGCGTAATTCAGTTCCAATCCCGATGAACGGAAGCACATCTCCCCAGGTACCAACCGTTGTTATAATGACCCTCAATTTACCAACCACCTTACTATAATTAAACATTCATTGCTTCTTCAGATATTGTAGCTTTTTCAATTTTTATTCTGGATGAAATAAACTCATTTACATCACCCAAGTCGTGGAAACTGCCTTTCGGAAAATACCTGGCATAAACCTTCAAGCCCTGCCTTAGAGATTCTCTGAATACATCACTCAGGATAATTTCCTTCTCGCATGGCCTGCTGCCATCCTTAACTTGATTGACAAAACTGTGGAGCAGTTCTGTAAATCTGCCTGACCACACAGCCATACACCAGGTGTTATATATCTGTGTTGATTTAGGTTTGTCAAATATATCCCTGACTTCACTTGTCACTTCGTCAAAGACTACGGGAGCAAGCCGCTGCGGGCAGTTTGTTGGCAGCACTCCCAGCGTCAGGTCTGACTCTTGGTCTTGGTGGGACTTCAACAGGTGTTTGAATGAGTCATAGGGGTCAACTATTGTATCCGGCATACCCATCAATACAGTCTTATTCTGGATCCATGGGTAAGCGGTATCTATCGCTATCGGCATTCCTGTAAATCCCGAATCTGCATTCTGACATGTATAAACAATACTTGCACCATATTGTGAACCATCTTCAAAATATCTGAATATATCAAATTTTTGATCATTCAAAATCATTATTATTTTTTTCGCGCCTGCCTCAATCATGTTCTCAACGGTATACTCAGAGACTACCTTGGGTATGTTTTTCATGCTTTCGCCAATCTTAACCTTTTTATACCCAACATGTATCAATTCCTTCCACACCTTTATGGGCCTCATCCTTTTGCCATAACCACCCGAGGGCACCAGGCCGATAATTTCATTAGCAGCACTCATGCATTTTCCTCCTTGAATTGATGATTCCTGCTTTTCATATACTCTTTTTTTTCTTTCTTATCCTTCAATTCAATAAGTTTACAAAATATCTTTGACATTATATGAACCTTTATTCTGTCGCTGAAGCTGAACTTGACATTAAGCTTCACTTCCTGCAGCAACTGACTTATACTTTCAACCTCATCGCATTTTACTGCACAGGCCTTTTCAATATATTCCCCCAGACCCAGCTCGGTGAACCTGCTAACAGTAGGTTTACCTTCGCTGGTCAGTCCCCTGAACCTGAAATATTCAGGAAGCATTCCTGGATTGTCCCTTACTTTTATCGTCGTTTCTTCTATATACTTATCTTCAATATTTTCATCCTTAATTCTTTCAGGCCATTTGTAATCATGAATACTCATTCCGCACAAAATATTAAATGCGTTTTGGAGCTGGTATATCCTGTCAGCAGCATAAAACACATCAATATCCTTAAGCCCCAAATCATACATCGCATTCAGCACATCTGCAAAATCATCATAATATCCATGCCCTAGGTTTGGCAGAGCATGAATGGCAAACAAGCAAAGTCCGAGTGAATCTATGGTGTATTTGTAATTCTCATGCCACCAAACAACCCTTCCTTTTTTTTCAGGCTTTGTAATCTCTTTTTTGGCATCAACGTTGAAAATGTATTTGGCAAGCAGATCCGAAAAATATCCGCCGAAAAGCATTGAAAACGGGAAATTTTTCAAGTGGTCTCCTCCCCTTGTTGAGGTAATGTACCCAAGAGACCAAGCTAATCTTTGCTTGGAATGAGTTCCTGTGGAGGATTTCTTTACACACAGTGCATATTTTTCCGCATTTATCGCTTTTGACGCCCTGTAAACGCCTTCAGCCATGCAGTTGCCGATACCTTCTCTTCGCACAAGCTTGTGAATGAGGTATTCGGCATCATCAGCATTTCCAAAGTGAAGCTCTCTTCCGTCTACATCTTCCTTCTTAAGGATACCCCTTTCACAAGCCTCAAGAATTAACGCCAATACACCGCCCATTTCTATGGTATCCAATCCATAATAGTCTGAAAGCAGCTTTAAGTGAAGCACACTCGGCCAGTCAAATATTCCCACCGCAGGGCCGACAGATGTAGCCGAGCCATACTCAATTCTTTCACCGCTTACTCCCTTGTATTTTCCTTCCTTTATTTCGAACCTCTTTCCACATGCAATAGGACAGGCAACACATGCAACCTTTTTTGTTACATATTCAAATTTGAAATTTTTGGTGTACAGGTTCTCAGCTTTTGGATCACTGCCTGTCTGACAGTTTCTCACTGGGAGGTGCCCCAGTTTGTTATACCTTTCAACCAAGAACAGCGAACCCTCTATGTGAGTATTCTTTGACAGCATTGAGCTGCTACTGACCTTAAGCCATCTTTTTCTGATGGAAGCGATTTTTTTTGAATCGTGGAACTTGAGTTTGAGCTTTGCCCTTTCAACTACTACAGCCTTAAGTTTTTTTGAGCCCATGACACATCCCATGCCCGTACGGCCTGCAGCATGAGTCTTGGAAATAATTACGCTGGCAAAGCGGACCAGGTTTTCTCCCGCAGGGCCTATGCAAGCAACCTCACAATCCTTGCCATGGCGTTCCGTTAAAATATCAGTGGCAATATTTGTGCAAGTGCCCCATATATCTGAAGCATCTCTGATCTCTATTACTCCTTCTTTGTTTATGTATACATATACAGGAGTCTCCGACTTTCCGGTGAACACAAGATGGTCAACTCCCACTGAGCGCATATTGAGCATGAAATCCCCGCCAACATTTGCATCACCGAAAATATCTGTCAGCGGGCTTTTGGCAGTAATTGTACACCGGTTCGCTGCCAGAAGTCCTGTCCCCACTGTCATACCCACACCGAAAATAAGTACGTTTTTTTCTGAAAGAGCGTCATGATACATAGCTTCCGAATCAAAGAGGATTTTTGTGTTAATACCCGGACCGCCTATGAATTTCTTCCTTAACTCGGGTGATATAGGTTTAAGAGATATGCTTTTGTCGGTTAAGTCTATATATGCTATTTTGTTGTCTGATATAATAGTCATCGTTTCTCCTTAAACACCTTTATTATTATAATTGAAAATATTACCTATGATACAAACAATTCAGCTTCAACTGCAAGGTCACCAGTTGTATTGGTATTGGCATTGATTTTGATAACTTGAGTCTTCAAGCTCAAAAACTTCTTATATGTCAGAAAATCACAATCCATGTTTATGAGTTTTGAGAATTTTGTGATACCATCAGCAAGGCTTACTTCAACAAAGGAGTCATAGCCTTTGTGAATTATCAATTCCATTGACTCTTTCCAGTACATGCGGCCCATGGTATTTATCCCGAGCTCTTTTCTTATGTCATTGGAACTCTTGATGGTTTTCTTGTTGTAAATAGAAATTATTGGTACTATGCAATCTGATATCTTAACTTTGGAAAGAAATTCAACATAACTTTCTATTCCTATTGCAGCAAAACGTGAGTGAAAAGCATAAGGAGCGTTTATATCTTTGACCTTCATTGCGCCTTCATTTGCGGCAATAGACATAACAGCTTCAACTTTTGACCTGATTCCTGATATTACTATGCAATACTCGTTATTCTCACTAGCAATATCAACCTGACCGGAAAATCCGTTCTTTTCAATAATTCTTTCTACATTACTACAGGTTATACCTGTTATTACTGCCATTGCTTCTTCCTGTCTGTGAACCCTCTGAGCATATTCAAAGGAGCTGAATAAAATGTGCAGTCCCGTTTCAAAGGAAATTGCTTTTCCGCAAGCCAAAGCAGTAACAAGCCCCATGCTGTATCCCATAAACATTTCAGGCTCAATTCCGTAGTCAGTAAATGTCTGGTAAACAATATAATCAACGGTATATATTGCTGCCCATTCATAAAACACGCTGTAGCTTTTGTTTGTTGAAGTATTGTTGAGATATCCCCACAAATCCAGCCCTAGTTCCCTGTGTGCTATGGAGCAGTAATAATGCAACAAATTGTACTGGTTCTTATCAAGCATATGCACCATACTTTTATAATCTGCACCAACGCCCTGAAAAAGAAATGTATGCTTCTTTTTAAATAAGTCCTCCATTTTGCTCTCCCTTTAATCTCAAATTAATAAATTTTTTATATGAAATAAATTCACAATCTGTATTAATAAGCTTCGAAAATTTTGAAATCGAATCATCCAAGCTTACTTCAAAAAAGCTGCTGAAACCCATGTCAAAAGCCTTTTCTATTGATGCCTTCCAATACATTCTCCCTATTGTATTTTTTCCCAGTTCTTTTTTTATTGCCCCCGAATCCTGTATTATTTCCTGATCATAGCTCGATATTACTGGTACGGTGGAATCTGACACCTGCAGCCGTTCAATGAAATCCATATAAACTTCCATACCCTTTTCCGCATATTTTGAATGACATGCAAAAGGAGTATTTATGGCTTTGACCTTCAAAGCTCCTTCACTGGCTGAAAGGCTCATAACTTTCTCAACAGAACTCTTTATTCCTGAAATGAGTATGCAGTTTTCGTTGTTTTCGCTTGCGATGGCTACGCTTTCACCTAAATTACTGTTCATAATTACTTTTTCGACATCTTCACATGTCATTCCAACTATAACACCCATTGCCTGCTGTTCTGCGGATTTTTCAAGGTATCCATATATACACAGCAGCATCTTCAATCCATCCTCGAAGGAAATAGCCTTACCACAAGCCAGTGCCGTAATCAACCCCATACTGTATCCCAGAAACACACCCGGCTTTATACCGGCATCTGTGTAATTATGGTAAACAATATAATCAATTGTGTAAATTGATATCCAGTCGTGGAATACCTTACCATAATTTGTATACGGTAATTCGTGTAAATAACTCCACAAATCCATGCCTATTTCCTTGTAAACTATAGAGCAATAGCGTTTTAACTGTTCCTTACATTCGGAGTTCAACAAATGCACATAACCCTGGCATTCTAGCCCTACTCCTTCAAATATGAAAGCATGTGTTTTTTCTGCAATATTACTCATATTTCACCCGCAAATACAATAACTCCCAATTTTTCGTATAAATAAAATACTTGTATCACGTAACTTTATATATAATCTTTGTTATTATTCAATTAATCCAGCGCTAAAAAATTGTAAATCTTTTTAGTGGTTTCCATAATGTAAGATTTCTATGGGTTTTGTCGAAATATGTAACTTAAAACGAAAGAATAGTTTACATAAATTTTAATAGTGTGTTAATAATGATTAAGAACATTGAGATTATTTAAACTTTATTTAACGGAATTAACTTATTTTTAACAAAAAAACCGCTGAAAATATACAAATTCAGATACTTTCAGCGGTTTATAACCAATTGGTGTTGCCTTTCGTTGGCAAAATATTACTTCATGCGTTACCGTTATATTTACCTTTTTAAAGAATTCAGTCTTGCAGCCACTTTGTCAAACATCTCCTGGTATCTCGCCTTTTTCTCCTTCTCCTCCTCAATAACCTTAGCCGGAGCTTTTGCAACAAAGCCTTCATTCCCAAGCTTGGCGTTTACCCTTTCAAGCTCCTTTGCAAGATTTCCTTTTTCCTTTTCAAGTCTTTCAATTTCCTTCTCTATGTCAATGAGCTCCTCCAGGGGAATAAATATTTCCGCACCGGGTATCACTGCCGCAACAGCATCATGGGCAATACCGGACTTATCATACTGTACTGCAGCCTCCGATGCTCCCGCAAGGCGCTCAAAAAAGCTTTTGCCTTCAGAAAGTATTGCTCCTTCTTCGCTTCCTGCTGCTACAAAAACTATCTTGCCTTTTCTTGAAGGCGGCACATTCATTTCAGACCTTATATTTCTTATGCTCTTGATAGCGCCCATTATAAGCTGCATCTTTTTCTCCTCTTGCGGGAAGCTGTATTCATCCTTGAAGTCCGGCCACTTAGAAATCATTATGCTCTTGTCATCATTTATCAGGTGCCTGTAGATTTCTTCAGTTATAAAAGGCATGTATGGATGAAGCAGCTTCATGGAAACACCCAGCACATAATTTAAAACAAACTGAGCCTCCAGCCTGGATTCATTTTCTCTGTCGTACAGTCTGGGCTTCACAAGCTCAATATACCAATCACAGAATTCTTCCCATATAAATTCATAGATTTTCTGCAGGGCAATACCCAGCTCAAACTTCTCCATATTTTCTGTAACTTCGCCGATAAGTGTGTTTGCACGGCTTAATATCCATTTGTCGGCAATCGAAAGCCTTGATGCATCAACCTTTGAAAAATCAAGGTCTTCGTCAAAATTCATAAGCACGAATCTGGAAGCGTTCCAAACCTTGTTGGCGAAGTTTCTGCTGGACTCAACCTTTTCCGTCGAGAACCTCAGGTCATTACCGGGAGAATTTCCTATTGTGAGAGCAAATCTCAATGCATCTGTGCCATACTGGTCTATAACCTCAAGCGGGTCTATCCCGTTGCCGAGGGACTTGCTCATCTTCCTGCCAAGAGCATCCCTTACAATACCGTGGATAAATACATATTTGAACGGTTCCCTGCCCATATGCTCAACGCCGGAGAATATCATTCTGGCAACCCAGAAGAATATGATATCATATCCTGTAACAAGAACATCCGTAGGATAGAAATACTTAAGATCCTCAGTGTTTTTCGGCCAGCCCAGTGTTGAGAAGGGCCATAGAGCAGAGCTGAACCATGTGTCCAAGGTGTCGGGGTCCTGCTCAAATCTATCACTGCCGCATTGAGGACATTTATCCGGCATTTCCTTGGCAACAGCCATCCATCCGCAATCCTGGCAGTAGTATGCAGGGATCCTGTGCCCCCACCAAAGCTGCCTTGATATGCACCAATCCTGAATGTTTTCCATCCAGTTGTAGTATATCTTGGAGAACCGCTCAGGAACAAACTTGATGGTTCCGTTTTTTACAACCTCAATTGCAGGCTCAGCCAGAGGCTTCATCTTAACATACCACTGTTTTGATATAAGTGGTTCAACAATAGTCCTGCACCTCTGGCAGGTTCCGACATTGTGCTTGTGAGGCTCTGTTTTAATAAGAAGATCCAAGCCCTTCAAGTCTTCGATTATCCGCTTCCTTGCCTCGTACCTCTCCATGCCGGAATATTGCCTGGCGAATTCATTCATTGTGCCGTTATTATTCATAACATTTATCTGAGGCAGATTGTGTCTTAATCCCACTTCAAAGTCGTTCGGATCATGGGCCGGAGTTATTTTAACCACACCGGTTCCGAACTCCTTGTCAACGTATTCATCTGCTATAACAGGTATTTCTCTATTCATAAGCGGCAGCACAACAGTCTTTCCGATAAGATGCTTGTACCGCTCATCTTCAGGATGCACAGCAACGGCGGTGTCACCAAGCATGGTTTCAGGCCTCGTTGTAGCCACTACAAGATATTCATTGCTGTCCTTGACTGGATATCTTATGTGATAGAAGTATCCTTCCTTTTCCTCGTATTCTACCTCAATGTCTGAAATAGAAGTATTACAGTTCGGACACCAGTTTGTTATTCTTTCGCCTTTGTAGATCAGCCCTTTTTTGTAAAGCCGTATAAACACTTCAATAACTGCATCCGAAAGGCCCTCATCCATTGTAAACCTCTCACGCTTCCAGTCGCAGGAGCTTCCAAGCTTCTTCAGCTGGTCAACTATTCTTCCTCCGTAATGCTCTTTCCAATTCCATGCCCTTTCAAGGAATTTTTCCCTGCCTATCATATCCTTGGTTATGCCTTCCTTTGCCATTGCATCAACAATTTTGGCCTCTGTG
>JAOACY010000064.1 GCA_026417615.1 Clostridia bacterium
TTGAAGTATCCGAGGAATGTTACCGGTGGCTTGCAGAGAAGGGACTTTCATCAACTTATGGGGCAAGAGAGATTTTGCGTGTGGTCCAGGAGAAAATCAAATCACATTTTGTGGATGAAGTGCTGTTCGGAAGCCTTTCTAGGGGTGGAACCGCCCGAATAGATATTAGGGACGGGGAATTGGTTTTCAGCAATAATGAGAGCTGAGGTACTGTTTATATGCCAGTATTTAGATTGACAAGCGACTTAGTCTTTCCTCGGCCGGAATTTGCAAATAAAGACGGTCTTCTTGCAATTGGGGGGGATCTTTCCGTAAACAGGCTGCTGCTTGCTTACCGTAGCGGGATCTTTCCCTGGTATTCCAGCAATTACCCTATACTGTGGTGGTCGCCTGATCCCAGGTGTGTCCTTTTCCCTTCTGATATCAAAGTTTCTAAATCTATGAAAAAGGTTTTGCGGCGGGGCACCTTCAGCATTACTTTTGACACTTGCTTTGAGACTGTAATAGGCAAGTGCATGGAGCTGAGACAGGACAATACCTGGCTTAATGATGATATGGTTTGCGCATACTGCAAATTGCATGAGATGGGATTTGCCCATTCTGTAGAGACCTGGCATGAGGGGAAGCTGGCAGGAGGGCTATACGGCGTGTCTGAAGGCAAATGCTTTTTTGGAGAGTCCATGTTTTCGACGGTGGACAACGCTTCAAAAGCAGCACTCATATTTCTGGCTGAAAAGCTTCGGGAGCTGGGCTTCCTTTTTATAGACTGCCAGGTCTATTCCAGGCATCTTGAGAGCATGGGCGCAGTCAATATTCCCAGAAATGATTTCCTGAGGCTGCTGTCAGATGGGCTCCAATTTGAAACTATGCGTGCAAGCTGGTCCGGTATATAAGGAAAGGGCACACACCTTTCTGAATGACTGGTATTTCTTTTGCGTTGAGGAATATTCCCCTTTTCATATAATCCATTTCCAGTGAATAGGTATATATGGAAGAGGGGGATTTAATTGGAGCATTTGCTGAGGGTTACACTGATTGGACTTGTTTCGGGCGTTTTAGGCACTGGAACCGGGGGGCTGGCTGCCTTTTTTGTTAACAAGGTCAGCAACCGTTTTCTAAGCATTATTTTGGAATTTTCTGCAGGATTAATGACTGCGGTTGTTTGTTTTGAACTCATTCCTGAAGCCTTCGAGCTTGGGGGCGTCGGAGCCGCAATGACAGGCGTGCTGTCAGGAGTGCTCATAATAATACTTATAGAAGACTTTATAAAAAGAATGGAAGCCGCAAAAAGAAAGACGGGCAAATCCAGCCTGCTAAGGGCAGGTATACTTATGGCAATAGGCATCGCACTTCACAATTTTCCAGAAGGCTTTGCGGTAGGCTCGGGTTTTGAGGCGTCGACCAGCCTGGGAGCAATGATAACACTTGTAATATTCATTCACGATATACCGGAGGGTGTTGCTATGGCAGTACCAATGAGAGCGGGGGGCTTTTCCAGGATAAAAGCCTTTGCCGTTACGGTTCTGTCCGGAATACCAATGGGCTTTGGGGCATTGCTGGGCGCCATATTAGGCGAGATTTCGCCTGGTTTTATAGCACTATGCCTTGGATTTGCAGGAGGAGCCATGCTTTATATAGTTTTCGGGGAACTTGTACCCGAATCAAAACGTCTGTATTTTGGCAGAATGTCGTCAATAGGGAATGTCATTGGCATAATATGTGGTATAATAGTATCAATATTGGGGTGAGGGAGACAAAGGACCTTGAACACTGAAATTATCAAGCTTGACAAAGACAATATAGATTACGGTAAATTAAAGTATGCTGCGGAGGCAATTATAAACGGAGGTCTGGTGGCTTTTCCCACGGAAACAGTTTATGGACTTGGGGCAAATGCCCTTGACGAGAAAGCTGTAAGGGGTATATTTTCTGCAAAAGGAAGGCCCTCGGACAACCCCCTGATTGTACATATTTCTGAAAAAAGCGGCCTTCACGAGCTGGTCCGAGAGATACCCTCCGATGTTTACGCGCTTATGGAGCACTTCTGGCCTGGTCCGCTAACTATTGTGTTAAAAAAATCTGAAAAGGTTCCTTCAGTTGTTTCCGCAGGACTTGACACAGTGGCGGTCAGGATGCCGTCACATCCTGTGGCTCTTGAGCTGATAAAACTGGCTCAGGTGCCCGTAGCTGCGCCAAGTGCCAATTCATCCGGCAAACCCAGTCCAACATGCGCAGAGCATGTAATCGAAGATTTATACGGGAAGGTAGACATGATAATTGATGCGGGTGAAGCAAGGGTGGGGCTGGAATCTACGGTTCTGGACATGTCTGCATATCCGCCTGTTATACTAAGGCCGGGAGGGGTTACGCCAAGCCAATTGAAGTCTGTCCTTGGCGAGGTTGTAATAGATCCTGCTGTAATGGCTGAAAATGACAAAACGCATTTTGCTCCAAGAGCTCCCGGAATGAAGTATGCTCATTACTCGCCCAAGGCTGATGTTATAATTGTTGAGGGGAAAATTAAAAATGTTGCCGCTAAAATCCTGGAGCTGGCAAGAGAAAGCAAGGCAGCAGGCGGCAAGCCAGGAATAATGGCCACGGAGCAGACAATGCACTTGTATGGCAGGGAAGCCGAGGTAATTTCAATGGGTGACAGGGACAAGCCTGAAACGATTGCCGCAAGCATTTTCAGTATTCTAAGAAGATTTGACGAACTGGGAATACAGGTGATATTTGCTGAAGGAGTAGAGAATACCGGTATTGGCTTGGCAATAATGAACAGGATGAGGAAAGCCGCCGCAAACAGGGTAATAAAGGTGTAAAAGACTGAAAGCGAGAGGTTTGCAATGAAAAAAATATTGTTTGTATGCACAGGAAATACGTGCAGAAGTTGTATGGCAGAGGGGATTTTTAAGCATTATGTCAGGGCCGATATTCAGTTGCAAGAGCACTTTACTGCAGCATCGGCAGGGTTGTCTGCATGTGAGGGTGATAATGCAAGCAGCAATGCAATAGCAGCTTTGCGTGACGGATGGGGAATAGATTTGAACTCCCATTGCGCAAGAGGCGTTCGCGAAAGCGATATTAAAGAGGCATATCTTGTGCTGACAATGACAAGAGCCCATAAGGATGCATTAGTATCCATGTATCCTGAGCATAAAGGAAAAATATTTACTCTTAAAGAGTATGCGTATGCTAAAAATGTTGATGACGTCATTTACGAATATAATTATTCCTTTGATGTGCCCGACCCTTATGGAATGTCCCTGCAGACGTACAGGTGCTGCGCAGAGGACATTGAAGCCGCAGTGAAAACCATAATTGACAAACTAAAATAAGGGATTAAAGTTTTTTTGACACAGCAAGGTCATTATAATAAAATAGGAAAAGAAGAAAAGTATTATATAATTGCACTTAAGGCTTGGAGGAGATATATGTTAATAGGTCTGGGAAGTGATCATGGCGGATTAAGGCTGAAGGAAGAGATTGCCAAATACTTGAAGGAAAAAGGTTATGACTACAGGGATTATGGAACATGTGATTGCGGCTCTGTAGATTATCCCGATTACGGGCTTATAGTTGCGGAAGCTGTAAAAAACGGTGAATGCGATAAGGGAATTATTATTTGCGGAACAGGTCTTGGCATATCACTTGCGGCAAACAAGGTTCCGGGAATAAGAGCGGCAGTGTGCACTGACACCTATATGGCAAGGATGAGCAGAGAGCACAATGATGCCAATATTCTGGCTCTCGGAGAGAGGGTTACAGGACCGGGGCTTGCTCTGGAAATAGTACAGGCATGGCTTGATTCGGAGTTTCTTGGGGGAAGGCATAAGGTAAGGGTTGACAAAATATGTGCAATTGAAAAAAAATATTCCAAATAACCAGGGGGTTTTCCAATGAACAACGTATTTATTTTTGATCATCCATTGATACAGCACAAGGTATCCCTTCTCAGGGATAAGAATACGAATACCAAGGAATTCAGGGAGCTGGTATCCGAAATTGCCATGCTTATGGGGTATGAAGTTACAAGGAGTATGCCTTTAAAGGAAGTTGAAATAGAAACGCCCGTGGGTATAGCAAAAACCAAGGTGATATCCGGAAAGAAGCTGGGCATCGTACCTATATTGAGAGCCGGCTTGGGGATGGTTGACGGAATGCTTAGCCTTCTGCCGATGGCAAAGGTTGGGCACATAGGTCTATACAGGGATCCGGAAACCTTGCAGCCGGTGGAGTATTATTGCAAATTGCCTGTGGATGCAGAAGAGAGGGATATTGTCATACTGGATCCGATGCTGGCAACAGGAGGCTCAGCTTCAGCTGCCATTAAATTCATTAAGGACAGGGGAGTAAGCAATATCAAGCTTATGTGCCTGATAGCGGCAAAGGCAGGAATCGAAAGAATAAACAAGGATCATCCGGATGTTGAGATTTACTGCGCGGCAGTGGACGAGCTTCTCAATGACCATGGATACATAGTGCCTGGACTTGGCGATGCAGGAGACAGATTGTTTGGAACCAAGTAGCATTTAAGTAGCAGGGAGGTATTTGCAATGAGGCCTTCATGGGATGAGTATTTCATGGAGATTGTTGAGCTTATAAAAACGCGTTCTACCTGCATCAGGCGTCAGGTAGGGGCTTTGATAGTCAAGGACAAGCGTATATTGGCTACCGGATATAACGGAGCGCCTATGGGATGCAAGCATTGCTCGGAAATCGGCTGCCTCAGGGAAGAAATGCAAATACCCTCAGGGCAGCGTCATGAGCTCTGCAGAGCTATACATGCGGAACAGAATGCCATAGTGCAGGCTGCCTATTCGGGCACAAGCGTTAAGGACGGCACCTTGTATGTTACCCATCAGCCCTGTGTTCTTTGTGCAAAAATGGCAATAAACGCAGGGATAAAAAAAATCGTTTTTAAAGGAGAATACCCTGACGAACTGGGTATGGAGCTTTTAAAAGAGGCAGGCATCAGGGTAATAAAAATTTGACAAAAGTAAAATTATGGTATATTCTGCATTTATGTGAAATTATAAAGAAGGTGCTAGAGTGTTATATGATTACTTTATTTGTTTTGTCATAGCCTTTATTGTGGCATTTTCAGCTACACCAATAGCTAAAAAGCTGGCATTTAAGATAGGCGCGGTCGATATACCGAAGGATGACAGAAGGATGCATAAAAAGCCTATTGCCCGGATTGGCGGGCTGGCTATGGTGTCCGGCTTTATGACTGCTTTGCTGTTTAATGTTGTCGGATCTCTCATTTATTCAAATGATGTATTGGCACCAAGCAGAGAACTTCTAGGCATGCTGATTGGAATCGCAATAATTGTGGGAATAGGAATTATTGATGATATTAAGCAAATAAATGCAAAAACAAAGCTGTTTTTCCAGCTGCTGGCAGCCGGCATTGTTGTGTTCAGCGGCACGGCGATTGAGGTTGTTACCAACCCATTTTCGGCTTCAGGTATTTCCTTCCTCAATCCATACATATCTTATCCCGTGTCAATATTGTGGATTGTAGGCATAACCAATGCCATTAATTTAATTGACGGGCTTGACGGACTGGCTGCCGGGGTTGCTTCCATTTCATCCCTTTCGCTGTTCTTTGTGTCGCTAATTACAAATATTCCAAGCAACGCAGTGTTTACGGCTGCTCTGGCAGGGTCGGCGCTGGGCTTTTTGCCATACAATTTCAATCCTGCCAAGATATTTATGGGTGACACAGGGTCAACCTTTCTGGGGTTTACTCTCGGAGTCATATCAATACAGGGGATGCTTAAAGGCTATGCGGCCATTGCTTTGGCAATACCCATACTTGTGCTGGGGCTGCCTCTGTTTGATACAACCTTTGCGGTATTCAGAAGATTACTCAAAGGCAAATCCATAATGGAAGCTGACAGAGGGCATTTGCATCACAGGCTTATTGATATGGGGCTGAGCCACAAGCAATCGGTGGTTGTTATGTATGTGGCCAGCGCCGCACTCGGACTTTGCGCCATAGTTCTTGCAGACAAGGGTGTGCTCGGAGCCATTGTACTCTTTATATCTGTTTCCATATTTATTATCGGCGGAGCCAGGTATATGAGTGAAATCAGGGATGATGCCAAAGAAGCTGAAGATGATAATATATCAGCGGATGAAGAAAAAAAAACTCCTAAGACAGTTATGGGAGATATAAATGAAAGCTAAGGGGTATCAAAAGTGAAAAGATTAAAAGTAATGACGGTTTTCGGTACGAGACCGGAGGCGATCAAAATGGCTCCTTTAGTCAAGGAGCTGGAGAAATACAGGGAAATTGAGCTTCTGGTTTGCGTTACGGCGCAGCACAGGCAGATGCTGGACCAGGTGCTTGAAATATTTGAAATAGACCCGGATTTTGACCTGAACATTATGCAAAGCAGGCAAACCCTTGCAGACATAACTACCAGGGCTCTGGAAGGATTGAGCGATGTCTTTGAAAAAACAAGGCCTGACATCGTTCTTGTCCACGGGGACACAACCACTACCTTTGTGGGAAGCCTGGCGGCCTTCTATAATAAAATTAGCGTAGGGCATGTAGAATCCGGACTGAGAACCTTTGACAAATATTTTCCCTATCCGGAGGAAATAAACAGAAAGCTGACAGGAGTGCTCACTGACCTTCACTTTGCTCCCACAGCAACCAATAAGTCAAACCTGCTCAATGAAAATGTAAGCGAAAAAAAGATTTACGTAACAGGGAACACAGTCATTGATGCTCTTAAGACAACTGTTAGAGAAGACTACTCATTTGCCAACAGCACCTTATCTGATTTTGACTTTTCCGGCAAAAGAGTGATTGCAGTGACTGCCCACAGGAGGGAGAACCTTGGGGAGCCTCTGAAAAACATATGTGGAGCTTTAAAGCAAATTGCAGATAGATATAATGATGTTGAAATAATTTATCCTGTGCACTTAAATCCAGCGGTTCAGGAGGTTGCAGAAGGCTTATTGGGCCAGCATCCCAGGGTTAAGCTAATCCAACCTCTGGATGTTCAGGATATGCACAACCTTATGAGCAAGTCATACCTTATTATGACTGACTCCGGCGGTCTGCAGGAGGAGGCGCCTTCTCTGGGCAAACCCGTGCTTGTCTTAAGGAACGAGACTGAAAGGCCCGAAGCGGTGTCTGCGGGTACAGTGAAGCTTGCGGGTACTGACAGAGAAAGGATTTATAGCTTGGCAGTTCAATTAATCGAGGAACCGTCTGAGTACAACAGAATGGCTAAAGCTGTAAATCCTTATGGAGACGGAAAAGCGTCAGAAAGAATTGCCAAAGCAATCCTTTATGAATTTGGCCTAAGCAGCGAAAAGCCTATTGAATTTGGAATTGAATAATTAAGAATTAAAGAAAAAAGCCGGATTATCTGGCTTTTTTTAGATTGAGCCCTCAGCTTGTTTATAAATGGCCTGAGTAATCCATAATCGTATTTTTATGATATATTCTAGTGTTGATTACCATAAATGAAAGTGATAATATGGGTTTTGAGTTTTGTTTAATATGCAAAGATGCAAAACGCCACGGGGGCTTTAACTAAGACGTTTAAGGCCTTTTTATGTGTTCGGCAATAAATTCTATAAATTCGAGTAAGAAGGTGTATTGTATGGACCTGGGCGAGTACTTGTCCAATGCAATGGAAACCCGAGAGGTTTTCTCATTTTATGCTTTTGGTTATCAAATACCTGTCTATGATTCAATTGTTGTGATGTGGATTATAATAGGTGTTCTTATTGTCCTCTCAGTGACGCTTACACGCAACTTTAAAACTGTACCCTCCGGAAAGCAGAATATTGTAGAAATTGTTGTTGAGCTTGTCAATTCTATTACGAAAAGCTCTATCGGTCATCATTGGAGGCATTTTGCCCCATACTTCGGCACAATTCTGCTCTTTCTTGTGTTTGCCAATACAATATCAATATTTGGTATTATTCCAAGCAGTGAGGAACTGTATAAGCTTACAGGCCTGGAGTTTTTTGAACATATTCCTGTGATTGAAATCAAGCCTCCAACCAAAGACTTTGGCGTAAATGTTACTATGGCTGTCATGTCAATTATTGTGGTACTTGGCGCCGGGCTGCGCTTCAAAGGCCTTAAAGGCTGGCTGGGAAGCTTAGTGGATCCTTTGCCTGTTATGATTCCCTTCAAAATTTTGGATTACTTCATAAGACCGCTTTCCCTCTCAGCCCGACTTTTCGGGAATATCCTGGGAGCGTTCCTGATTGTGGAGCTGGCATACATTGCGCTGCCTGCAGTATTTCCGGCAGCACTGAACATATATTTTGATCTTTTTGACGGTATTTTGCAAGCATATATCTTTGTTTTTCTGACTTCGATATACGTTGCTGAAGCCATTGAATGAGGGGGTGAAGTGGATGGAAGGATTAACAGCACTAGCTGCCGGGCTGGCAGTTTTTACTGGTGTAGGAGCAGCATTGGGTATGGGAATGGCAATTTCCAAAGCGGCTGAGTCTATAGCCAGGCAACCTGAGGCATCAGGGAAAATTACTACAATCACTATTCTTGGTGCCGCTCTTATCGAAGCAACAGCCATTTATGGCTTTGTTACGGCCTTGCTGCTGATTTTCTCGAAATAGACCATTGTTGTTTCATGGAAGGCAGTTAAAGCTGCCTTCCTCAGCTGCTTTATTGTAAATGATGACCGGAAGGGTGAAAATAGATGCTCAAAAGCATTACTGCTGTTAAATCCATATGGGTTGCCTTAAACCTGTTAATTTTGTATTTTACATTAAAAAAATTTTTGTTCAAGCCGGTTACAGAGTTTATGGATAACCGTGCAAGAGGCATAAAGGAATCTATTGAGAATGCTGAAAAAAACAGAGCCGAGGCTCAGAAGCTGAAGGAATCTTTCGAGGAACAGATTAAGAATGCAAAGCTTGAAGCGGATAAAATAATCGAAGCTGCCAGGGCAAAGGCGGAGAAGGAATATGATTCAATAGTATCCTCTGCCAAGCAGCAGGCTGAAGCTTTGCTTGTGAAGGCAAGAGAGGAAATAGACAGGGAAAGACAGTTGGCCATGAGGGAAATGAAAGCTCAGGTGGCCGGATTGGCTCTTGCGGCAGCGTCAAAGGTTTTAGAAGCGAATATGGAAAATATCGACAATAGATTGCTTGTTGAAAAATTTATTGATGAGGCAGGTGCTGCGTAATGCCTCTGGTTGAGAAAAGGTATGCCGAGGCGTTGGTTGAGCTTGCAGCGCAGGCGGCAGCGGTGGAGGAATACAGGAAGCACCTGAGGGAGGCAGCAGCTGCCTTTGAAGGCGTCGAGGAATTGAGGGATTTCCTGCTTAGCGCCAAGGTAAGCCGTAAGATAAAAAAAGACATGTTGAACAGTCTTTTTGCACAGGAGTTTAAAAAGGACATGCTGAACTTCCTTTTCCTTCTGGTTGACAAGGACAGAATAAGATATTTGCCGGGAATTGAAATTGAATTTATAAAGCTGGCAGAAAGGAAAAATAAAATATTGGGCATGAAAATTATTTCTGCCGCTCCGCTGGATGAGACGCAGCTTTCAAAAATAAAGGAAAAATTCAGGAGGCAGTGCAATGCGGCCTCCGTAAGTGCAGAAGTGAGTATTGACAGAACTCTGTTAGGGGGCGTTAAGGTGGTTATAGGCGATAAAGTTTTTGACGGTTCCCTTAAGGGAAGGATAAGCAAGCTTATGGATTTGGTGGCAAAGTGAATTCAAGCTGTGCCAAATAGTACAACAACGTAAACTAAAACATAAATCTCTTTTCGCTGTTGTACTAACAAATAATTAGAAGCGGATTGGGGTGTTTGTATTGAATCTGAGACCTGAAGAAGTCAGTTCGTTGATAAGGCAGCAGATCGAAAACTATGGCGTGAAGCTGAACACTGACGAGATAGGATATGTGCTGCAAGCCGGGGATGGTATTGCAAGAATATATGGGCTTATGAATTGCATGTATGGTGAGCTGCTGGAGTTTCAGGATGGGGTCATGGGCATGGCCTTGAACCTTGAGGAGGACAATGTGGGCTGTGTTTTGCTGGGGGCCGGCGATAACATAAAAGAGGGCTCTGAGGTCAGGAGGACGGGAAGGACGGTTGAGGTTCCTGTTGGAAACGCCCTTATTGGAAGGGTTGTAAATTCTCTCGGAAAGCCAATAGACGGAAAAGGCGAAATTATTACCGACAGATTCAGGCCAATAGAATTTACTGCTCCGGGTGTCGTAGACAGAAAATCTGTAAACAAACCCCTTCAGACAGGAATTCTGGCTATAGATGCCATGATTCCCATTGGCAGGGGACAGAGGGAGCTGATTATCGGCGACAGGCAGACGGGTAAAACAGCAATTGCACTGGATACAATTATAAATCAGAAGGGTAAGGACGTAATCTGCATATATGTCGCAATAGGTCAGAAAGCATCCACAATTGCCGGGATTGTAAATACCCTGGAGAATCTCGGTGCTATGGAATACACAATTGTAGTATCCTCTACTGCCAGCGATCTTGCTCCGGAACAGTACATTGCTCCGTATGCTGGCTGCGCAATGGCAGAGGAGTTCATGTTTAACCAGCACAAGGATGTGCTTATTGTTTATGATGACCTTTCAAAGCATGCAGTTGCATACAGAGCGATGTCACTGCTGCTTAAGCGCCCTCCGGGACGTGAAGCGTATCCTGGCGATGTTTTCTATCTCCATTCAAGGCTTCTTGAAAGGGCTGCAAGGCTGAGCGATGAACTGGGAGGGGGCTCAATTACGGCTCTTCCGATTATAGAAACCCTGGCTGGAGACGTTTCGGCTTATATACCTACAAACGTAATATCCATTACAGATGGACAGATATATCTTGAGTCGGAGCTTTTCTTTTCAGGGCAAAGGCCTGCTGTAAACGTAGGCTTGTCGGTCTCGAGGGTAGGGGGGGCGGCACAGATAAAGGCTATGAAAAAGGTAGCCGGCCCAATGAGGATAAATCTTGCGCAATACAGAGAGCTGGCAGTATTTGCGCAGTTTGGCTCTGACCTTGATCAGGCCACCAGAGATAAGCTTTCCCAGGGTGAAAGGCTGCTTGAAACCATCAAACAACCCCAGTATAAGACAATGCCCGTTGAGGAGCAGGTGGTAATCCTATATACAGCTACACGAAAATATCTTTTGGATCTGCCGGTTAAGGATATAAGAAAATTCAATACAGGATTAATAGAGTTTATTAAAGAAGAGTATGCTCACATTCTCAATTCAATAAGGGATACGGGAGATTTGAACCAGGAAACAGAAGTTCTCCTTCAAAAGTGCATTGAAGAATACAAAGCTGACTTTATTTTAAGGTAGTGATGGTATGGCTAACGCACGCGAAATTAAAAACAGAATAAAGAGCATAAAGGAGACGAGGCAGATAACAAAAGCCATGAAGCTGATATCAGCCGCCAAACTAAAAAAAGCCAGACAGCAGCTTGAACAGACAGCTCCTTTCTTTGAAAAGATAAAAGCCACTATTGCGGACATACTTGTTCACAGCGGTGATATCAAAAACCCTTTTTTTGACATAAAAGGCAAGAGTAATGGCTGTAAAAAGTGTTTTTTTATAATAACAGGAGATAAGGGAATGGCAGGAGGATACAATCACAACATCATCAAGCTGGTTGAAAATAAACTGGCAAATGCTCCTGATGCTGTTTTGCTTATTGCCGGGATTGTAGGTAAAAACCATTTTATGAGGGCGGGATATAATGTTGACCAGGATTTTGATTATTCGGTTCAGAATCCTACTGTCTACAGGGCAAGGGAGATAGCTGAAAGAATCATTGAGATGTTTTCAAGTGGAGAAGTGGGAGAGGTTAACCTTGTATATACCAAGATGGAGTCCAGCATAAAGCAGGAGCCAAGAGTAATGAAGCTCCTTCCTTTAGATTTGGAAGCATTGAAAAAGGAGCTTAAGGTGCCGAAGGAGGTTCCTGATGAGGTAGATGAGGCTTTGATTTATGAACCTTCACCTCAGGCTGTTTTCAATGTATTGATACCCAAATATGTTAAGGGGGTTGTATATGGTGCTCTTGTGGAAGCCTTCACAAGCGAACAGAGTGCCAGGATGTCGGCAATGGATAATGCCACGTCAAATGCGGATGAAATGCTGAGCAAGCTTAATCTGCATTACAACAGGGTGAGGCAGACTGCCATAACCCAGGAGATATCGGAAATAGTCGGGGGAGCCTCGGCACTTAAATAAAGGGGACATTACCTCCCGAATAGGAATATCCAAGTTTCAGCGGGAGTTTCCCCCATCATTATTACAGGAGTGGATAAGTATGTCGGAGAATATTGGTAAGATTATTCAGGTGATTGGCCCGGTTATAGACGCCAGATTTGAGAGCGGCAAGCTTCCGAAGATATATAATGCACTGAGAATAGATAAAGATGACGGGCATGTTGTAGCGGAGGTTATGCAGCATTTGGGGAACGAGATGGCAAGGTGTGTTGCAATGTCTTCAACCGATGGTCTGGTAAGGGGAATGGACATTCTGGACACTGGAGAACCTATCAAGGTGCCTGTTGGCAAAGAGGTTTTAGGAAGAGTGTTCAATGTTCTTGGGGAGCCTGTGGATAAAAGAGGGGATGTAAAAGCTGACAAATATTATCCCATACACAGGGCTGCGCCTGGCTTCGAAGAACAGAAGCCTGCTACGGAAATATTTGAGACAGGGATCAAGGTTATTGATCTTCTGGCTCCCTATGCAAAAGGCGGGAAAATCGGATTGTTCGGCGGTGCCGGTGTTGGCAAGACTGTGCTGATACAAGAATTGATAAGGAATATTGCAACAGAGCATGGTGGTTATTCAGTATTTACAGGAGTCGGTGAAAGAACCAGGGAAGGCAATGATTTGTGGCACGAAATGACAGATTCGGGCGTTATCGCAAAAACTGCCATGGTTTTCGGGCAAATGAATGAGCCGCCGGGAGCCAGAATGAGAGTTGCTCTTACCGGACTTTCCATGGCGGAGTACTTCAGGGATGAGATGGGACAGGATGTGCTGTTATTCATTGATAATATATTCAGGTTTATTCAGGCGGGCTCAGAGGTATCGGCACTCTTGGGCAGAATTCCTTCCGCTGTCGGATATCAGCCAACACTGGCTACGGAAGTAGGAGCGCTTCAGGAGCGGATTACTTCCACAAGAAAAGGATCAATAACTTCCGTTCAGGCAGTCTATGTGCCTGCGGATGACCTTACAGATCCGGCACCGGCCACTACCTTTGCACATCTTGATGCGACAACGGTGCTTTCAAGGCAGATAGTGGAGCTTGGTATATACCCTGCGGTTGACCCCCTTGACTCCACCTCGAGGATCCTTGATCCCAGAATTGTTGGAGAGGAACACTATAACGTGGCAAGAAGAGTGCAGGAAACCTTGCAGAGATACAAAGAGCTTCAGGATATAATAGCTATCCTTGGAATGGACGATTTGTCCGAGGAAGACAAGCTGACCGTATTCAGGGCAAGGAAGATTCAAAGGTTCCTTTCACAGCCCTTCTTCGTAGCAGAAACCTTTACCGGCTATGAGGGGAGATATGTGCCTGTAAAGGAAACCATCAGGGGCTTTAAGGAAATCGTGGATGGCAATATGGACGATGTACCCGAATCGGCCTTCTATATGAAGGGAACAATTGATGAGGTAACAAGGTAAGGGGACACAACCGCAAAGAAGAGGGAAGTGCTTATAATCATGGAATGCACCCTTGCGGAAAAGGAGGTTTTGCGTTGTGGCAGAAACATTTGAGCTTGAAATAGTAACACCTGACAGGAAATTCTTCAACGATCAGGTTGAGATGGTTATACTAAGGACTCCCGAGGGGGAGATGGGTATTATGCAGGGTCATATACCCATGGTTGTTGCAGTGGACATAGGCCCAATAAGAATCAAGAAGGACGGGGAATGGCGGGAAGCTGTAATCTCCGAGGGCTTTATGGAAATAAAGCAGGAGAAGACGGTTATATTGGCAGACACAGCTGAGTGGCCGGAGGAAATTGATATAAACAGAGCGCGGGCAGCACGTGAAAGAGCCCAGGAAAGGCTGCAAAGCAAGCTGAGCTATATTGAGTATGTCAGAAGCCAGACAGCGCTTTCCAGAGCTCTGGCGAGGCTTAAGGTTTCCGGCCATAACAAAAGGGGCTTCCAGTAAGGCACTAATCCAGCTTGAATTTAGTGCTTATAGTGCTTTCAAACACACCGGGGAGAAGACTGTAAACAGAACATCCTATGGCTGCTTCAAAATATTGCTTTGTAGAAAGTATCTGCTTCCATTTTTGAACAGAGTATGCATTGGTGCCGTAACGCAGCGCAACATCAATCATTCTGGTCTCCACAAGACTGAAGCCGTTAGGCAGAGCCAGATAGTCACACAGCTGCACCAGCCGGTCATAATTATTATAATCTATCCCCTTAATATAATTTTCAATAAATTCATACTCCTCACAAGAACAATCCCATTTACCTGCCGCTACCTTCAAGTCCTGAACAGGGAAAGAATGTGTAAGGCATATTCTGGCAACACTGCTGTAGCCCATTTTCTGCATATAGTTGTAACCGTCAATAATATGGCGCATCTGATGAACGCCTGAACGCCGTCCTATATCGTGCAGAAGGGCCAGCACATACGCAGTGTCAGCGTCTAGCTCAGGATGATTGGCCGCGATGCTTCTGGCTGCTTCGGCGGCATTCATTGAGTGCGGGAGCCACTGACCCGGGTTAAGTTTACCTGCTTCCTCAAGTATTTCTCTAGCCGTATTAATGGAAGGTATGCTCATATATATCTCCTAAATGCGAATTTTTTTCTTAGTATATGTTTGCAATAAATTTATTCCGGCGCAAAAACCCATTTTCTGAAACTTCGATGAAATCACTAACGACTTGTCTTGCAATTCCAAGAAAAGCTGTTTTTGCGCTAGAATCAAGTTTAAATTCATTGCTTTTAACATAGCTTCCATTATACCATTTATATGGCATAAATTACATATGAAAATAATCTCATAGACCTACTAACAAAGAAATAAAATTATGCTAGAATGTAAAAAGAGGTTTACATAAAAATAGATCCGATTGCTCGAAATTATACAATATATGGGAACAAAAATAAGGTTCCATAATAATGACCAGTAAGCTGAATATAGACAAATAGCCAGCTTCAGGCCGCGGTTAAAAATATTGCATGTATATCCCATTTATAAAGAGGCAATAATCTTAAAGAAGAATAATATCTTTATTACAAACGGCAAAAAGGGGGATACATGTGAAAAAACCGGCATTGATTACTCTTGTCATATTTACAAGCCTGCTTGCAGCAATTTCATTATACTATTCAGGAATACTTAAAAAAACCTCTATTCCGGAAAGCACCCTGCAGAATTCCTTTGTGAATTCTGGAGCTAAACCTGTGAGCAGCGAGATTTATTTCTGGGCAAAGCTAAAAGAGGGCCAGCATAGTGCTGATGTTGAAAATTCATTAATCAAGGACATGATGGCTGCGTTGAAGGTAATTGAAGGGCAATCCTATTCAAGGACGCAATCGGAGAACGACAACCTTAGAAAGATTGAGGTGAATGGCATTGTCGAAGAAAATACAGAAAAAAAAATAATCAATATGGTATTTCAGAGGGAGAAGCAGCAAAAAAGCGCAGTCAGCACAAACATTTCGCTTAAGGTAACTCAGGATCTGGCAATTGATGGCCTCGACACAATCAGGAAGGAGGCCATGAATATTTTTAAAAGGTACGGAATAGAACCTAAGGTAAATTCATGTATTACGGGGTATTATGACGGGAAGCTTGAGTATGGTCGTATGAATGACATAGGGCTTAAGGTGTTTAGCAGAGCGCAGGCAAAGAAGGTGGAAGGGATGAGAAATGACAAAATGATCAGTGTTTGCGCCTATACGCCTGAAATAGACCAATACATAAGGGTTAATGAAAAGAAAATAAATTTAAACCTTGCAATCAGATACAATAATTTTGAAGACAGAACGTACATATGGCTTGCCACTCCGGTCATAACAACGGAATACTGACGATGCAAAAGATAAATACAGCCTATATACGAAAGGGAGAGTTCAAGTGTCCAAATTTGTGGTATCAGAGGCAGCTCGATTAAAAGGAAGGGTGAGGGTCAGCGGCGCAAAAAACTCAGTTTTGCCAATTATTGCAGCAGCTTTATTAGCGGATGGACAAAGTGTTATTGAGGAAATTCCTTACCTCAACGATGTAAAGGTTATGTGTGATTTAGTCAAGGCATTGGGGGCGGACGTGCAGATTTCTGAAAGCAAAACCAGGATAAAGGTCGATGCTCATGATATTTTGGACACAACAGCGCCATATGAGCTGGTTAACAAGCTGCGAGCCTCATTTCTGGTAATGGGTCCCCTGCTTGCAAGAACAGGAACTGCAAGAATATCATTGCCAGGAGGCTGCGCAATCGGGACAAGGCCGGTAGATCTACACTTGAAGGGTTTTGCGGCAATGGGTGCGGAAATAGTAAATGAACATGGCTATATCGAGGCAAGGACAAAAACCAGTCTGAAAGGAAACAAAATATACCTTGATTTTCCCAGCGTTGGAGCAACGGAAAACATAATGATGGCAGCGGCTCTTGCCCAAGGACAGACAATAATTGAAAATGCTGCCATTGAGCCGGAAATTGTTGATTTGGCTACATATCTCACGTCCATGGGCGCGGATGTCAAGGGTGCGGGAACGGATACCATAAGAATCAACGGCGTTGCCAGCCTCAAGGGTTCAACTCATGCTGTCATACCTGACAGGATTGAAGCCGGAACCTTTATGGTTGCTGCAGCTATAACGGGTGGAGATGTAATTATTGACAATGTTGTGACAGACCATTTGAAACCTGTAACGGCTAAGCTAAGAGAAGCTGGAGCTGAAATTTCAGAAGAGTTGTCCAGTATACATGTAAGATCTGGTGACAGCCTTAAGGCTATAGATATAAAAACCCTTCCCTACCCGGGCTTCCCTACCGATATGCAGGCGCAGATGACTGCCCTGATGAACAAGGCCGAAGGAACCAGTATGGTTATTGAAACTATATTTGAGAACAGGTTTATGCATCTTAGTGAACTTAAAAGGATGGGAGCCAGTGTTAAAATTGAAGGGCGAAGCGCAATTATTAAAGGGCGAACAAACCTGACGGGGGCACAGGTAAAGGCGACGGACCTGAGAGCGGGAGCGGCGCTTATACTGGCCGGCCTGGCAGCTGAGGGAAAGACGGAAATAACTGATATTGAGCATGTGGAAAGAGGCTATGTCAATATTGCCGAAAAGCTGAAAGCCCTTGGGGCGAAAATAGAGAAAGTTAATGAGGAATAAATCGGGGTAACTTCCTCCTAAAGAGATTCAAGTATTAGTGCTTGAATCTCTTTTTTTGAATAGAATAATAAGGAGTGATTCAAAGAGGTTGAGGCAGGTCAAATTTTTAATGTGAGGTTAACGTGAGAAAAACAGTTTATTATATGCTTGCCATGATGATAGCTATTATTCTGCTTCCGCTGCTTATTGTACGGGGATGCGGCTCAAAAAACGTTAAGAAGCCAGATTCTGAAAAAGATCTAAGCATTAAGGTGTATATGCATCAGACAAGAACAGTGGAGGAAATGGATTTTGAGGAATATTTAAAGGGTGTTGTGGCAGCTGAAATGCCAGCCAGCTTTGAAACAGAGGCTTTGAAGGCACAGGCTGTTGCAGCGAGAACCTATGCCTATGGAAGGCTGAAAAAAATTTATTTGCCGAAGAATGATACGCATATGGGCGCAGACATATGCACCGACCCAACTCACTGCCAGGCCTGGATAAGCAAGGAGGCTGCAATGAAAAAGTGGGGAATATTCTCTTCCTTAAAGAACTGGAACAAGATAAGCAAAGCTGTGAATGAGACAAGGGGAATTCTGATAGCTTACAAGGGGGCAATAGTGAATCCGGTCTTTCATTCAAACAGCGGAGGAAGGACGGAGAATGCTGAGGATGTTTGGGGAGGCGGAGGCGTGCCCTATCTTAGAAGCGTACAGAGCTACGGTGAAGAGCTTTACTCTGGTTTTGAAACCGTAGCAGAGATCCCATGCAAGGAATTTGTCTCAAAGCTGAAGGCTCAATATCCTGATATAATTTTAAGCGAACAAAATCTAAAAAGTCAGATTAAGATTCTTGATTATACGGAAGGGGAAAGAGTAAAAAATATTAAGGTCGGTAATATTACTATAAAAGGCACAGATTTCAGAAAAGCGCTGTCATTAAAATCTGCAAATTTTAAGATAGAGGAGGGAAGCAAAGATATGATCAAAATAACTACAAAAGGAAACGGGCATGGTGTAGGCATGAGCCAGTGGGGAGCCAATTATCTCGCAAAAAACGGGGGCACCTTTGAAGAGATACTAAAGTATTATTACAAAGGCATAGAAATATTCAATATAGAGGAAGGACAGACAGCAAGAAAATAATCTTTTTCTCCTTTCATGTATATTGTTGCCAATAGCGGAAACAATATTATATGGAGGTGGAAAATGTGAATATAAAAAAATTATTTCCAGAAAAAAGTTTTTCCAAGAAAGGCTTGATTGAATTTCTGGATAAAAAGGGGTTTTATATTGTTCTGGTTTTGTGTATTGCTATAGTTGCAGCTACTGTAGTAATTGTAACAACACATAATATAACCTCATCCAATACAGAATTCGAAAACAAGCTCATTCCGGAGGAGACTGGCAGTGCTATAAATACTGAGGAGAAGGTTGCAGCTCAATTATCCGGTAAAACTACCACTCCTGCAACGATACAAAAAGATCAGCCAAAGGCAGCAGAACCCGCAAAACCGTCTGCGCCTGCAAGCAAGAAGGATGCAAACGGAGCAAGTACGGTCAAGGCTGACACACCTGCTTCCAAGCCTGCCACTGCACAGAACAAGGAAACAACAGCCAGCCAAAAATTTATTGTGCCTGTTTTAGGACCTGTTACCGTTGAGTTTGCTCAGGACAAGCTTGTTTATTCAAAGACTCTGGAAGAATGGAGAACTCACAGCGGTATTGATATCGGAGGAGAAAAAGGCACTCCTGTAAAAGCAGTTGCTGATGGTGTGGTAAGTGAAGTGAAAAATGATCCCAGGTACGGCATAACAGTTATAATCAACCATAACAACGGTATTAAAACAGTATATGCCAATCTCGCAAGCGACGAAATAGTAAGCCCAAACCAGAAGGTAAAGCAGGGCGAAGTTATAGGCTCTATCGGAACTACCGCAGCATTCGAATCTGCAGAACAGCCGCACTTGCATTTTGAAGTGTTAAAAAACAATGAACCGGCAGACCCCTTGGCATACCTGCCAAAGATAAATTAATACTTTCTTATACATAAAGGCAGCGGCAAGCTGCCTTTTCTAAATTCTGCAGCATTTCAACGAAGAGTTGCAAATTTATAACCTTCCATATCATAAGGCACCCTGAAAAAACATATATATTAAGTAGCAGGATACTACAGGCTAAAGCCTTTGTATTACGGAAAGAGAGCATTTCTGGTAAAGGGGGCCTACCATTGAAAGGATATATAGAAGAAAGAGTAATGGAGCTGGCAAACTACATTGTTGAAAAAAAAACCACTGTAAGAGCTGCGGCAAAAAAGTTTGGCATTAGCAAAAGTACAGTCCATAAAGACGTAACCGAGAGACTAGAGCTGATAAACCCCAACCTGGCAAATGAAGTGAGGCTTGTCCTTGAAGAAAACAAGGCTGAGAGGCATATAAGGGGCGGGCAGGCCACAAGAGTAAAGTACCAAGGTGGAACAGCATAAATATATCATGAAAAAAGCCGATTAACCGGCTTTTTTTGATTATACGGAGGTTTTTGCATAATATTGAAAACGTAGCAGCAATAGGTTACAAAAAATGTTGCATTATTATGATAATATGATAATATTATTTTAGGATTTTCAGACATTTTGAGTGTTTAATATAGAAGCTTGAAAGGAAGATGTGTTTTGTTTGGTTTTGGACAGGATATCGGTATAGACCTTGGCACAGCTACCGTCCTCGTGTATATTAAAGGCAAGGGAATTGTGCTCAGAGAGCCTTCGGTTGTTGCAATAGATAAAAATACCAACAAGCTTCTGGCCGTAGGAGAGGAAGCCAGGAGGATGCTTGGAAGGACGCCTGGAAATATTGTAGCCATAAGGCCTCTTAGGGAAGGTGTTATTTCCGATTACGATGTTACGGAAAGGATGTTAAAGTACTTTATAAATAAAGTATGCGGTAACAGGATTTTTAAACTGTTCAAGCCAAGAATAATGGTTTGTGTGCCCAGTGGAGTTACAGAAGTTGAAAAAAGGGCGGTGATAGATGCCGCAATGCAGGCTGGCGCCAGAAAGACATACCTTATTGAGGAGCCGATAGCTGCTGCCATAGGTGCGGGAATTGACATATCAAAAGCTTGCGGAAGCATGGTTGTTGACATAGGAGGAGGTACTACCGATATAGCAGTTATATCATTGGGGGGCACAGTTGTAAGCAACTCTATAAAAATAGCGGGCGATAAGTTTGATGAAGCTATAGTCAGGTATATGAGAAAGAAGCATAATATCATGATTGGCGAGAGAACGGCTGAAGAGCTGAAAATAAATATCGGAACTGTATATCCAAGGGTTCAGGAGGCTACGATGGACATAAGAGGAAGAAACCTAATATCCGGGCTTCCAAAAACTATCACTATAACCTCCACCGAGATAATGGAGGCTCTTGAAGAACCAATATCAAGTGTTGTGGAAGCGGTACATTCCGTTCTTGAAAGGACTCCCCCCGAGCTTGCTGCGGATATAAGCGACAGAGGCATTGTAATGACAGGAGGCGGAAGCCTTGTTTATGGTTTGGACAAGCTTCTGCAGGAGAAGACGGGAATAAACGTAGTAATAGCTGATGACGCCATATCCTGTGTGGCTCTTGGAACCGGAAAGGCGCTGGACAATATTGAATTTATCGAAGAAAGTGCGATACAGGAAAGCCGTGGCAACAGAAGATAAACAAAATCCAAAATTCAGATAAAATGCAATTGCTATTGAAATGCCTTTGAACAATCACTTTTATCATGATGTATTAATTTTTGCGTAACATATAACTATTAAGATGAGGTTGAGCGTATTTGAGCGCTCAACCTTTTGTTTTGGTAATTTTGATTAAGCCGTTAAGCTTATGTGTTATATATCCGATAAATAAAATGAAAAGTTTCATTTGAGGAGAAAAGCATGATAAGAGGTCTTTACACTTCCGGCTGGAGCTTGATGGCAAACAGCAAGAAATTGGATGTAATCTCAAACAATCTTGCGAACGCAAGCACAAACGCTTACAAAAAGGATACGGTAGTATTTGAAAGTTTTCCGAATGTACTTACAAGAAGGCTCAACGATACCATGAGCAAGCTGAACCCATCGGGAATAGCGGGCGAAATGCAGCTTGGCAGCGATGTAGGGGAAATATATACATACTATACACAGGGACAGCTGCAAAAAACAAACAACAACCTGGACATGTCCTTGAAAAACAGTGACAATGCTTTCTTTACCATTGGAGTACCTGGACAAAACGGGGAAATGAGAGAGTATTTTACAAGAGACGGAGCTTTTGTCCTAAATTCAAACAATCAATTGGTAACCAAAGACGGATATCCTGTCCTCGGAGAAAACGGGCCCATTACTTTAGAAGGCAGTGAATTCTCAGTAACCAACGATGGAATTGTTGTTCAGAACGGGGAAGCTGTTGACAGATTGAGAATAAGAGAGTTTACAGATCTGAAAACCCTCAGGAAACATGGATCCAATCTGGTGGGAAGAACCGATCAGACTGAGGAAAGGGAATTTAGCGGCGTAGTGGTACAGGGACAGTTGGAGCAGTCGAATGTGAATGTGGTTAGAGAAATGATTGATATGATAAGTGTTATGAGATTATACGAGTCAAGCCAGAAGCTTCTGCAAATGCAGGACGGGACACTGGAAAAAACTGTTAATGAGGTAGGAGCGGTCAGATAAAAATAGATACGGAGGCATATTTTTATGATGAGAGCACTTTGGACTGCAGGTTCAGGAATGATGGCACAGCAGTTTAACGTTGATGTAATATCAAACAATCTCGCCAATGTTAATACTACAGGATATAAGAAGGAAAGAGCCGAGTTTAAGGATTTGCTTTACGAGACACTTGACAGAGCCTATATGCTCGCAAATCAGGGTAAGCCTGTGAATTTGCAGGCAGGGCATGGTACGGCGGTTTCGGCTACTGTTCGCAATTTCGCGGCCGGCAACCTTGAAAAGACTGAAAACCCCCTTGATTTTGCAATAGAAGGCGATGGCTTTTTTACTGTAATGGGACCGAAGGGTGAAGTTGTGTACACAAGGGATGGAAGCTTTAAGCTAAGTATAACTGAAGAAGGAAACAAGCTCACTACCTCTGATGGTTATAGCGTGCTTGATGATGGAGGCAATGAAATTTTTCTTGACATTGATGTGGCAAAGCTTAATGTATCTCCTTCCGGAGAACTAAGCTATATAGATGAGAAAGGCTTGACTGTGCCTATGGGACAGACTATAGGCCTGGTGAAATTCCCTAACAGGCAGGGACTTGAAAGCATAGGATCCAACTTCTATGCCAGCAATTCAGCTTCCGGAGAGCCTGTTCCGGATGCAGAGCTTGGCTCAAGAAGCATAATCCGTCAGACCTTCCTTGAATCGTCGAATGTTCAGGTGGTAGAAGAAATGGTTAAGCTTATTGTTGCGCAAAGAGCATATGAGATCAATTCCAAGTCCATACAGACAGCCGACGAAATGCTGGGAATGGCCAATAACCTGAGAAGATGACAGAAAGAGGGATTTAGTTGGAAATAGGCGGCATTAACGATAAAACGTTTAATAACACGTTAAACAACGCTAAAAATAAAATCAAGCAGGATGACTTTGAGAAGCGGTTGCAAAATGCCGTTGACAGCAAGGATGACAAAGAGCTCAAGAAGGTGTGCAGGGACTTTGAGGGCATCATTCTCAACATGATGTATAAGCAGATGAAAGCGACTGTGCCAAAGACTGAGCTGCTGCCGGGAGACATCAGCAGGGAGATTTTTGATTCCATGCTGGATGAAAAGCTGATGGAAGAAGCCTCAAGGGGGAGAGGCATTGGCCTGGCTGATATGCTGTACAAGCAAATGAGCCGGACGAGGAAGGCGGATTAGATCAAAATTGACATTTGACATTTGACAATGTACAATAATTCCAGATATTAATTTGGAGGAGTAAGATTAATGTTATCAAATGTTGAAATCAGAAAGATAATTCCCCACAGGTTTCCGTTTCTTCTTGTGGACAAGGTGGTTGAGCTTGAACCCGGCAAAAGGATAGTTGCAATAAAGAATGTGACTGCCAATGAGCCTTTCTTCCAGGGGCATTTTCCCGAATATCCCATAATGCCCGGAGTGCTTATAGTTGAAGCTCTGGCTCAAACTGCCGGCATTTGTACGGGAGTTGAAAATCAGGGCAGCGGAAAGCTGGGGCTCTTTGCAGGAATAGATTCTATGAAATTTAAAAGGCCCGTGCTTCCTGGCGACACACTGAAGCTTGAAGCAGAGATTCTCTTGAACAAAATGGGAGTTGTTAAGGCAAAAGTTAAAGCTACTGTTGAAGACCAGATAGCAGCAGAAGGGGAAATTAAATTTGCAATGGCCGATATGAACAAATAAAGAAAGCCGTCACTTATGTGACGGCTTTCTTTATTTGTTCATAATTTCACTTTATTGCGCTTGCCGAGGTTTTTGCATCTGTCTTTAAGAAAAATCTGTTGTTTCAGAAGAAATAATCTTAAAAAACATGAAAAAACTTATATGTGTTAACGTATTATTAAGTTATATTCGATTACCTCATGGAAATTCTAACATATAATTTACATATTTAACCATTTAACATCTTTTAACATTTACCTTTATATAATACAATTGTCCATGAAAATAAAAATTATCAGCTTCCCAGCACAAGCATTCATTAATGCTATCAGGAAGGGAGGTGATATTATGAAAAACCTGTATTTTGAAGAACTTGAAAAAGTAGAAAGTTTGGATGCAAAGGATTTAGGGGCAGTATTCGGAGTATGCTTTGTTATCGGAGTACTTGTTTATGTTGGCATAGCCACATAATAAAGTCCGTAAACAGCATTAACTGCTCGGAACATGAGAAAATCCAAACTAAACTCTTAAGGAGATAGTGTAAAGTAACGTATGAAAAACATGTGCTGGAGCTATCACAAAGCAAGTGCACCTTGAAAAGTGAAGAATATACCTAAAATGATAGGATCTTGGTACTCAGTCCCAAAACCTGACAGGGGAAATAAGTACTTCCC
>JAOACY010000079.1 GCA_026417615.1 Clostridia bacterium
TTTTCTAAATTGTTCATTCATAATATATCAATCCTTTCAATCATAGCATTATTGATTCTGCTGCAAAACCCCATTTTCGGAAACTTCGTTGAAATCACTAACACCTTGTCTTGCAATTCCTCGCTCGCATCAATGTGACATACTGTCACATGATACTCAAAATGCCATCCGTGGCATTTTGGCATCGGAATTACTGCAACTTCGGTGAGTGATTTATGCATCTTGCTTCAAGAAAAGCTGTTTTTGCAGTAGAATCAAATTTAAATGCACCCGCGAGCAGCCTGTTTCATAATATAAAACAGCGTAAAAATTTCAGGAGGCCACAAAATGGATATGCATCCTTCACTTGCACCCTGCCCCCTGCTTAAGGCTGCAAGACAAAGCAATTCTTCTCACTATCTTGTGCTTAAGGAAACACCGGTTTATCTGGGCAGAAAGCCCGGTACTGAAAGAATTATAATATATATCTCAAATATTGGCATAAAGTCGCTTGTTCAAATTCAAAGCTATAATGAAAGCACTATGAAATGGGAGGTTGCTTACCAGAAGGAAACTGAGGGCATCTTATGTTACGAAGTAATCAATGGTTACCTTGAGGCAGTTAAAAATAATTTGGCTGTAATTTATTACAGGACAGGAAGTTGCGCTTGCCTTCACTATACCGTTGTTGGACGGAAAAAACAAAATCACAGAATACATATCAGGTAGTGCGAAAGGATTTGAACTGCGTTGCGAAAAAAATTTTGTTCAGCTATTCGCCAAGCATAAAATTCATACAACAAAGAAGCGCGGTAAAATTCCTGGTTATTTGATTGAAATTATTAAAGCATTGTTTTCCTGCGTACAGATTCATATATAAGAAGTGCAGCCGCTACTGAAGCATTAAGGGATTCTGCTCTTCCGGGCATGGGAATCCTGACAAGGGAATGAGCCAGGGCTGCGATCTCCTGGCTGATTCCGTTTGCTTCATTTCCCAAGATAATTGCTGCCCTTTCGCCGATTTCCTGTTCAAAGTAATTGAGGTCGCCTTTTAAGTGCGCAGCCATAACCTTATAGCCGTATTTTTTTAATTCCATTATTGTATCAGGCAAGGAATCCGGAGTATAAAACGGTATATGAAATATTGAGCCCATTGTGGACCTCAAGACCTTTGGGTTATACACATCCACACACCCTCTTGAAAGCACTATGCCTGATGCGGCTGCAGCGTCTGCAGTCCTTATAATGGTTCCCATGTTGCCGGGATCCTGCAGCGAATCCAGAATAACAATCAATCCGCCCCTATTTAGGATATCCTCCAGTTTGAACCTTTTAATTTCAACCACTGCCAGAATACCCTGGGGGGTATCAGTATCGGATATCTCCTTGAAGACCTTGTGGCTTAAGGTCACCATCTCGCAAGACAAACTTTTCTGCGCCAATTCAAAGACTTCCTTGCCGCCTTTGGTTTGGTGCAATCCTTCGGACACAGCGATAAGCTTAATGTCCGCCTGCTCTTTTAAAGCCTCTTCTACAAACCTTATGCCTTCAATGAGAAAAAGTTTTTTTTCTTCCCTGTGTTTTTTGTCTTTCAGTGACTTTATGTGTTTTACAAAGGGGTTTTGGTTGCTTGTAATCAAAGTCATAAAATTCTCCTGTAAATAATTAAGGGACTCTCAAGAGCCCCTTAAAGTTGTCTTTGTATTTATTTTACCTTCTCAACGAGCTTCGCAAAAGCCTCCGCATCACTTACAGCCATGTCAGCCAGCACCTTCCTGTTCAAGGTAATGCCTGCCTTTTTTAAACCGTTCATGAACCTGCTGTATGATAAGCCGTTGATTCTTGCCGCAGCATTTATTCTTGCAATCCAGAGCTTCCTGAAATCTCTCTTCTTGGCCTTTCTATCCCTGTATGCATAAACCAGCGATTTCATTACCGCTTGGTTAGCCAGCCTGAACAGCTTGCTCTTTGCTCCAAAATAACCTTTTGCTAGTTTAAGTATTTTCTTATGTCTTGCACGTGTTCTTAACGCGCCTTTTACTCTTGACATACCCGGTTATCCTCCTTCTTACTTGTACGGAATCAACATTTTGATGGTTGCTGCGTTTGTTTCATGAGCAGTTGTTGTTTTCCTCAAGTTTCTTTTTCTTTTTGTGGTCTTCTTTGTTAAAATATGGCTCTTGTAAGCTTTAGCTCTCTTCACTTTGCCAGTTCCGGTAAGACTGAATCTCTTCTTGGAAGCGCTATGTGTTTTGATTTTTGGCATAGCCAATCGTCCTCCTTAAATCTATATAATCTTGATAACAAATCAATGGTTATCACTTTTCCTGATGCTGAACAGGGTTAAGAATCATTATCATATTCTTGCCTTCCAGCTTTGGTTTCTTCTCTACCAAGCCTACATCCTTGACAGACTCGGCAAACTTGGTAAGTACTTCTTCCCCTAAAGACGTATAGTTCATTTCTCTGCCTCTGAACTTGATGCTGACCTTTACCTTATCACCGTCTTTAAGGAATTTATATGCATTTTTCACCTTGAAGCCAAAATCATGGTCTTCTATGGTAGGTGAAAGCCTAACTTCCTTTATGCTTATAATCTTCTGATTCTTCCTGGCTTCCTTCTCCTTTTTTGCAAGCTCGAACATGTACTTGCCATAGTCCATAATCTTGCATACCGGAGGAGCAGCTTGCGGCGCAATCTTCACAAGGTCAAGGTTTTTTGAGTTGGCCAGCTTCTGGGCTTCCTTTGCAGACATAATACCCAGCATGGTTCCATCACTGTCAATGAGTCTAACTTCCTTATCCCTTATTTCCTCATTGATCATCAATTCATTTTTGCTAATAGCAAGACACCTCCAAAAATAAAAAAGTGGATTTACAATAAAGCAATCCACTTATAGACATGGGTAACATAAATTAAACCCGTACTATTAACCTTAACGAATCAATCCGTAAGGTGAGAAGTGGATAACTTCTTCTTTATTGTGCTTTTACATTCTAGCAGATGAAGTACATAATTGTCAAGAATTTTTAAGCTTCTTCCTTCTTTTTTCTTACAGCCTTCTTTTTAGGGACAGCTTCCGTTATTGTGTCTTCAGTCTTCTTGACTGCTGCAGCCTTAGCAACAGGCTTTTTCTGGGCAGCCTTGTTTTCAGGCGCCTTTTTTTCTTCTGTCTTTTTTTCTGATGTCTTTACAGCAGCCCTTTTCTTTTTTCCAATTTCAAAGGAGTAATTTGCCCCTGAATTATTGTCCCAGTTTTCAGCGCTATCCTTAAAGGCAATGTACATTGTACCGGGCATAAGAGCCTTAAATGTTGCCTTGAAGGTGTCCAATTCAAGATTCATGGGTACAAAGCCCTTTTCCTGCCACTCTTCGCCATAGCCGATATAAGCATAGACTTTATCGGCACCGCTTTTTGCCAGAAGTCCGTCATAGGTTATTGTTACTTCATCTCCCGCATAAGCAGGCAGCTTGTCGATAATAACTCCATTCTCTGCGTAAGGTTGTGTTTTCCCAGCCATAATAACTCCTCCATTCTCCTTATCATCATTTGTAATATAAACATTCAGATTGTTTTACATTTTTTCACATTATATCATAGCAGTTTTAAAAGGCAAATATTAAAATTGTTATTTATTTGTAAACCAGCTTTTCAAGCTCCGGCTCAACGCCAAGAAGCTCTTTTAACTGTTTGTACTGTAAAAGTGCCGCATTATTTGCCTCCTGAATTTTTTCGGCGCGAAGCATCAGGTTCTTAGGCGTTTCAAGGGGAGAAATGTATTCTACGACGGAAACCTTGTATCCCAATCCTTCGAGTAAAAGCGCCCTGAGTCCATCAGTCAGAATATCAGCCATTCTCGCCTTTAAAATCCCATGCTTTAGTATAGGCTCAAAAGCCTGGAATTTATACTGGTTCAGTATTTGTCTGTGGCAGCATGGAACAATAACCATGGATTCAACCTCATTGTTAACTCCAAGTGCGATGGCTTCGTCAGTTGCGGTATCACAGGCATGCAGGCTTATAACAAGATGAATTTCCTTGTTTGCTCTGTAATCCCTGATATCTGTCACTTTAAACTCCATGTTCCTATAGCCGAGATTTAAAGCCATTTTCCTAGAGGCTTCCACAACAACGCCGGAATAGTCAAGACCTATAAAATAACAGGACTTTTTAAGAACCTCTTTAATATAATAGTTTAATACAAAAGTCAGATAGGATTTCCCGCAGCCGCAGTCAAGTATGTTCAAAGTATCATATCTAGTTGCCAGATCTTTGAGCGTATCGCTTATGAGTTCCACGAAATGATCAATCTGGTTGTATTTTCTAATCATATCATTTTTGACCTTTCCGTTTTCACCCAGAATACCAATTTCCTTAAGCAGCTCATCTGCCTGTCCTACTTTGATGAAATAATCCCTGCTGCTGATCTGGGATGTCTCGCTGTGAGCCTTGGAAGCCTTTTCTTCGGACGCTTCCTTTGTCTTCATTCTTACATTTTTATTGTCTGCCTCAATCACTATGGTTATACCGCGTTCTTCATAGGTTATAACTGCCGAATCATAGCTTTCAGCGTATTTCGAAACCCTTGCGGAAAGCCAGGCAGTTTCCATTTTCTCTTTTATTCCGTTGAAACTGAAGATAAGCTTGTCCCCCTCAAGGGTGACAACTCCTGAGAATTCCTTTGTGCCTGACTTAAAAGCAATGTTTATTTTTTTAAAGAACTGAACATTATCATTTATTCTCTGCTCCAGACCCGTTAGAAAAAGGCCCAGCTTTCCAACACTTTGCTTATTCATAGCGCACCTTCTTGTTTGTTCTTTAAAGAATTCAGCTCCTGTGCGGTCAGCTCCCGAACCTGGCCTGGAGCAAGGCTGTTATCCAGCTTCAGACCTCCCATCTGAAGCCTTTTCAGAAATTTTACCCTTTTGCCCACGGCTTCAAACATTCTCTTTACCTGATGGAATTTTCCTTCCATGATTACAACCTCAGTCTCCGAATACTCTCCCGCCTTGATTATTGTCAGCTCTGCAGGCAGGGTTTTATAGCCGTCATCCAGTATTATCCCGCATTTAAAGGCAGAAATATCCATATCATTTACGCAGCCTTCCACAAGGGCATAGTACCTCTTGGGAACATGCCTTTTGGGGGAAAGAAGCTCATGGGCAAGCTGGCCGTCATTGGTCATGATCAGAAGGCCTTCGGTGTCAATATCGAGTCTTCCTACCGGAAACGCTTCAAAATGCCTGTACTCCTCGGGGAGCAAATCAGCCACGGTTCTGTGCTTAAGGTCAAAAGTAGCTGAAATTACGCCCTGTGGCTTATTCATCATCAGATATATGTATTTTCTGTAGTTTAAAACCTCTCCATTAACTTCAATAGCACTGCTTTCAGGGTCCACATGCATTCCGCTGTCATTTGCCGCAACTCCGTCAACTCTCACAATGCCGTTTTTAACCGCCTGCTTTATTTCCTTTCTTGTTCCGAAGCCGAAATTCGCCAGAATCTTGTCCAGTCTCTGAGTCTTTCTCATACCATCTTCCTCCATCCCTTTGGATACAGGTTCTTCAGCATGTCCCCCGTCTGCTTTGCCCACCCCAGAGTATATCCATCCACACATACGGCGGTATACCCTTTTTCACCTTCAATCATAAGTGTCTCTCCCTTCAGGTAGCTAAGCACCTGACTTGAACCGGAGGATAAATCTATTGTTTTCATGAAGTCCTTCTTTTTCAATGATAACGCCATGGAATGTGAAGGCTCGAACCTTCCTTTTTCTAGAGAGCCCAGGTACCATCCGAATTTTGCCACCTTAATTCCTGAAAGATCGGGAAGACATGCCGGAAGACAGTACAGGTTATTGCCTCTTGCAATAAAGCTGCCTTCAATGCTTATATTCATGTTATCATTCATAAATTTCAGAAAAGAGTCATGGATTTCACTGTTTGGTTTAACCTCCGGGCCATTTCCTCCCGTGGGCATCTTGAATGATGATGGAGGCTGTCTGTGGGATTTGCGCAGCATGGCAACAAAATGCCCTTCTCCTTTTATTCTGTGGGGCCACAGCCTTGCAGTGCGGGAAAGGGCCTCATTGCCGTCTGCCCACTCCGGCCTTCCGTCTTCAATACCTTCAACCTTTGGTATTGATTCAATTTCATAATCAGGGTGCATGTCCAGGAACTCTGCTATCATCTTTTCATTCTCTTCAGGAGAAAATGTGCATGTCGAATAAACCAGCACTCCGCCTGGCTTGAGCATTTTGTCAACACTTTGAAGTATATTGCGCTGCATTTGGCAGCACTTTTCACATTTGAAGCTCTCCCAGCTTCGGGCAGCCTCCTCATCCTTGCGGAACATACCCTCCCCCGAACAAGGTGCATCAACAAGAATGCGGTCAAAAAACTTAACAAACCTTTCAGCCAGCTTCTGAGGCGTATCATTGGTAACTACGGCATTTCTTATACCCGCCAGTTCGATGTTCTTAACCAGTGCCCTGACCCTGTCTGCATTTATATCGTTTGCCACAAGAAGCCCTTCCCCCTTCATTCCTGCAGCCATCTGCACAGTCTTGCCTCCCGGCGCCGCGCACAGGTCAAGCACTGCTTCTTTCCGTTGGGCATTAATAACCGCTCCGGGCAGCATTGCGCTCGGCTCTTGTATATAGTACAATCCTGCATAGTAATAAGGATGCTTTCCGGGACTCTCACCCTCGGGATAATAGAACCCGTCAGCAGTCCATAGTACAGGCTCAAGCCTGAAGGGCGATATTTTGCTGAATTCATCAACGCTTACTTTAAGAGTGTTTACCCTCAAGCCATAGTGTCTAGGAGCATCGTACGAGTCAATAAAAGCCTTGTATTCTTCTGCTTCAAGCAGATTCTGCATTTTGTTCAAAAACTCCTGAGGAAGCTTCATATATTTTCACCGTTGTTCGAATATAATAATATTGGGTAATGTTAACATTAAGCATAATACATTAAATAGTATTTAATATCAAGCATCTCCTTAACCAAAAATTTACGTTGATTTAATCCAATTATATTATTGCAGCTATACCCTTGAGTTAGAAAGTATCTCTCCAAGGAGTATAATTTTTATGAGGATAGCTTATTTTACAGACACATATCTGCCTCAAATCAATGGTGTGACAAATACACTGGAAAAGCTGGGAAATTATCTTTCAGCAAACGGTATTGAGCATATGTTTTTTGCGCCCCACTACCCTGAAACCTATAATAACGCCCCGGAAAAGAACGTCAGAAGGTTCAAAAGCGTCAACTTTCCTCTTTACCCCGAATGCAGGTTATCCATACCACTGTACCACAATATGAGCAATCTGGTTGACAGCTTTAACCCTGATATCATCCATATAACCACGCCAATGGGAATAGGCCTCATGGGGCTTAGATATGCCGGAGAAAGAGGAATTCCGGTTGTTTCATCCTTTCATACAAACTTTGATGCATACCTTAAATACTACAAGCTGGAATACTTTGAGGATATAGCCTGGAACTTCTTCAGGTGGTTCCACGGCTTTTCCAGATTGAATTTCTGTCCTTCCATGGATACACTGAAAACTCTTGAAGCAAAGGGCATAGAAAACTTAAGGATTTGGTCAAGAGGCATAGATACAAAAAAATTCAGTCCGGTCAACAGGGATAACGAACTAAGAAAAAGGCTGGGCGGATCAAACAAAACGCTGTTCCTTTACGTTGGCCGCTTAGCTGCCGAGAAAGACCTGGATATCCTTATGCAAAGCATTTTGCAAACAAATGAGCTTCACCCTGGCGAAGCTGTGTTTGTGCTTGTAGGCGACGGGCCCTATGCTGAAGATTTGAAGAAGATGGCTCCGGATAATGTAGTCTTCACAGGCTACAAAAAAGGTCAGGAGCTAGCTGCAATTTACGCTTCATGCGACGTATTCGCATTCCCCTCAAGCACTGAGACCTTCGGGAACGTAGTCCTTGAAGCCATGGCTTCCGGCACGCCCGTTATTGCCGTAAATTCCGGCGGCGTGAAAGACAGTATCATCCATGAGTACAATGGTTTGCTTTGCAGGCCGAGAGATTCCCAAAGCTTCACAGCCGCAATCTCCACCATGCTCCAAAACAAGGAGCAAATTGACCGAATGAGCTCAAATGCATTGGAATACACAAAATCAAAATCATGGGACAGGATTTTTTCAAGCCTGGTTGCAGACTACAGTTCGGTAATTTCCGAGTCTTGGATTAAGACACACAAATCAGCTTAATGAGGCGGAGGAATATAATTTTATTGCCCTGCAAAAACAGCTTTTCTTGAAACAAGATGCACAAATCACTCACAGAAGTGGAATAGTATTTTTATAACAAACACTATTTTAGTGTTTGTTTTTTTGTATATTCATCATATAATATCACTAAAGCAATACACAATGAGGTATTATATGGGAAAAAAGATGCTAACAGCTGATGAAATGCTGAAAAAATGGAAAAGAAGATTCTTTATTCTATTGTCAATATTTGCAGTTTTCCTGGCACTGGCAGGCTTTTATACATATTTGAACTACGACTACCTGGTGTTCAAGCATTTCATTTCACAGCATTACATATACACCAATACACTTGATCAGTTGTACAAAAAGCAGCTCAAGAGGGATGTAAAGGGTAAATACTATACATATTTTGATGATCTGGTCATATCTTCTGTTACGGAAAAGATCCGTGAAATAAACAATGATAAGTATACTTACCTTTATATTCCTGAACAGTATGAAAGGTATAAGCAGGAGGAAAAAGCAGAGGCGGACAGGTCTGAGGTAAAAGCACTGAATGGCAATACAGTCTACCTTCGCTTGACAAACTTCTCCAAATATACAAAGGACTTTGTTGCAAAAAACCTTAAAACACTTGAAAAATACCCCAATATTATTATTGACCTTAGGGACAACCGCGGGGGAGACGTGGACGCCATGAATAAAATAGCAGATTTGTTCCTTCCAAGAGGCAATGTTATAACCACAGATAAGCTTCGTCTTTTGGACTGGGTGTCAAAAGCCCGCAAAAAGCAGGTCTTAAAATACAGAAAAATAGCCATACTTCAGAACAAGGACTCTGCCAGTGCTTCCGAATGCCTTATCGGTGCTTTGAAAGACAATCTTGATAATGTTGTGCTGATCGGAGAGCCAACCTTCGGCAAGGGTATCGGCCAGTACACCATTGATCTCAAAAAGGGCTTTGCAGTAAAGGCAACAGTCATGCTGTGGTATACTCCCAAGGGCTATAATATTCATGGGAAAGGGTTCGCACCGGATATACCATATCAAGGTGATGACATAGTTGATTTTGCATTGGCAGAATTAATGAAATAATAGTAAATAAATGGTATTTGGATAAAATTCCTGTTGTATTTTATTTCAGCAAGTGTTATAATTTTATTTGCACAAAAAAGGCCCATTGGTCAAGCGGCCTAAGACACCGCCCTCTCACGGCGGTAACAGGGGTTCGAATCCCCTATGGGTCACCAAAAGACAGCACTGTCGGATGACAGTGCTGTCTTTTTATTTATCTTTCACTCATTGCAGTATACGCCTTTCGGCCCACAACGCTCTTGTATGCGGGCCTTATGATTCTTCCGCCGCTGATAAGCTCTTCAATCCTGTGAGCGCACCATCCTGCGATTCTCGCTATCGCAAATATCGGTGTGTTGAACTCTATTGGAATATTCAGCATCTTGTAAACAAAGCCTGAGTAGAAGTCTACATTTGCGCATACAACCTTGTCGGATTTCTTCACATTGTAGAAAACTTCAGGAGCAAGCCTTTCTATCAAGGTGTACAGCTTATACTCCTTATCCATGCCCTTTTCCTTGGCCAGCTGTTCGGCCTTTTGCTTGAGAAGTATAGATCTTGGATCAGATAGAGTGTATACCGCATGGCCTATTCCATATATCAGACCGGAACCATCGAAGGCTTCCTTCCTCAGAATTTTTTCCAGGTACGCTTCTACTTCTTTTTCATCCTCCCAGTTTGAAACATGGCTCTTTATATCCTCCATCATCTCCATAACCTTGAGGTTGGCTCCTCCGTGCTTGGGTCCTTTCAGTGAACCTATGGCAGCTGCAATGGCGGAGTAGGTATCCGTCCCGCTGGAGGTTACAACATGAGTGACAAAAGTGGAGTTGTTCCCGCCCCCATGCTCGGCATGAAGCACCAGCGCAAGGTCTAGAATATCCGCTTCGGATTTTGTATATTTGCTGTCCGCCCTTAGCATATGCAGTATATTTTCGGCAGTGCCCAACTCCGGCTTGGGGTTATGAATATAAAGGCTTCCGTTGTCATGGTACCTCACCTTTGCCTGGTAAGCATAGGCAGCCATTGCGGGGAATTTCGCTATAAGCTCTATACACTGCCTCAGGTTGTTCTTCAAGCTCGGATCCTCAGGATTCTCATCATATGAGTATGAAGCAAGCACGCTTCTGGCAAGCTTGTTCATAAGATCCTTGCTTGGCGCTTTCAGAATCATGTCTTCAATAAATCCGTCCTGAAGCTTCCTGTTTCCCCCAAGAAGCGTTTTGAAATCCTCAAGCTGCTTGCTGTCAGGCAGTTCCCCAAAAAGAAGCAGATAGCAGCACTCTTCGAACCCATGCCTACCGTCCTTCTGATATCCGTTTACAAAATCAACAATATCTATCCCTCTGTAGAATAATCTTCCTTCAACAGGAACCTTCTCCCCCTCGTCCATTACATAGGAGTGTACTTCACCGATTTCAGTCAGTCCGACAAGCACGCCTGTTCCATCGCTGTTTCTAAGTCCTCGCTTAACGTTATACTTTGTGTAAAGCTCCGGCTCAATCTTGCTGTTCTTCTCAACTAAGGAACTTAACTGTTCATAAATTTCTTCCTTAAACATGTTCCTACCTCCCCTTCAATCTCTTATCTATATATCTATATTAAATGCAAAAATTATTACATGGAAAACATGATGTAAATAATTTTTGCAAAAATTATAGTTATGATTGCACTCCGTCTATCTGTTTTCCCTTTTCAGATTCAGGCTGGCATTCCTGATATGTTCGATTATAAGCGCCTCCGCTTTCTCCGGTTCCTTGTCTACAATAGCTTTGAGGATTGCCTTGTGCTCTTCAAGAGCCTTTCTTGCCCTTTCCGGCGAGCTCAGCGAAGCATTCCTGGCTCTCTGGATATAATGGTGGAAGGAGCTCAAGGTATGCATCAGAGGCTTGCTTTTGCTTGCTTTGAAGATTATATCATGGAACCTTGAATCAAACTTCATAAGGTGTTCCGTATCGTTTTTTGCCGTATAGAATTCCTCCAGGTCAACAGCTTCCTTAAGCTCCTCAAGCTCCGCAGGTGTTATCTTCTCCGCAGCCCATCTGGCAGCAAGACCTTCAATCATCATTCTGATGGTATATATATCTTCAATATCCTTTGTGGATATACCCGTGACAATAGCACCCTTGTTTGGTATCGATTGAACAAGCCCCTCAAGCTCTAACTGCCTTATGGCTTCCCTTATGGGAGTCCTGCTCACCCCCAGCTCTTCGGACAGCTTAGTCTCGATCAGGCTTTCTCCGGGCTGGTACTTGCCGTTTAGAATATCATTCTGAAGCTGGTTGAATACCCTTCCCCTCAGTGAATGATTAATATTCTCCAAATCCATTTCAATTTTAGCCATAAATTCTCTTCTCCTTTGAAGAGGGAATGGGGCACAATCAATGCAAGAGGACACACCCTCAGAGTCATTGGCTTTGCTTATACGGAGAGTATTCCCCAACTGATTGAATGTCCCGCATAATTACACGTTTTGCTCCCTTGTATAGTTGAGCAGTCCGCCGGCAAGAATCATATCCGCCTGCCTGCCGGACAATGCCACGGCAACCTTTATTTCCTTATTTTTTGTCTTGTTTTTAATTGTCAATTCACTTCCCGATTTTATCTGCTGCCTTGCATTTTGCAGAACCAGCTCATCACCCATGTCAATCGCATCATAATCGCCCTCGTTTACAAAGGTCATGGGCAATATTCCTGAGTTTATAAGGTTTGCCATGTGAATCCTTGCAAAGGATTTTGCAATTACACCCTTGACTCCAAGCTGGAGAGGAGCCAGAGCCGCATGCTCCCGGCTTGAGCCCTGACCGTAGTTGGAGCCGCCGATTATAAAGCCTCCGCCGTTTTCCTTCGCTCTTTTTGGAAACTCCGCATCGCATGGGGTAAGGCAAAACTCCGCAAGGTATGGCACATTTGAGCGGAAAGGCAGAAGCTTTGCATTGGATGGCATAATATGGTCGGTAGTTATGTTATCTCCAACTTTGATTAAAGCTTTGCCTGCCACTTCATCAGAAAGCGCCTTGTTTACCGGGAAAGGTTTAATGTTCGGACCTCTTGCCACTTCAACTTCAACACCTTCAGGTGCAGGAGCAACAACCATATTGTCGTTAATAAGGAAGCTTTTGGGCATTTCAACAACAGGTGCTTCTCCAAGCTCCCTCGGATCGGTTAAAACTCCGGTTATGGCACCGACTGCGGCAACTTCAGGGCTTACCAGGTAAACCTTCGCGGAAGGTGTTCCGCTTCTTCCCTCAAAATTCCTGTTGAAGGTCCTAAGTGAAACTGCATCAGATGCAGGCGCCTGACCCATACCTATGCAGGGGCCGCAAGCCGATTCCAGTATTCTGGCACCGGCAGCCACCATGTCTGCCAATGCGCCATTCTCTGCAAGCATTGTTAGAACCTGCTTGGAGCCCGGAGCTATAACAAGGCTTACATCAGGATTAATCGTCTTTCCTTTAAGTATCCTCGCAACCTTCATCATATCCATGAAGGATGAATTTGTGCAGCTTCCTATGGCTACCTGATCCACCTTGATTTTTCCGATTTCTTTTACCGAAGCAATATTGTCAGGGCTGTGCGGCTGTGCGGCCAGTGGCTCCAGCTCATCCAAATTTATTTCAACAACCTCATCATACTGTGCATCTTCGTCGGGCTTCAATTCAACCCAATCCTGTTCCCTTCCCTGGGCTTTCAGGAATTCAAGAGTGATTTCATCACTTGGGAATATTGAAGTAGTAGCGCCAAGCTCGGCACCCATGTTTGTAATTGTTGCCCTTTCAGGTACTGTGAGAGTCTTTATACCGTCACCGCCATACTCAATAACTTTGCCGACTCCGCCCTTGACAGTAAGAAGCCTCAGTACTTCAAGAATAATATCCTTTGCTGCAACCCACGGCTTTAAGCTTCCCTTGAGCACAACCTTGCAAACCTTAGGCATCATGAGGTAATACGGACCGCCCCCCATTGCCACGGCAACATCAAGTCCACCTGCTCCTATGGCAAGCATTCCGATCCCTCCTCCGGTAGGTGTGTGGCTGTCAGAGCCAAGCAGCGTCATGCCCGGCACTCCAAATCTCTCAAGGTGCACCTGATGGCATATGCCGTTTCCCGGCCTGGAAAAATACACTCCGTGCTTTGCCGCCACAGTCTGTATGTACTTATGGTCGTCGGCATTTTCAAAGCCGGCTTGAAGTGTGTTGTGGTCTATGTAAGCCACTGATTTTTTTGTCTTTACTCTTGGAATGCCCATAGCTTCAAATTGAAGATAAGCCATGGTTCCTGTTGAGTCCTGTGTGAGAGTCTGGTCGATTTTTATTGAAATTTCCTTTCCTGCAACCATTTCTCCGCTTACGAGATGTTCCTTAATGATTTTTTGTGCCAGATTCAAACCCATTGTTTAACCTCCCTAAAACATCTTCATGAAAATTGCTTTATTACTTAAAATATGTTTTGGATTATGAAATATTACAAATTATGTGTTCATGTATAATTGTATACAATTATACATGAACATGTCAATA
>JAOACY010000097.1 GCA_026417615.1 Clostridia bacterium
TTAACAATGTGTTCTATAAATCACTAAATAAGATACGTTTGGCTGTTAGAGGATTTATCAAGATGATTAACCAAAACCCTGAAGCTACCATAAAAAGGTTATGCCTCAGGCTGTAAATTACTTAGTGCGATTTATATAGAAACATATATAATAAATTTCTATAGTTTCTTAATTCAAAAATGTTATATTTAAATGACTTTAATGTAAGTTGAAGGGCTCTTTTTCTATTTCCGAGATAAATTTCATTTCTCGCTAAAACGGAAAGTATTCTAGCATACTTTCGAGGATTATAGTTAATAAAGTCATTCTCAAAGTACTTCAAATTTAATTCATTGCACCTTGAGTCATTTTCAATTTTCTTTCTATTAATTACCTTCGGTCGTAATAAAGAATCAGTATCCTGCCAATAAACTCTAATTGGTTTATTAATACAAATTGCACCATACTTTTTAATAATTTGCTGCCATAATATACCCTCTCCACCGTTTATTTCAGTTGGAAATAAATTATCAAAAAAGACTTTTTTACGAACAAAAAATAGGAATTCACCATTAATTTTTTCTTCTTTTATATAATCAATATAGGAAATGTTCAATTTGTCACCATTAACATATGCAGCTTTATCTCCTAAATTTGTTATAGTAGGAAACATAAAAACTTCATTTTTAGAATACTCTTCAGCAACTTTTCTAGCAACATCTAAAGCATTATCGGTAAATTCATCATCACTATCCAAAAACGTAATTATATCACCGCTAGCAGCTGCTATTCCTTTGTTCCTTGCGTAATTTACTCCATTATTATTGGTATATGAAATATACTTTATCCTCTCGTTGTTAATATAACGATTTATTACTTCTTTAGTATTATCAGTAGAGCCATCATCAACAATAATTAATTCCCATTCTCCATATTTCTGCTTCAAAACACTATTAATAGCTCTAGTTATAATATATCCTCTATTATATGTTGGAGTAATAATTGAAAACTTCATATTTGATTATCAACTTCCTCTGTATCATTTTAATAACTAAGTTAATAACTCAACTTTCCCAATCTAAACCTTGGCATGAAATTTGTCGCATATCTCACAGATACCATCCTTCTCTATATATTTATAAATCACTAAATCTTAGCTAAAAGATTTATGTGTTCTATTTCTTTATCTTCCAATAATGCAGCAAAATCAGGGTGCCAAACTATAATAACCGAAAACCTGCTGGTTACATGGGATATTTGTTCAAATGACTGCATATGGCACGCATTAATGCGTGCATTCCTCAATCTGTCGCAGATTAACTCGAATATCTCTTCCTTGCTACCAAAAAGCACAACACTGCTGTTTTTACCAAACTGATAAGCTTCAACAACTTTGTCAATCCTGGCGTTAAGGCTGTTTATAAACCTGTATGAAGCCACAACGTAGTTGTAAGTAGGCTCAGCCTTCTCCTTCATGCCCTGAGGGGTCAAAATATACCTTATTGTCCTGGGATTTAGCCTTTCTATTTTAAGAAGGCCCTTTTTTACCAGCCTCTTAATGAGGATATTGACATTGCCCAGGGACAGCCCTGTGTTTTTTGCAATATCCCGCTGGGTTGCATTATTATTTTTTTCAATATTGTTCAGAATCTGAAGCTCGTTTTCCATTTGGAAAGTTTCCCCCAAAAAGGCATAGCTTCGCCATTATGTATGGTTTAGCATACAATTTGCATAAATGCCTGATAATTTTGCACAGCAAAACATGCCTCACTTGCTATGTCCTCCTAAGCCCGTTCTGAAGGCCGGAACACTAAGGAGCTCAAATGTAAACTCAAACCTTCGTATTGCAGAATCACGGATGTATTTGTCATACTCCCTTGACAAGGCGCCTTGAAGCTTATTATATGCTTTTTCAAACTTTACAACGATATTTTGCATTGCTTCCTCGGAAACCATATATCCGCCTTCATAAGTCTTTAAAATACTGTTTTTCGGTTTTTCCTGCCTCTATAACTAAAGTAAATTGATTATCCACTTTTACACCCCATGAAAGTATCGTCTGATATTTTATCTTTTGATATGTTTCACATACCACTCATAAGTACTCTTAATCCCCTCATGCAGCTCCACCTTATATTTCCACCCCAGCCTTTCCAGCCTGCTAACATCAAGCAGCTTGCGCGGCGTCCCGTCGGGCTTTGATGCATCAAACCGCAGCTCTCCCTTGTATCCCACAACATCCCTGATAATTCCCGCCAGCTCCCTTATTGAAATATCCCTGCCTGTCCCCACATTCACAAACTCAATGCCATTATACGTTTCCATCAGGAACACGCAAGCGTCTGCCATGTCATCCACATGCAAAAACTCCCTCAAAGGCTCACCCGTACCCCAAACCTCAACGTACTCCCTTTTCTGTGCCTTCGCCTCGTGCATCTTCCTCATCAATGCCGGCAGAACATGGGAGTTCTCCAAATCAAAATTATCGTTCGGTCCATAAAGATTAGTCGGCATAACGCTTATATAATTGGTTCCGTATTGCTTGTTGAAATACTGGCACATCTTAAGTCCGGATATTTTAGCCAAGGCATACGCCTCATTTGTCGGCTCTAAAGGCCCTGTCAGGAGGTATTCCTCCTTTATCGGCTGGGGGCAATTCTTGGGGTATATACAGGAGCTCCCCATAAACATCAGCTTTTTTACCTTGTGCTTATATGCACTTCTTATTACATTGCACTGTATTAACTCATTTTCCATTATAAAATCCGCCGGATAGGTGTTGTTGGCATGAATGCCTCCAACCTTGGCTGCCGCCAGGAATACATATTCCGGCCGCTCCTGCGCAAAAAAGCCCTCAACTGCCGCCTGGTCCGTCAAATCAAGCTCAGCATGAGTTCTGCCGACTATGTTGGTACAGCCCTTTTCTTTAAGTTTTCTTACTATTGCAGAGCCTACAAGTCCTCTATGCCCGGCAACGTATATTTTGGAATGCTTCTCCATTGCTCCTCCGCAAAGCGCTATACAATATAGCCTTCATCCAGCCTGACTATATCGTCTTCTTCAAGGTAAGAGCCGCACTGGGTCTCTATAATCTCAAGGGGTATCATGCCCGGATTTTCAAGACGGTGCACAACACCTGCCGCTATGAAGGTTGATTCATTTTCACGCACCAATGTCTCAGAATCTCCATTTGCAACCTTGGCAGTGCCCTTTACCACTATCCAGTGCTCGCTCCTGTGATGGTGAAAATGCCTGCTTAGCTTTTCCTTAGGTTCTACAATAATTCGCTTGATTTTATAGCCCGGCTCCTTCTGCAATACCTTATACCTTCCCCAGGGTCTTTCCACAGTTACATGTTCAATGTGCATCCTGCTGTTTTGTTCCTTCAGCCTGTCAACAACTTCCCTGGTTCTGTAGGTCTGTTCAAGCGGAGCCACCAGCAATGCGTCTGCTGTGTCGATTACTGCCATATCCTTAAGGCCCATTGTTACAATAAGACGGTCTCTTCCGTATATATAGCTGTTTTTTGTATCTATCGCAATGTGATCTCCATTTACAACATTTCCGTTGACATCCTTAGAACTCACTTCGTACAAGCTCTTCCAGCTTCCGACATCGCTCCAGCCGATATCCGCCTTGATTACACATGCTTTTGTTGTTTTTTCCATTACGGCGTAATCAATAGATAAAGGCCTTACAGCTTTAAAAGCATCGGAAAGCTCTGAAAAGTCGTCCGGGTCAATGCCGGCGAAAGCCTCATAGATGTCCTTGCTATACAGTGAAGCTTCTTTAAGGAGTGTTCCTACATGAAAAATGAACATCCCGCTGTTCCACAAATAGTTTCCTTTTTCAAGGTAATTAACTGCTGTTTGGTAATCCGGCTTTTCAACGAAGCTCTCAACCCTGTGTATGCTTTCATTGGAGTTTTCTGGTATTTTTATATATCCATACCCTGTTTCAGGATATCTAGGGACTATTCCAAAAGTCAGAAGGCTTCCTTCCCTTGCTCTTTCAATGCCCTGCTTCAAGTATTGCAAGAAAGCCTCCTCCTTCATAACCAGATGGTCTGAGGGAAACACTGCCATTATTGAATCGCCGCCATAATGCTTTTTGCATTTGAAGGCAGCCCAAATAATGGCAGGCGCAGTATTTTTACCCTCAGGCTCTTTCAGCACCTGCGCCTTGTTATCAGCATCGCATCTTCCTCTATTGAGTGCATTTATCTGGGATTTTACCTGGTAGAATAATTCATTATTGGTTATAACCCAGTGATTCTGCTGCCTGATTACCGGTTCAACCCTGCGGAGGGTTTCCTGCAATAAGGTCCTGTCTCCTGTCAGACCAAGAAGCTGCTTGGGAAGCAGCTTTCTGCTCAAGGGCCAAAGCCTTGTTCCGCTTCCTCCCGCCAGAGTTACAGCGATTATCTCCATTTGAATCATCCCCTGTCAATATTGACATTAAGCTTTTTGCAATCTTCTCTAACCATCATCTTAACCAAAGAGACAAAATCCACTTTCCGCCTCCAGCCCAGCTCTTTTGCCGCCATGCACAAGGTGCCGACCGGGTCTGTTTCCACAGTGTATTGAGGTACTTCAAAGGACACCTGTACATGGTTTAGCACAGCCAGATTGTATATCTCGTCCGGCTCTACCTTATTGATACTTGCGAGGAATTGCAAGACAAGGTGTTAGTGATTTCATCGAAGTTTCCGAAAATGGGTTTTTGCAGTGAAATCCTGACTAAATCTTTTCTAGAAGATTTATATATTCAATTTCCTTATCTTCCAATAATGCCGCAAAATCAGGGTGCCAAACTATAAT
>JAOACY010000102.1 GCA_026417615.1 Clostridia bacterium
TGGATTGCAGCAAACAGGATTAATGCACGTGAGAGTAAAAAAGCATAAAAAATAAGCCCCGGAGGTGCCCAGTATGGCAGACAGCCCTGCAATAAACCCAATAGTAATATTTTTTGCGTCAATACTTACAAGCAACATGATACTTTCGAATTTTCTCGGAATGTGCTCATACATTTCCGTTTCCAGTGAATACAAGACGGCATCAGGCCTTGGCAAGTCTGTTACTCTTGTTATGGTCTTCACGACAGCAATCAACCATCTGGTATATAAGTTCATAATTGTGCCCTTAGGCCTTGAATACCTGCAATATATAATATTCATTACCATTATTGCGGCTCTGGTCCAGATAATAGAGATGGGAATGGACCGTTTCCTGCCCGAGCTCCATATAAAGCTTGGTATATTCCTTCCTCTTATTACAGTTAACTGCGCAATACTCGGCACAACATTGTTTATGGTGATAAGAAACTATAATTTCCTTCAATCCCTGCTCTTTGGCATAGGAAGCGGGCTTGGCTGGTGGCTTGCCATAAACGCCCTGGCAGCGATAAGGGAGAAGATGGCAAAAAACAAGCTCCCAAGAGGGCTTGAAGGTCCTGCCATAACCTTTATAATTACCGGTATTATGGCTCTTGCCTTCATGGGCTTCTCGGGCATTTTTACCATACAGTGATTTTTAGGATAGGAGCAGAAATTTATGCAAATATTTTTTACAGTCTTAAGCGTGTCCTTAATTTCAAGCACCCTGGCGTTTTTTATCGTTATAGCAGAAAAATACCTGAACAACTACGGAGAGTGTAAAATTGATATAAATAACGGCGAAAGGGTACTTAAGGTGGAAGGCGGATCTTCACTGCTCTCAAGCCTTGCCTCACAAAAAATATTTATTCCCTCCGCATGCGGCGGCAAAGCCACATGCGGTTTGTGCAAGATTCAGGTCATAGATGGAGCGGGTCCATTGCTTCCAACGGAAGAGCCTTATCTTACAAAGGATGAGATAAAGAATAACGTGAGGTTAAGCTGTCAGATTAAAATTAAAAAGGACTTGAAGATTAAGGTTCCCGAGGAACTTTTCAATATTAAGCAGTTCAAGGCACGCATAGAGAAGATTGAACAATTGACCCACGATATCAAGGGAATTCGTTTTGCGCTTATTGAGCCGGATGAAATCAGATTTAAGGCAGGCCAATATGTGCAGCTATACACAAAGCCTTACGGCAAAGTAAAAGAAAGCGTCTTCCGTGCATACTCCATGGCCTCTCCCCCTTCAGACAATCATGCCGTAGAGCTAATAATACGCAAGGTGCCTCAGGGCATATGCACAACCTATGTTCACAGCCACCTTAGTGAAGGTGATGAGGTGACGCTAAGCGGTCCCTATGGCGATTTTTTCCTTAGGGATGGCGCAAGCGATCTGGTGTTTATTGCCGGCGGCTCCGGACTTGCTCCTATAAGATCACTGGTGCTAGATATTCTTCAAAAAGGTCTTGAAAAGAACATGAGCTTTTTCTTTGGAGCAGTGTCAGCAAAGGACCTGTATTACATTGATTTCTTCCGTGAGCTTGAGGAGCGGCACAGCAATTTCAAGTTCATACCCGCTCTCTCAAAGCCTGAGCCTTCAGACAACTGGTCAGGTGAAACAGGATTAATAACAGAGGTTGTGGACAGATACATCCTAGATGCTCAAAACAAGGAGGCATATCTTTGCGGCAGCCCCGGAATGATAAACGCTTGTCTTAATGTATTGAAGAAAAAGGGCTTTGCCGATAATGCCATATTCTTTGATAAATTCTAATGCTATAACGGCAATTTAGAAATAAGTTTCTTCCGGGGTAATTTCTATAGCACCGAAAAGATGAATTCGAGGGAAATGTCTTTAGGGCGGGAGCACGAATTCACTTTTCTCAGGAGTATTCCTTTTGGGTCGGAAGAAATTACCCTCCAGAAATTTATTTCCATTGCCAATCTATCATAGTTGCTACTATTACTTTAATTGGGAGGTTGACTGGTAATGAGACAAAGTCCGGAACTGCAGAGAATACAGGAAAATATGAAGCCAGGTTACTTTTCCTCTGAAGGCTTCCTTGGGGAGGATGCAAGAAATCTTGCGGACATATTGCAACAGGATCAGGCTGTTGTCGATATGCTTGGCATAAGCCATACAGAAATTGCGGAAAGAATGCGAAGCTTGACTGAAAAGGGCATGGAAGGTCTTGGCAAGCCAGTGCTGGTTGATGATATTTTTGAGGTTATTGTAGAGGATTATATGGGGTCAATCCCCTGCCCCTTCAGCGATAAATGGCATAGCGAAAAACGCAACACAACTGTGAAAAACCTCCTTACAAACCTCGTAATCACCTGGACTGATTTAAATATCCACATGATCGAAGCACACGGGTTTTACGAGGGTATCGGCTCCAAATTCAGGGTAAGTCCCGATGAAATATGTGAAATCCTTATGCTTTCTACAAAAAAATAAAAACAGGTTTGTTCAAAAAAGCAGGAATTGGACATTATACAGCAAGAAATGGAATGACCTTCCGGCATTAAAACCTCTATAATTAAATAAAAAAGTCAGGAGGATGAAATATGTCCGGAATACCCCCATATATGAACGAAAATCTAAGCTTTGAAGTGCGGGCAAAAGACCTGGTCTCCAGGATGACACTGGAGGAAAAGGTAACGCAGATGGTTTACAACGCACCTGCAATCCCCCGCCTCGGCATACCTTCCTACAACTGGTGGAACGAAGCCCTTCACGGAGTTGCAAGGGCAGGTGTAGCAACCATGTTTCCTCAGGCTATAGGAATGGCTGCCACCTTTGATGAGGATTTAATCTATAGGATTGCAGATGTCATATCCACAGAAGGAAGAGCAAAATACCATGAATTCCAGAGGAAGGGGGATCACGGCATTTACAAGGGGTTGACCTTCTGGTCTCCCAATGTGAATATTTTCAGGGACCCAAGATGGGGCAGAGGCCATGAAACCTATGGGGAGGACCCCTACCTCACAGCAAGACTTGGAGTTGCTTTTATAAAGGGTATCCAGGGAAATGACCCAAAATACCTAAAGGCAGCCGCCTGTGCCAAGCATTTCGCCGTTCACAGCGGCCCTGAAGCCGAAAGGCATGAATTTAACGCAGTTGTTTCTCAAAAGGATCTGAGAGAAACCTATCTTCCCGCTTTCCGAGCTTGTGTTGTGGAGGGCAAGGTCGAGGCTGTCATGGGCGCATACAACAGAACCAACGGAGAGCCCTGCTGCGGAAGCGAAACTCTGCTGAAAAAGATATTGCGCGGAGAGTGGGGCTTCAAAGGCCATGTAACCTCCGACTGCTGGGCTATCAAAGATTTCCATGAACACCACGGAGTTACAAGGACAGCTCCAGAATCGGCTGCGCTTGCGGTCAACAACGGCTGTGACTTGAACTGCGGCAATATGTATGCCAATCTTCTGATATCCCATAAGGAAGGGCTTGTTTCAGAAGAGACCATAAACCAGTCTGTAGAAAGGCTTATGATGACCAGAATGAAGCTTGGGATGTTTGATTCGCCGGATAAGGTTCCATTTGCAAGCATTCCATATGAAATGAACGATTGTCGTGAACACAGAGCTTTGGCTTTGGAGGCAGCAAAGGAATCCATGGTGCTTCTCAAAAACTCGAACAACCTTATTCCCTTGGATAAAAGCAAGCTCAAATCCATTGCAGTTATAGGTCCCAATGCCGACAGCAGGATTGCTCTTATGGGTAATTACCACGGTACTGCCTCCGGTTATACCACAATGCTTGACGGCATTAAGGAAGCAGTCTTCAAAGAAACCCGGGTTTACTTTTCAGAGGGCTGCCACCTTTACAAACAAAACGTTGAGGGTTTGGCCGAACCTATGGACAGGCTATCAGAGGCCCTGGCAGCTGCAGAAAGATCCGATGTCGTTGTGGTTTGCCTTGGCCTTGACGAAACCATAGAAGGAGAAGAAATGGATCAGTCTAATCCTTTCGGCAGCGGTGACAAATTCAACCTTGATCTCCCCGGCAATCAGCAAATGCTGCTTGAAGCCCTGCACAAAACCGGCAAACCAATTATTCTTGTTCTTCTTTCAGGAAGCGCCCTGGCGGTCACATGGGCTGACGAGCACATAGATGCAATTATTCAAGCCTGGTACCCGGGAGCAGATGGCGGAAAGGCTCTGGCATCTTTGATTTTTGG
>JAOACY010000119.1 GCA_026417615.1 Clostridia bacterium
AATTCCGATGCCAAAATGCCACGGATGGCATTTTGAGCATAACGTGACAGGATGTCACATTGATGCGAGCGAGGAATTGCAAGACAAGGTGTTAGTGATTTCATCGAAGTTTCCGAAAATGGGTTTTTGCAGCAGAATCAAACTTAAATCCTCGCAAAACAACAATGCTTTATCAAATTATCCGAATTCAGCACTAATCAATATAGTCGCTGCTATATACAGCCTTGAATACCTGAATCAGCACAAGGGGCAGACAGGCAAGCCCTGCCACAGCTCCTAGCTGCCCGACAACAGCCCCGGATATATCGAAAATCTCCTGCAAAGGCGGTACCGAAAGAACAGCTGCAAGCAGTGCAATGCCGGTAATAAGCGAATACCACAGGTATTTGTTTGTAAACAATCCTATTTTGAAAACAGAAAAATCGCAGCGGCAGTTAAAGCCATGAAGAAGCCTGGCTAACGCAAGGACAGCAAATGCCATAGTGCTTGCAAGCTTCTCGCCCCCCCTGCTCATACCGTAATAAAAAGCCGCAACAGTACTTGCCGCAATAACCCCGCCTTCAAAAAGCACATGCAGAATAAAGGACTTTGTAAGAAGCGGCCTGCTTATGTCCCTTGGCTTTTCACGCATCACATCCTCCCTGTGAGGCTCAAGGCCTAATGATATTGCAGGCATCGAGTCCGTGAGCAGGTTTATGAATAAAAGGTGAACCGCCGAAAAAGGCAGAGGAAGCTGCATAAAAGAAGTGTACAGCACTGTAAGTATTCCTGCGGTATTGCCTGACAGAAGGAACCTTATTGCGTTTTTTATATTGGTGTAAATGCTTCTTCCATTGGATATTGCTTTAACTATTGTTGCAAAATTGTCATCTGTCAGCACCATGGCAGCCGCGTCCTTTGCAACCTCAGTCCCGACCTTTCCCATGGCAACGCCTATGTCCGCCTGCTTTAGGGCAGGCGCGTCGTTCACCCCGTCACCTGTCATAGCCACAACATTTCCAAGTTCCTGCCATGCCTTGACTATCCGTATCTTGTGCTCGGGCGAAACCCTGGCATACACTGAAATGCGCCCCACCAGGCTTTTTAGCTCTTCGTCCGAGAGCCCTTCTATCTCATTTCCCTCAATCGCCTCGCTGTCATCCTTGAGTATGCCTATCTGCCTTGCAATCGCTGAAGCTGTTATTTTGTGATCGCCTGTGATCATAACAGGTTTTATTCCTGCATTTATACAGTCCTCCACTGCCTTCTTTGACTCTTCCCTTGGGGGGTCAATCATTGCAATAAGGCCAAGGAAAATAAGGCCGTTCTCGTCTTCAAGCCCTATTTCCTTTGCTTGCTCAAAGGTTTTGTAGGCAAACGCCAATACCCTTAATCCCTGCTTGGATAACATTCTGTTGGTGTCCTCGATGTTTTTCAAATCTTCAGTGTTTATTGCTCTTATCCCTTGACTTGAAGCAATCCGTGTCAACCTGCCGGCAATAACATCCACCGCTCCCTTTGTAATCATAACAAATTCACCGCCAAAGTCATTCATGGTGCTCATCATTTTGCGGTCAGAGTCAAAGGGTATTTCGCAAAAACGGGGGTATGCCTTCCTAAGCTCCAGTTCATCTACTTTATAATGCTCCGCCAAGTCCACAAGCGCGATTTCAGTTGGGTCGCCCATAATATGAGCATCCGTTGTTACGGCGTCATTGCAGAGTATGCTCATTTCAATCATTCTTCTTTGCAGAGGGTTATTCATATCCATCTCTGTTTTGTGAACCAGCCTTGAGTCGAAATATACCTTTTCAGCCACCATTTTGTTCTGCGTAAGTGTCCCTGTCTTATCGGAGCATATGACCGACACGCTTCCCAAGCTCTCAACCGCTTGCAGCTTCCTTACAATTGCATTTTCCCTGGCCATCTTTTGCGTGCCTATGGCAAGCACTATAGTAACGATGGAGCTCAAAGCCTCAGGGATTGCCGCTACAGCAAGCGCTACCGCAAACATGAAGGATTGAACCATTCCGTACCCTCTTATCACATTAAGCGCAAAAATAACTATGCAAAGCAGTATTATTGCACCCGCAAGCTTTTTGCCGAAGCTGTCCAGGGACACCTGCAAGGGTGTCTTTTTTTCCTTGGCTGATGCAAGAAGCGAAGCTATTTTGCCTAATTCGGTGTCCATACCTATACTTGTCACAACTGCAACCGCACGGCCATATGTAACCAGGCTGCCCGTAAACACCATGTTCCTTCTGTCCCCTATTGCAACATTTTCTTCATTAATTGTTTCCGAAGTTTTCTCGACGCTTACCGACTCACCTGTCAAAGAGCTTTCATTTGTCTTAAGGCTGAAATTTTCAATGATCCTTCCGTCAGCGCTGACATAGTCCCCCGCCTCTAACAGCAAAATATCTCCTGCCACAAGCTCCTGGGATTTTATTTCTATCTTGTTTCCGTCCCTTAAGACGCGAGCTGCCGGAGAAGCAAGATTCCTAAGGCTTTCCAGGGATTTTTCAGCCTTTATGTGCTGCACCGTTCCGAGGACAGCATTTAGAATTGTAACTGAAATTATTACAACCGTGCTTTTTATATCTCCCAGAAACATTGAAATAACCGCTGCAGCCAAAAGGATTATCACAAGAAAGTCCGTAAACTGCTCCAAAAATACCCGCAATATGCTTTTTTTGCCGGCATCCTTCAGTTGATTCGGCCCATGCTCAAGTCTTCTCCTTTCGGCCTCATCCTCGGAAAGGCCCTGAACATTTGTATTAAACCTTTCCAATACCTCATCGACTGTATTGTTGTAGATGCTGTTCATTTTCCACACTCCGTATCTTTGCTTGACTTTTATTGTTATCAGC
>JAOACY010000040.1 GCA_026417615.1 Clostridia bacterium
GGTACCGTCTTATCCTTTGATATGGCTCTGCGAACTACCTCGATTTTGTAATTTTTGTCATAACGTTTTACTGACATTTTTGACACCTCCACTGGTTTTATTATACCAGCCATTCTGGGTGTCTATCAAATCGGAGTAGGGCCATAATTTGCCAATGATGAAACCATACGAAAAATTTTATTGCCTCTTTTTTTCCTGACGATTATTTCAACATTCACGAATTTGCATAAAAAAATATCCTTTAACAACATATTTTACAAATAAATTCAAAATCTAAAAGGAAATTTTTAATTTATAACGAATATTATATTCAAAGGATATAGATTTATATTTTATTTTGGAGCAGTACAATGTTTACAAAGTTAAAAAAAAATATCGCTTCTTTATTTAAAATGGGAGGTAAGCTGAATTACAGACTTGTTCCGTTGCGAATAAGCCTTATATATTTTTTTATCAGCTTCTTGTGGATATTACTTTCTGACAGGCTTCTGGAAATTCTTATAAAAGAACATGATTCATTGATAATAATAAGCACATACAAGGGCTGGCTTTATGTAGCAGTAATAGCAGTTGTCCTCTATACACTACTGGACAGGGCTTTCAAAAAGGTTGAGGAGACTGAGAAAAAGCTTGCCGAAAGCTATGAAGAGCTTGCTGCGGCTCATGAAGAACTCACTGCTTCAGAAGAGGAATTGAAACAGCAGTTTGATGAGCTCAAGGCATACACAGATTATATAAGAATAAGCGAGGACAGGCTGAAAAGAGCCCAGAAAATAGCCAATGTAGGAAACTGGGAGCTTGATTTGAATAGTAATACAATATGGGCATCGGAAGAGTTCTTCATGCTTTATGGCATTTCATACCAGACTTCTTTTTTGACATTGGCACAAATTCTGGATACTATCCATCCGGATGACAGGATGAAAATGAATATGGCATTAAAGGGCTTGATAGAGGAAAGGAAAGCATATAATGAGGAGTATAGAATAATTCGGGCTGACGATAAGACTGAACGGATTATCCACTCTGTTGCGGAGCTTGAAACTGATAATTCAGGAAATCCCTGCAAGGTGCTGGGTGTCATCAGAGACATTACTGAAGAAAAGAGGGCGAAAATCCTCCTGGAAAAAGCAAAGGAGCGTGCCGATTCGGCAAACAGGGCAAAGAGCATGTTCCTTGCCAATATGAGCCATGAAATCAGAACTCCGATGAATGGCATCCTTGGAATGATTCAACTGGCTCAGATGGCCGATTCAAAAGGGGAAAGTGAAGAATGCCTGCAGCTGGCGAGGAAATCGGCAGATTCTCTGCTTAGGATAATTGACGACATACTTGATTATTCTAAAATTGAAGTCGGGAAGATGCCCATAGAAAAATCGGAGTTTAATGTCCGTGAAGTGATAAATGATGTTTTAACCCTGTTTGGAGTTGCGGCTAAGCAAAAGAATATCACAATGATAAATACTATAGAACAAGAAATACCTTGCAGCCTTATGGGTGATGCAGTAAGGCTGAGGCAGATATTGTCAAACCTTGTTGGAAATGCGGTTAAGTTTACAGGCAGCGGAACGGTTTCGGTTTCAGCACTTGTTGAGGAATCCTCAGAAAAGGTTATGAGCCTGAAGTTTATAGTTGAAGATACCGGAATAGGGATCCCAAAGGAAAACATGGAGCATATTTTTGAAAGCTTTAACCAGCTAGATTCTTCATATACAAAAAGATTCGGAGGCACGGGCTTGGGACTTGCCATTTCAAAAGCTCTTGTCAAGGCTATGGGAGGCAGTATCGGAGCGGACAGCATCGAAGGCAAAGGCAGCAGGTTCTATTTTACCATTCCTTTTGAAAGAATTAATAAATCAAATTATCCAGGCAATAACCGTATATACGGCACCTGCTCACTCCAACGGGAAAGATATAAAAACATCAGGGTTTTGCTCGCCGAGGATGAAAAAATAAATCAAATGATAATTTCAAAATACCTTGGCAGGTTTGGAATGCATGTTGAAATTGCAGACAATGGCCTTGAAGCAATCTGTAAATTCAAAGACGGATGCTTTGATGCGGTTATTATGGATGTCCAGATGCCCGAAATGGATGGAATAACTGCTGCTTCAATAATTCGCTCTATAGAAAAAGATTCTCCAAAGCATACACCTATCATAGCTTTGACCGCGTATGCAATGAGCAGCGATAAGCAAAATTGCCTTAAAGCCGGGATGGATGATTTTTTGCCCAAGCCGGTTGAACTGGAGCAGCTTTTGAAAACCCTGGAAAGATTAATGTGATTTTCTAAGCCATTCTCACAAAAAAGCAAATTTAGCCTTGATTTTGAGTCGAAATCTGGTAAAATTATTATGATAAAAACTTAACAAGTCAGTCAATAATATAATAAACAAGGAGTTGGATAAAATGGCATTGGTTAATACCAGGGAAATGTTTAAAAAGGCTTACGAGGGCGGCTACGCAATCGGTGCGTTCAATGTTAATAACATGGAAATAGTTCAGGGCATCACTGAAGCTGCGAAGGAAGTAAACGCACCGTTGATTCTCCAGGTTTCTGCCGGAGCAAGAAAGTATGCAAACCATACATATCTTATGAAGCTTATAGAGGCAGCCATAATTGAAACCGGGCTTCCTATAGCTGTGCATCTTGACCATGGCGATACGTTTGAGCTCTGCAAATCATGTATTGACGGCGGCTTTACATCGGTTATGATAGACGGTTCACACCATTCCTTTGAAGAAAACATTGCATTAACAAAGAAGGTTGTTGACTACGCACACGAGAGAGGCGTGACTGTAGAAGGCGAGCTTGGAAGGCTTGCAGGCATAGAAGACGATGTCAATGTGTCTGATGCTGATGCAGCATATACTGACCCTGCACAGGTAGAAGAATTTGTTGCTAAAACCGGCGTTGATTCACTTGCCATTGCAATTGGAACCAGCCATGGTGCATACAAATTCAAGCCGGGACAAACTCCCAAGCTCAGATTTGATATTCTGGAGAAAATTCAACAGAGACTTCCCAATTTCCCGATAGTTCTCCATGGAGCTTCATCGGTTATTCCGGAATTTGTGGAAATGATAAATAAATATGGCGGGAAAATGCCGGATGCTATAGGAATTCCTGAGGATATGCTCAGAAAGGCTGCTTCAATGGCTGTTTGCAAAATAAACATTGACTCAGACTTAAGGCTTGCCATGACGGCATCCATCAGGAAGTATTTTGCTGAAAACCCAAGCCACTTTGACCCAAGACAGTATCTTGCGCCTGCAAGAGCAGCAATCAAGGAGCTTGTTAAGAACAAGCTGATAAATGTACTTGGCTGCAACGGAAAAGCCTAGTATGACTAAAGTCCGATAATCAATACAAACAGAAGGTCATAAAGGCCTTCTGTTTTTGCATATTGTAAATAATTAAGGAGAGAATCAGAGTATGAGTACTGTTAGGACCAGGTTTGCCCCAAGCCCGACGGGATATATGCATATTGGCAATCTCAGGACAGCCCTTTATGAATACCTTATCGCAAAATCACTCGGAGGACAATTTATTCTAAGAATTGAAGACACGGATCAGGACAGGTTTGTAGAGGGCGCTGTAGATGTCATATACAAAACATTAAAGCTGGCAGGCATCCAACATGATGAAGGCCCTGATATTGGAGGCGAATATGGGCCTTACGTGCAAAGCGAGAGGAAGGCCATATATCTTCCATATGCGAGTGAGCTTGTCGAGAAGGGCCATGCCTATTACTGCTTCTGTACAAAGGAAAGATTGGCGGCGACAAAGGAAGAATCGGAAAAAAAGGGCATACCTTATAAATATGACCGCTTCTGCTGCAGCCTGAGCAAAGAGGAAATCAATAAAAAGCTTGAGTCCGGCGAAGCATACGTTATAAGGCAGAAAATGCCCCAGGAAGGCAGCACCAGCTTCGATGACGCAGTATACGGCACTATTACGGTAGAAAACAAGGAGCTTGAGGATCAGGTTTTGATTAAGTCTGACGGGCTTCCGACATATAATTTTGCAAACGTAATTGACGACCACCTTATGAAAATAACACATGTTGTCAGAGGGTCGGAATATCTGTCCTCTGCCCCGAAGTACAACCTTCTTTATGAAGCTTTTGGCTGGGAAGTGCCTGTGTATGTGCACCTTCCGCTTATTTGCAAGCCCGATGGCACAAAGCTTTCCAAAAGGAACGGAGACGCTTCCTTCGAAGACCTTATAGAAATGGGGTATCTTGTGGAAGCTATTATAAACTACGTTGTGCTGCTAGGCTGGAGCCCGAGCGACAACAGGGAGATGTTCACCATTGGCGAGCTGGAGAAGGCATTCAATATCAAAGGTATAAGCAAATCGCCTGCTGCATTTGACTTTGCCAAGCTGAACTGGTTTAATGCCGAATATATCAGGAAAATGTCTCCGGAGGCTTTTCATGCAAAGGTTTTGCCTTACTATGAAGGAGCAATAAAAAACAAGAGTATTGACCTGGTTAAGGTGAGCAGGATATTGCAGCAAAGAACCGAGGTTCTAAAAGACATCCCCGGTAAAGTGGATTTTATAGATGCATTGCCTGAGTACAGCAACGAGCTTTATGTACACAAGAAGATGAAGACAACCTGCGAAAATTCGCTTGAGAGTCTTGAGGCTGCACTTCCGGTATTGGAAGGGCTGACCGAATGGAATGAACAAGCCATACATGACTGCCTTATGGAGCTGGTTCAAAGGATGGGAATAAAAAACGGGCAAATGCTCTGGCCCATAAGAACAGCTATTACAGGTAAGGAGGTCACACCTGGAGGAGCTATTGAGCTTGCTGATATTTTAGGGAAGGAAGAAACCTTGGTTAGAATCCGGAAAGGCATAGAAAAGCTAAAGGAGGAATTAAGTTGAGCTTGGATGAAAAAGTGACAGCGCCAAACGGCATGGAAGAAAATAATGCTGCAGACAGGCCGGTAAACTTTATTGACGAGGCGGTAAAGGAGGACTTGTCATCGGGACGTTACGAAAAGGTTCATACGAGGTTTCCGCCTGAGCCGAACGGTTACCTGCATATAGGTCATGCGAAGGCGATTTGCATAGATTTCGAGACCGCGAAAAAATTCGGGGGTGTTTGCAATCTTCGTTTTGATGACACCAACCCTGCCAAGGAAGAGACTGAGTACGTCAATTCCATAATGGAAGACGTACGCTGGCTTGGATACGACTGGGATGACAGGTTGTTTTTTGCCTCTGACTATTTCGACATGCTGTATGAGTATGCGGAGGAGCTTATAAAAAAGGGACTGGCTTATGTTTGCGACCTTAGCATGGATGAGATGAGGGAGTACAGGGGAACTCTGACGGAGCCCGGCAAGGAGAGTCCATATAGAAACAGGTCTGTAGAAGAAAATCTCGATTTGTTCAGAAGGATGAAGGCCGGAGAATTCCCTGACGGCTCCAGGGTACTGAGGGCAAAGATTGATATGGCTTCACCCAACCTTAATATGAGGGATCCCGTCATATACAGAATACGCAGGGCTCACCACCACAGAACAGGCGACAAATGGTGCATTTACCCAATGTATGACTTCCAGCATCCCTTGTCCGATGCGATAGAGGGAATATCACATTCTTTGTGCTCCCTGGAATACGAAGACCACAGGCCTTTATACAACTGGTTTGTCGAAAATGTCAGTGTGCCGGCAAAGCCCAGGCAGATTGAGTTTTCAAGGCTGAATCTGACATACACTGTCATGAGCAAGAGAAAGCTGATTGAGCTCGTGAAGAACGGTTATGTGGACGGGTGGGATGATCCTAGGATGCCTACTCTGTCGGGCTTGAGAAGAAGAGGCTTCACACCTGAATCCATAAGGGATTTTGCCGAAAGGATCGGCGTGGCGAAGACCTTGAGCACAGTTGACATTGCTCTGCTTGAGCACTGCATAAGGGAGGAATTGAATAAAAAGGCTGAAAGAGTAATGGCTGTGCTTCGCCCTGTCAAGCTTATTATAGATAATTATCCCGAAGGACAGGTTGAAGAGTTCGAGGCTGAGAACAATCCTGAGGATCCTTCCGCCGGAACCAGAAAGGTGCCTTTCTCAAGAGAGCTTTATATTGAGAAGGATGATTTCATGATAAACCCGCCCAAGGGATATTTCAGGTTGTACCCGGGGGGTGAGGTCAGGCTTAAGCATGCGTATATTGTAAGGTGTGAGAGCTTTATTCAAGATGAAAACGGAAATGTGACAGAGATACATTGCACATATGACCCTTCAACCCGAGGAGGCAATGCCCCTGAAGGGAAAAAAATCAAGGGCACCATTCACTGGGTGTCCGCACAGCATGCACTTGATGCCGAAATTCGCCTTTATGACAGGCTTTTCTCCGTTCCTAATCCTGATGCTGAAGAAGGCGGGGATTACAAGGCTTTCCTCAACCCGAATTCCGTTGAAGTCTTAACGGGCTGCAAGGTTGAGCCTGAGCTTAAAAAAGCGGGTAACAGCGACCGGTACCAATTCCTGCGAATGGGCTATTTCTGCGTGGATTCCAAGGACTCCAAGCCAGGCTGTCTGGTGTTCAACAGAATAGTAGCGCTTAAGGATTCCTGGGCCAAGCAGCAAAGCAAATAGCA
>JAOACY010000066.1 GCA_026417615.1 Clostridia bacterium
TAGATCGCTCGTCGGCAGCGTCAGATGTGTATAAGAGACAGGTATTGCAGTTTTTACAGACAAAATGGGTTTGGTGCTGTCGAAGGGGATTCAAGTAATCATCCTTAATTTCGGGTTGATGGCCGTCCAGGACCTGCTTTCCTATTGAAGGGTCCAATTCAAAAACTCGATTACAGCAAGCAGACTGCACATAATACCGCACACTCCATCGGAATATGGGAATGAAGAATATGTGGAGATAGCTGTAACTCTTAAATATTTCGTAACGTGTCAGGGAGCCGCAGGATGGGCAAATAGCATTATTATAAGTTCCAATATGCTTTTGTGCATCACTGATACCGAATACTCCAATAAAAAACATAGAAGACCTCCGTAACTGTTAACCTAAAAGATTATTGTTAGATAACGACACATCTCAAAATGAATTATTTGGTTGTTTAGCACACACTAGTGATCTCGGATAGAATTATATACAAAAAAAGCACTGATTTCTCAGTGCTTTTTTTTGGTGCGGACGATGGGACTTGAACCCATATGCTCGCGCATACGCCCCTCAAACGTACGTGTCTGCCAATTCCACCACGACCGCATTTGTCTGACAGCAAAACTTATTATACTAGCATAGAACCTATGTGTCAATACTTTTTTATATAAAAAAATTGGAAGTTGTTCTGCTGAAGTTTTGCTGGTAAAATAATGTTAATTCTGCCAAAGCAGTGAATATTAAATTTGGGGTAAACCGGGAGGAAATTCTATGGAAAAGGGATTGATACAAGTATATACCGGAGAAGGAAAAGGAAAAACAACGGCTGCCGTAGGACAAGGCATACGTGCTTTAGGACGCGGCAACAGAGTTTATATGGTACAATTCTTAAAAAGCGGCCCTTCTGGAGAATTGGAAATAATAAAAAGGCTAGAGCCTGATTTCAAACTGTTCCGTTTCGAAAAACAGAGAGGCTTTGTATGGACCTTGAATGAAGAACAGCGTGAGGAATTAAAAGGAGAAATCAGAAAAGGATTTGAATTTATAAAGATGGTTCTAAATAATAAGGAATGTGATGTATTAATTATTGATGAAATAATGGGAGTTTTAAGCAATAAATTCCTAGATGTCAATGAGGTTGTCGGTGTATTAAAAAACAAACCTGAAAGTATTGAAATAATTATGACGGGACGTAATGTTCCAGAAGAAATTGCCGAGGCAGCTGACTATATATCTGACATAAAGTGCGTTAAGCATCCTTTGCAAAAAGGCATTCCTGCAAGAGAGGGCATAGAATTTTAGATATAAGTAAAATAATACCTTTATCTAAAATATTTTTGCTTTAATTATACAAAATAATAATTTTGTATAATTAGAAGGAGGTTCAAAATAATTAAGGCCTTAGTTATTGACTAAGGCCATTGCACGGAAGGTTTAATATATTAATAATAAGGAGGAAAAAGGTTTGTGTAACTCTTATCTGTTTATAATATTACAACAGGATTGTTAATTTTATTCGAATTATTTGTGAATAAATGGTTAATATTTTATCAAAGTGCTGTTCTTTAAAAAGAATATGACTTATGTCCTTTACTTCCAATTGCAATAAGGATTGTTTACAAGGCTGGAATTAAAATACCTGGAATCTGAAGTCACTTCTTCACCTACCCATTCAGGTTTTTCGAAGCACTCATCCTCATCACTAAGCTCAATCTCGGCAATAACAAGGCCCTCGTTTTTTCCAAAAAACTCATCAATTTCCCAGTTATAACCCTTAAAGTAGCATTCATATCTGTATTTTTCTATAAGAGGCTTTTCGCACAAGCCCTCCAGCATTTCTTCAGCATCTTCCGCAGGAATTTCATATTCATATTCGGGGCGTACTGCACCATTTGATATGCCTTTGACTGTAATATAACCTTTATTGCCATTTAGCCTGACCCTTACGGTTCGCTGGGGATTTGTGCTAAGATATCCCTGCTTAAAATAAGATAGTTTTGAATTTGGTTTATAACCATCACCAATAACTAGAAATTTTCTTTCTATTTCTTTTCCCATTATACCTCCTGCCGATAATTATATATGCAATTTTACACTATATTTTATCATTCTAAAACGGCTTTGGTATATATTGTTTACAATTTATTAAAACATTTAGAATATTTTTTTAACAAAACTGATATATTATTTAATCACTTTAATAAATAAATAATAATCAGGAGGCGTTGCGTATGGATACAACCAGACTATCACCTGAATTACAGGAATACATTTCAATTTTGATAAAACGAAATGTAATTTCTCCTGATGGAATTTCGGATCAAATGTTAATTAACTATCTGTGCACTCAGATAATTGATAAAGATTTCTTATAAACATAATAAATATTCCTTCTGTGTGACTTCAAAGAATTTATTCTTTGAGGTTTTTTTATTGTCACTATTCATTTTGCTCTGACAACAGAAATTAAATATATATTAAAATATGAAAAAAATGTTGTATAATTAATAGGTACATACGATAAAGAGGAGAGTCTTTATGAATGATGCACCTTTAGTAGTGAATGATTTTATAAGCTATTTGGAGACCATCAAAGGAAAATCAAAAAACACTGCAAAAGAGTATTATTTTGATCTGAGAATGTTTTTCAGGTTTTTTAAGATTCACAGGAATTTATCCTCTGTTAATAAAGAATTCGAAGAAATTGATATATCTGATATAACCATAGAACAAATCAGAACAATTACTCTCAGCGATCTATATTCCTATATGTCCTTTCTAAGCAGAGAACGTGATATTAATGCAGCCTCAAGGGCCAGGAAGGTCGCTAGCATAAAATCCTTCTTCAAATACCTTACAAATAAAGCAAAGCTTTTAGATACAAACCCTGCCATTGAGCTTGAGTCGCCAAAAATAATGAAAAAGCTTCCCAAATATCTTAACATTGAGGAAAGCAAAAGACTCTTGAGCGCTATTGAAGGTGAAAACCGCGAAAGAGATTACGCAATAATCACCTTGTTTTTAAACTGCGGACTTCGTCTGTCTGAGCTTGTCAGCATCAACCTTAACAAAATCAAGGGCGATACCTTGACCGTAGTGGGAAAAGGCGACAAGGAAAGAACCATTTACCTGAATAAAGCCTGCAGGCTGGCTATAGAAGCTTACATGAGGGTTCGCCCGGCTGATGGCGTGAAAGATAAAAATGCCCTTTTCTTAAGCGAAAGAAAGCAAAGAATAAGCAACAAAACAGTTCAGCATATAGTCAAAAAATATATAAAATCTTCCGGGCTTGACCCGGAAAGATATTCAACGCACAAATTGAGGCATACAGCCGCCACCCTTATGTACAAGCATGGAAATGTTGATATCAGGTCGCTTCAAGAGATTCTCGGGCATGAAAGCATATCAACAACTGAAATTTATACCCACGTTGACAACCCGCAATTGAAAAAGGCTGTGGACAGCAACCCCCTAGCAGATTATAATGGTGAAGAAAAGTGAGGTTTGTTATAATATATGAATGCCAGAAAATATATTTTTATTGTTAGTACCGCTGTATCATTATTTCTCTTCCTGTCAGGGATGGTTATACTGTCCTTCCATGGCTACCTCGGGAATGAAGGAGGAATTATAAGTGATCTTCTTGAGCCCTTCAGACTGGAAAAAGAACCGGTAAACATACTTGTGCTTGGCGGCGATAAAGTCGCAAGTAATACAGATACTATCATCCTGGTTAATTACAATCCGGCTACTGCGGGTTTAAATTTGTTATCCATACCCAGGGACACAAAGGTTCCCGTCAAAGGCTCAAGCGTTCCGAAAATCAATTCCGCTTTCCCTGTCGGCGGTGAAAAGCTTGCTGTGGAAACAGTAAGCAAGCTCTTTGGGGTTAAAATAAAATACTATGTGTATATTGATACCTCTTCCTTTAGAAAGATTATTGATTTGCTTGGAGGAGTTGATTTTTATGTGCCAGTTGACATGGATTACGATGACCCTCTTCAAAATCTGCATATTCATTTAAAAAAAGGACAGCAGCGTCTTGACGGAGCAAAAGCGGAGCAATTTATGCGCTTCAGGCAGCCAAACCGGTATGACGACAGCTTAATGAAATACTACGACGGCAGCGATATAAAAAGAATCGAGGCTCAGCAAAGCTTTATCAGGGAGGTCATAAGGCAGAAGGCTAACCTCTATAATTTCACAAAGCTTAATAGTATAATGAGCATAGTCTATAAAAATATTCAGACTAATATTAAAATGGATGATGCTATAAAGCTCTTAAGAAATATCGGCAAGATTAATTCTTCAAACATTATAATGCTGCGGGTACCTGGAGAGGATGCTCATTCATCCGGAGGCTGGTATTTTATCCATGATAAAGCTAAAACCTCCGAGATAATTAAACAATATTTTGATTCTAAAAGCGGCTTTGCTGATAATAAGAATAGTAATAAGCAGCCGCAAAAATCAAATGCAAAACCGGAAGGCACCAAACAGCAGGAACCAACCGCTTCAAAGACTGTACCCGAAAGCACAACACCTTCCGAGCAGTCGGTTCAAAGCGGCTCAAAAACTCAGAGCAACCCGTCCAACGAGGAAACATCCTTGGAGAGCTCAAATGCTCCTTAAAGCAACTCCCTTTGGCGGGGCAAATACCGGAGGAGCTGTTAATGCTTGAGTCCATTGAAAGAGTCCTGCTTGTTGTTGTTCAGTTAATAAGCATGTCAGGCTACTGGGGTATTGCGGCAGGTATGCTTTTGGAAAGTGCCTGTATACCCATTCCCAGTGAAGTTATCCTGCCTCTTGCCGGCAATATGGCATACAGCGGCACTATTTCATTCATAGGTGCGAATATTGCCGTCGCAGCGGGAAGCATGCTTGGGTCTATCCTCGCCTACTATATCGGATATTATGGAGGAAGACCTTTTATTTTAAAATACGGGAAATACTTTTTTATTTCCGAAAACCACTTTTACCAGGCTGAAAAGGTTTTCAAAAGATACGGAAATGCAGCCGTATTTTTTGGAAGACTGCTGCCTGTAATCAGGACCTTCATTTCGCTGCCTTCGGGAATCGCAAGAATAAATTTTGGTAAATTCAGTTTCTATTCCCTGCTGGGCATGCTGCCATGGAATTTCATGCTGATATACCTTGGCTATGTCTTTGGTCAACGATATGAGACAGTAATCAGACCAATTTTTAAAAAATTTGAGTTTGCAGTAATTGGCACTTTGTTTCTCATCATAATATTTATTTTAAATAAAATGCTTCTGACTGCTAAACGCTCTGTTTAGAACACTATTACATGTGTTAATTTTCCGTAACATTATTGAATTTGTTGCTTGAGGGTGCTATATTAAATACGATAAATAGCTTGCATGGAAAAAGTTATATGTATTTGATAAAGCAAAAAGGAGATTTCAGATGTTTGATTCTCATACTCACACCACCTTTTCTACAGACAGCAAAATGTCTCCGGACGATGCATGCATGAAGGCTGTGGAGCTGGGCCTTGAAGGAATAGCCTTTACTGACCATTTGGATCTTGATTATCCAGGATATGACAACTTTGTTGTAAATTTTGATGATTATTCTAAAACCATAGATGAAATAAAAAATAAATTTAAAAATAAATTACATGTCATAAAGGGTATTGAGGTTGGCCTTCAGCCCTGTACCAATAATGAGAATTTAAAAATAGTAGCAGCATACGATTTTGACTTTGTTATAGCTTCCGTACATGTAATAGATGGCATGGATCCATATTTAAGGGAATACTACAAGGGCAAGAGCAAGATGCAAAGCGACTTGCGGTATCTAGATGCAGTACTTGATGCAACTGCGTACTTTAAAAACTATGATGTTATAGGCCACATCGGTTATGTCAGAAGATATGGAAGCTATGACGACAATACGTTAAGATATGTTGATTACCCTGATATTATTGATTCTATCCTGAAAAATGTCATATCCGACGGAAAAGGGATAGAAATCAACACCTCAGGCTTGCGCAGCAATTTGGGAACGCCCATACCTGATTTCGATATTATAAAGCGTTTCAAGGAACTTGGAGGGGAAATAATTACAGTTGGTTCTGATGCCCATTATATTGAGCATCTTGGCCACAGCTTCAGCTATGTGAAGGAAGCCTTGCAGGAAGCAGGCTTTAAATATCTGGCTCATTATGAGAACAGGAAAGCCATTTTTGATAAAATATAATAATCATTGTACTGAGTGACTTCCATCAAATAGGATTTTTGATTACACCCCCGCCTACTACTATGTCTCCGTCATAAAACACTACTGATTGCCCTGGTGTAACGGCTCTTTGCGGTGCATCAAACACAACTTGAACACAACCGTCTTCCAAAGGTATTACCTCTGCATCAGCCTCTTTTGCCGAATACCTGATTTTAGCCTTTACTCTTTGAGGCTCTTTAAGGCTGTCAATAGAAATAAAATTTATATCTTCTGCTATGAGTGCATTTGAAAAAACCTCCGAGTCGTCTCCAAGAACGACTCTGTTTCTTTGAACATCAATTTCAACAACGTACATTGGCTTTCCAAATGAAATGCCAAGGCCCTTTCTCTGCCCTACTGTGTAATGGACTATTCCCTTGTGCCGTCCGAGTATGTTGCCCCTGGTGTCAACAAAATCTCCCGGTGCAATCTCATAGTCTGTATTTTCTCTAATAAACCTTCCATAATCATTATCTTCAACAAAGCATATTTCCTGACTGTCTGGCTTGCCGGCAACACAAAGGCCTATCTTTCCCGCTATTTCTCTTACCTTGTCCTTGGTATAGCTTCCGATAGGCATAAGTATTCTGGATAACTGCTCCTGATTCAGATTATATAGCGCATACGTCTGATCCTTTGTTGCTGTTACCGACTTTCGAAGGAGGTACCTCTTAAGTTTTTCATCATAACCGATTTGAGCATAATGCCCTGTACCAACATAGTCCAAGCCCATCGAAGAGGCTTTCTTAAGCATTGCATCAAACTTAACATGCCTGTTGCAGGCAATGCATGGATTTGGGGTTCTACCCTTCAAGTACTCATCCTTAAAGTAATCTATCACCTTTTCTCTGAACACATCCTTGAAGTTCAATACATAATATGGTATCCCAAGCTTGTCCGCCACTCTTCTGGCATCATCAACAGCAGAAAGCGAGCAGCAGCCCCCTTCGCTTTTTTGCTTATCTTCGACAATATCAGGCCAAATCTGCATGGTTACTCCAATAACCTCGAAGCCCTGTTCCAATAATATAGCGGCAGCTACAGAACTGTCAACGCCGCCGCTCATGCCTAGCATCACACTTTTTTTCAACTTTCACACCCCGGTTATTCTTCGTCTTCATTCAATGCCATGGCTGTGCTGCACGTCGTCACAGCGCCTGCTGCAGGCATCACAGGAGGCATTATCGTCTATAAGTCCTTTACGTCTTTTATAGTCCTCAATTGCAGAGTTAATAGCTTCTTCTGCAAGATTTGAGCAATGCATTTTAGCAGGAGGAAGACCATCAAGAGCATCTGCAACAGCTTTATTGGTTATCTGAAGTGCTTCGTCAACAGTTTTTCCTATAATAAGCTCTGTTGCCATGCTGCTTGTGGCAACTGCAGCTCCGCATCCGAAAGTCTTGAACTTTGCGTCGATTATCACATTATTCTCAATTTTAAGGTACATCTTCATAATATCACCGCATTTGGCGTTGCCAACCTGTCCGACTCCGTCGGCATTTTCTATCTCTCCAACATTCCTCGGATTCATAAAATGATCCATAACCTTTTCACTATACATGGTATTGTCCTTCTTTCTACATTTTTCCCCTTAGGTATTATTTTTTGCTACAGCTTCGTAAAGAGGTGACATTTCTCTCAGCCTTTGAACTATCATTGGAAGTACTTCCATTAAATAATCAATATCCTCATCAGTATTCTCTTCTCCAAAGGTAAGCCTTAAGGACCCGTGAGCAATTTCATGCGGCAGGCCGATGGCAAGCAGCACATGTGAAGGGTCTAAAGACCCAGAGGTGCATGCAGAGCCGCTGGATGCAGCTATACCTTTCATATCAAGCATCAAGAGTAGTGATTCTCCTTCTATGAACTCAAAAGAGAAGTTTACATTGCCTGGAAGCCTCTGAGTTCTATGTCCATTTAGCTTTACAAATGGAATTTTTTTCATTATTTCCTCAATTGTTCTCTCACGCATTGCAATTAGCTTTCTGTTTTTATCTTCAAGATTTCCGCATGCGATTTCTATTGCCTTTCCCAAGCCTACAATGCCTGCGACATTTTCTGTGCTGGCCCTTCTTCCCCGCTCTTGGGCTCCTCCATGCAAAAATGAAGTAATTTTTACTCCCTTTCTTATATATAGGGCACCAACTCCCTTTGGACCGTAAAACTTATGAGATGACAGGGACAGTAGGTCGATATTCATGTCTGAAACATCTATGGGAATATTTCCTACAGCCTGTACAGCATCCGTGTGGAAATAAACGCCCTTTTCCCTTGCAACCTTGCCAATTTCAGCAATAGGCTGAATGGTTCCTATTTCATTGTTTGCAAACATTATGGTAATTAGAATGGTTTCTGGCTTAATTGCAGCAGCTACTTGTTCTGCAGAAACCAATCCGTTTTTATCTACAGGCAGATATGTTACTTCAAAACCTTCGCTTTCCAAATATTGGCATGCGTGCAGTACGGCATGGTGCTCTATTGCCGTGGTTATAATATGATTACCCTTGGTTCTGTTTGAATAAGCAACTCCCTTAATTGCCCAGTTGTCTGCCTCTGTTCCGGATGCTGTGAAAAAAATCTCCTTGGACTGGGCGCCGATAGCAGCTGCAACCTTGTCTCTAGCCTCTTCAAGAGCTTTTTTGCTTTCTCTTCCTATAGTATATATTGATGAAGCATTTCCGAACTTTTCTGTAAAGTAAGGAAGCATTGCCTCTAAAACTTCTTTCTTCACAGGTGTTGTTGCTGCATGATCCAGATAAATCATTCGTTCTGTCATTTTTCCCTTTCTCCTTTAAATTCTATTTCAAGCGCTGTCATTTTTCCTAGAATATTTATTCCCTGTCAAATCAATATCAAACCAAAATCTTAGTAGTTTTGTAGGGATTAAATATAGAACATTAGCTCATCCTTATTGTTAGTTTTTTTATACTCATTTATCAAATCCTCAAGCGTAATGGAGTCAACTACCTCGTTTATACTGTCCCGGATTTTCTGCCACACGAATTTTGTCACACAGCAATCAGACCTTTTGCATTTGGCAGGATCTGTTTCCATAACGCAGTCAACTGGTGCCAGTGAACCCTCCAAAGCTCTTAGAATAGAACCTATGGTTATATTTGCAGGCTCTGCCGCAAGCATGTATCCGCCTTGGGATCCTCTTATGCTTTTAACCAGGTTGGCTTTTCTCAAGCTTGCAAAAAGCTGTTCCAGGTAGTTTTCAGAGATTTCCTGTCTTTCTGCAATACTCTTTAAAGAAACCTGTCCCTCAGAATTATGCAGTGCCAGATCCAGCATTGCTTTTACTCCATACCGGCCTTTTGTGGAAAGCTTCATTTCCTAATATTCCCCCAATTCCAAGTGCATTACTCGGTATTACCTATAATAGATTAGCACCTAAAGAAATAAATGTCAATATTTTTAGAACAAGTAGCTGTAGCATCTGAGCCTAAGAATATCATCTATCTCTTCAACGCTTTTGCCAAGGGAATTTATCATAAGAACTCCGAAGCTTCCCCTCTGACCGTTAACCATTTCAGGCATATTGTTTCTCGAAACGTAAGATATCTGAAAAGAATTTCCCTCATACACTATAGCGTCTATCGGATAATTGTATGTTTCAATATCTACCACTTCATGCCCTTTCGCCTTTAAGCCTTCAATAATTTCCGGCAATGTTTTTTGCACCGCAACAATAATAAAAACCACCTCTTTCGTTGTATAATTATAATTATTATCACGAGGTGGCAGAAATATACTGCTTAGTTGCTATTCATTTTTTTGTAAAAAACAAAAGATACGGCAAAAAATAAATATGCGAATGCGCTGAATGTTCTATTATACCCTATCACTAGAATATTTAATATAATCAGAATAAATCCTGCTAATAAAATCCAGGCAGCTATCCTTTTAATCATATTCAGCTCCTCCTTATACGTTCAAGCCATTCTTTGATTCGGGCTTCATAGCCGTTGCTTGTTGGCTCGTAATACAAGGTGCCTTTTACCTCCTGAGGAAGGTAATCCTGTTTTACTATATTGCCCGGAAAGTCATGGGCATATTTGTAGCCTCTCCCATAGCCAAGCTCCTGCATACCCTTGGTAACGGCATTCCTAAGGTGCATTGGCACATCTCCGGTACGTTTGTTCTCTACATCATTAAGGGCCTTGTTGATAGCTGCATAGGAAGCATTGGATTTTGGACTGGTTGCAACCATTATAGCTGCCTGGGCCAGTATAATCCTTGCCTCGGGCATACCTGTCATCCTTACGGCTTCTGCCGCTGAAACCGCTACCTGAAGCGCTGTCGGGTTAGCCATTCCTACATCCTCCGAGGCGCAGATTATTATCCTTCTGGCAAGGAACTCAGGATCCTCACCTGCATACAACGCCCGTGCGAGATAAAAGACTGCCGCGTCAGGATCACTGCCTCGCATTGATTTGATAAAGGCACTGATATTGTCGTAGTGATTTTCTCCCGACTTGTCAAACATTATGGCTCTTTTTTGAACGCATTCTTCTATAATTTCTAAAGTGATATATATCTTCCCGTCACTTCCAAGCTCCGATGTCATAGCAGCTAGTTCCAGGGCATTTAAAGCCATTCTGGCATCGCCGTTGCATACATCAGCAAGATAATTTACTGCATCGTCATCCATCTTAATGTCATAATTGCCAAGACCCCTCTCTTTATCAACCAACGCAGCTTGTATCAATTTTCTAATATGTGACTGTGTCAGGGGCTTTAGCATGAAAACAGAAGACCTTGAAATCAAAGCCTTGTTAACCTCAAAGTAAGGGTTTTCCGTGGTGGCGCCAATCAGAACAATGGTCCCGTTTTCAACATACGGCAGAAGGGCGTCCTGCTGGGACTTGTTAAACCTGTGTATTTCATCTACAAAAAGAACTGTCTTGCCATTAGGATTAAGCATCTGATTCTGAGTATCCGACACGATTCTCTTTATGTCCGCCACACCTGCCGTGACTGCATTAAGCTTTTCAAAGCTTGATTTTGTGGTATTGGCAATAATCCTGGCCAGGGAGGTCTTCCCTGTTCCTGGCGGTCCGTACAGGATTATTGAGGATATCCTGTCAGCTTTAATCATCCTGTACAGCAGCTTGTCCTTTCCAACAATATGCTCCTGTCCTACGAAGTCTTCCAGAGTCCTGGGCGACATCCTGTATGCCAGTGGTTCCTTCTTTTCCTTCATGGTACCTTTCCCGTTCAAGATTAATATATTATAAATAATAAATCTTTTTCCCAAGAACATCAAGTGTTTCAAGGAAAAGAATAGAACAGGGACACTGTCTATACGGCTAGTGTCCCCATATTTTTCATTCCTCTTTAATTCTAATCGTACAGAGGATACTTTTGGCAAAGCCTGTTAACTCTTGCAGAAACCTCTTCCCTGGTATTTTCAAAATTAGTCAGAGCCATGTTAATAAGCTCTGCAATCTCAGACATGTCTTCCTCCTTCATGCCTCTTGTGGTGACAGCCGGTGTTCCGAGTCTGATACCGCTTGTGATAAAAGGACTCTGAGTGTCAAAGGGAATACCGTTTTTGTTGCAGGTTATGCTTACTTCATCAAGCATGAGCTGTGCATCCTTGCCTGTTATACCCTTGTTCCTCAGGTCTACAAGCATCAAGTGGTTATCCGTTCCTCCGGAAACAATATTGAAGCCTTTCAATAACAAAGCTTTAGCTAAAGCATCCGCATTTTTCACGACCTGAGCCTGATAAGCTTTGAATTCGTCGCTTAGTGCTTCCTTAAAGCTTACAGCCTTTGCTGCAATAATATGCATGAGAGGACCTCCCTGGATTCCCGGGAAAACTGCGCTGTTGATTTTCTTGGCATGCTCTTCCTTGCAGAGAATCATTCCTCCCCTGGGGCCTCTTAACGTCTTATGTGTTGTTGTTGTTACAAAATCTGCATACGGCACTGGGTTTGCATGAAGCCCGGCAGCAACAAGGCCTGCAATATGAGCCATATCAACCATGAATAATGCGCCAACCTCATCGGCTATTTCACGGAAAGCTTTGAAATCCAATGTTCTTGGATATGCGCTTGCTCCTGCGAGGATCAGTTTGGGCCTGTTTTCAAGGGCTATCCTTCTTACCTCTTCGTAGTCTATCCTGCAGTTGTCTTCTCTTACTCCATAGGATACAGCTTTGTAATACTTGCCAGATATATTCAGAGCCATGCCGTGGCTTAAGTGACCGCCATGTGAAAGATTCATTCCCATAAAGGTATCGCCAGGCTCAAGAGCCGCAAAGAATACTGCCATATTTGCCTGGGCGCCGGAGTGGGGCTGAACGTTGGCATGTTCTGCTCCGAAAAGCTGCTTTGCCCTGTCGATTGCCAGCTGCTCAATAACATCGACATGTTCACAGCCTCCATAATACCTTTTTTGGGGGTAACCTTCCGCATATTTGTTGGTCAAAGGTGTTCCCATTGCTTCCATTACCGCTTCACTGACAAAATTCTCAGATGCAATAAGCTCGATTTTGTTCCTCTGTCGGTTTGCTTCATCCTCAATCAGATAAGCTATCTGAGGATCAACTTTAGATATTTCCTTTAGGCTGTACATTAATAAAACCTCCTGGTATGATTTTTATGTTAAAAAATTTACTTGATTGTGCTGCAAAAATCCATTATAAAAAACTTCAATTTTCACAAAAATAAAAAGAGACAAATTTATACAAAATTCGCCTCCGGTATATACAACTTTTCGAGTACTATCATAATTTTTAATTCACAAAATATATTATTTCAGTACTTGGTATATGCTTAACTCTGTCCTTTTGCCTGAGAGATTATTTCCTTAAGGAAACTTGCCCCTTCGGCGCCTTGACGGTCTCTCCAGAGGTGCGTCCTGTTATAGTCACTTAACCTGAGAGTGCTACTCCTTCGGTGTACCTTTCAAGGTATCTCTCCCATAACATTCATTCGCCATATATTCATTTGATAAAAACATTATAAATAGTAAAAATAGCATTGTCAATTGTTTATTATTCATTATATGTATTAATTTATACGAGGTTACATAAATCGAAACACATTATTTTCCCATCTGCCTACGTATGGCTTGAACCTGCTCGCGGGCGCTTTGTATCAGCTTTTCATTAAGTCTTGCCTGGGGAGATGATATCAGCCTGCCAAACCATTTCAATGCTTCTTCATAGTTTTCCACAAGCCTGTTCAGCTCTGCAATCATGTATACGCAGGTATGCTCATCAAGCTTATCAACCGGAAAGACCTCTTTCTCATATGCCTCATTGTAATTTTTCAGTGCAAAGCTTAAAAATTCCTTTTCTTTTTCGTCCTTTTTAATCCTGTAGAGCCAGGCTATCCTAAGGCATACCTTTGCGATGTCGCTGGCTTTAGCCTTCCTTAGCTGCAAATTGAACAAAGCTATTTTAAACGCTTCAAGCGCAATCTCTATGCTTCTCTCGCCTGCGAAGCTTCTTTTGTTCCAGCGGGGGGTGATATTCTGAAGAATTGTTTCTACATCCTTGTCACTTATGGCACCGAACTTGTCCTGCAAAGCTGCATATCCACAATTTTCACAAACCCATGCGTCATATAGCAGAGGGTTTATACCTTCGTAATGAATACAAAAATCCGGATCCCTGGACACTACTTTACTGGTTTTTGATTTTACCTTTGTTACATCAAATTTATTTCTACATACCGGACAATCAATTGTTGTATTGTATAATGCAGCATTCATTGATACGACCTCACATTAATTTACTCTGTTCGTTTCAATCCGTCAAGATATTTCTGGCTGACCTTAACCTGTGCCTTTACCGGCTTGTAAATATCCTCTGATATTTTTTCTCTGTTGAGAAGCTCACCGCCTTTATTGTATGTTTCCCTATATAAGACAACCTTCACGCCCTTTTTTGCTTCTCGTACAACTATTTTATCTGTTTCTGGAACAGTATTATCTACCAGAATTTCTTCTCCGTCAGGTTGATATTCCTCCAATATTTGAGTCTTTAGTCTAATCGTTACAGGAACCTCAGGTGACCTGCCCAGTATGCTTATCGTCAAAGAGCCTCCCGCCGCTTCTGAGACAATACAAACAGGATAGCCCATGCTGTTCTGGAATTTGAAATCAATGTAATCATCTGCTATTGTGGCATCCCGCCCAGGTTCCACATAACCCAGAGGCCATGAATGATGAGTCCTTTGAAGCACCTCCAGCCCGGATAGGAGCACAGCGTTATAAAGTGTAGTTGTAACCTGGCAAACTCCGCCCCCGGCTCCTGGGACAAGCTCATTTCTGAAAATCACCGGCGCTTCAAGATAACCATTTTCAAGTGTTCTGGGGCCTAAAGCCTCATTCATGGAAAATATATCATTGGCCATCAACAACAGGTTGTTTAATCTTTCAGCGCCCAGCCTTATATTATGGCTTCTGTTGGCATCGTTCGCATTATATGCTGTTGTAAAGGTACCTAATACGCTACTGATTTCTTTAATGTCGGAATATAAAATACCAGGCAGTTTTTCCTCTACATATATCTCAAAATCTTCAAAATTTCTTTGTACAATTCGATTTTCCAACAATTCTATATTTTTGTCAATGGGCATCTGCTTTCCAACAGTTTCTTTATTAATTGTAATTATGCCTTTTTTAAAGCTTACTGAGGCGTTCTTTTCCTGTATATCAATTTTTGTTTTTATATGACTTAAATGCTCTGTTAGCTTATCACGGTTAAGCTTACATTGAAGGCTTATATTTATAGGGTTAATTCTCATTTTCAATATGCGGCAAAGCCTTTGAATTAAATCTCCGTCTCTTCCCAAGCGGTATGCTTTGCCAAGTGCCTCTTCAAGCTGCATGTTTAGCCCGATATCCGCCATCTTGATTTGCCATGTGTTATTCTTGTATTTTAGTGCAATAGCATTATTAATATATTCTTGCGAGACCTTCACCTTAAGTATTTCGCTGGCCTCATACAAAGTCTTGCCGGATAAATCTACTCCTTCAACGTAAATGTTTTTGTAGAAGGTTTTAGCATTAAGGGTATACCCGCATATCAGGACAAAAATAAAAACTGAAGCTGAAATCAACGACAACGCTATGATTGTTTTAGTTATTCTTATCCTCCAAAGCAGCATATTATAATCACCCGATTTAAAATCTCAAGGTATATTTGATTAAATACTAATAATATTATGGAAATACTAAGTTTGCGTAAAAATTAAGTATTATCAGTATATTATTATTACTGCTTTAAGATTTTCATACTTATACATAAATTATTAATTTGGTTTTATTCTAATAATCTCAGTGTTCTTTACAGCCTCCCCAGCAAGCCTTTCAACATCTAGCTTCGATTCAGAGTTAAGAATGTGCTCAAGCCTTGGCTTGGTTTTCGGGTGCTTTGCCACAAAGACCGTACAGCAGTCTTCATATGGCAGTATAGAGGTTTCAAAGGTCTCGATCCTCCTCGCTATTTCAATAACTTCATTTTTATCCATTCCAATCAGCGGCCTGAAAACAGGGATGCTTACTGCGGCATTTGTTACTGCGAGGCTCTGGATTGTCTGACTTGCAACCTGTCCGACGCTTTCTCCTGTTATCAGCGCCATCGAGCCTCTTGACTTTGCTATCTTCTCAGAAATCATCATCATAATCCTGCGCATTATGATAGTTGATTCATCCTGTGGGCATTTCTCATTTATATCAAGCTGTATATCGGTAAAGGGAACTATATGCAGGACTATCTCACCGCAGTAGGCGGCAAGAATCCTGGCAAGCTCCATCACCTTTTCCTTCGCTCTTTCACTTGTGTAAGGATAGCTATAGAAATGTACAGCCTCAATTTCAACTCCTCTTTTTGCAATCATCCATCCAGCCACGGGGCTGTCAATGCCTCCAGAGAGCAAAAGTGTCGCTTTTCCGTTAGTTCCGAGCGGCATTCCTCCATGGGCTGCAATAATCTCGGAGTAAATATAGGATGACTCTCTTACTTCAACAAAAAGAGTAAAGGAAGGGTTGTTGACATCAACAGTTAGCGACGGAAATTTATTCAATATATGCTCCCCGAGCTCCCTGCTGATTTCAGGGGACTCCATTGGGAATCTTTTGTTGCCCCTTTTTGTTTCAACCTTAAAGGTTTTATAATTGTTATTCTCCAATAAATCATTTATCATTAAAATCGAATGCTTCTTGATTTCCTCAAAATTTGTATCGATTTTCCACACAGGGCTTAATGAAACAATTCCAAACACTTTTGTTAGCCGCTTAACGGCAGCTTCAAAATCATATTGTTCTGACTCAGGCTCAACATAAATCCTGCTCTGGGATTTAAGGACATCTACCTTTCCCAGGCCATACAAAGCCTTTTTGATGTTTGAAACAAGCACGCTCTCAAAAACAGGTCTGTTCAGGCCCTTTAATATAATCTCTCCGCATCTTACCAGTATAACTTTTTTCATTCATTTTAACCTCTTTACCCTGATTTTTAGTACAATTTCTTTTAATGCTTCAACTGTTTGTTCAATTTCCTCCTCTGTGTTGAAGGAGGAAAAGCTGAATCTCACAGCACCATCTATATCGCTAGCCTTTAAGCCCATTGCCTTTAAAACATGGCTGTGAATATTTTTTCTTGATGAGCACGCAGAGCCTGTAGACACGAAAATCCCTCGCTCCTCAAGATGGTGAAGGAGCACCTCGGACTTGACACCGGAAAAGGATATACTAAGTATATATGCAAATCCGTTTTCAGGAGATATTATGCAATAATCGTCCAGCTTTGATTCCAATAGTTCCAAAAATAATTTTTTAAGCCTTGCAACCCTTGAAATATTTAAGTCGATTTTACTATGCATCATTTCTGCTGCAAGACTGAATCCGCAGATACCGGGTACATTTTCGGTTCCAGACCTTAAAAGGGACTCTTGTCCTCCTCCGAAAATTATGGGTTTAATTTTTACCCCTTTATCAACATATATTGCCCCAACACCCTTTGGTCCATGGATTTTATGAGAACTTACCGTCATGATGTCAATACCGCTTTTTGCAGGGTTAATATTCATTTTTCCGTAAGCCTGCACTGCGTCAACGTGGATTGCAGTATCCCGATTGATGGAGTTTTTCAATTTTACTATTGTTTCAATTGGCTGTACTGACCCTGTTTCATTGTTAACAAGCATTACGCTAATAAGAGCGGTTTCATTTGATATGACACTTTTTAGGTGCTCAATATCAACAATTCCGGACTTGTCCACTTTAATGTAGTCAACCTTGTAGCCTTTGCTCGCCAAGTGCTTGTAAATCTCCAAAACAGATGGATGCTCAATGGCTGATGCAGCAATATGCTTTCCTTTTCGGATATTCGCTTCAAGATAGCCCAATACGGCAAGATTGTTCGCCTCCGTGCCTCCGGAGGTGAAGTAGATTTCCTTTGCCTCCGCTCCTATTGAGTCAGCTATAATCCGCCGAGCCTTATTTACCAGTTTTTCCGCTTCAATACCCTTTGTATGGAGAGAGGACGGGTTTCCGTAGCAGTTTCTGTTTATTTCACTGATATAATCTGTTACTTCTTCAAAAGGCTTTGTTGTAGCACTGTTGTCAAGGTAAATTTCTCTGGTCATTTATTACCTCATGTTGTTTTTATGAATTGTTTTCATATGTAATTTTAACATAATATTATTATTTTAACCAAGCCTTTAAACCAATATAAGCCTATTTATTTCATTTTCCTATAGTATCCGCGGCGATAGAAATAATTGTCTGCTTTATGCTTCTTTTTCTTCCTGAATGGATATAAACTCTTTAATATTTACAGTTCTGTATTCATCAGTTGAATCAATGCATTTGCCGCAGTTTGTGCATATTTTTGTGCCGTCGAGGTCACAAATACTGCATTCACCGCAGTTTGTACATGCCTTATTACATAAAATACACTCTTTAGTCATCCTGGAGGATCTCCTTTTTAAATGTCAAGATATTAAATCTAATATAACTCAATTAGAATTTGTTTTCAACTAATTGCTAATCCTCAGGCACGGTAAAATCACGAATAGTCAAATTGAATGTAATTCCCATCAGGAATTTTTAAAAAAGCACCGTTGCGGTGCAATCAATCTATATATAAATAAATAAATCTACTTTTCGGCTGGTTGTAGTCTTGCTGGTTCTGACCCTAATTGTAAATCCTCAGGTTTATGGTTATTCAGCAAGGAGCTATTCAAAAGGAATTAATAATTCTGTTCCGGCATATATTTCGCTGCCGGTAAGATTATTAATCTTCTTGATACTATGAACAAGTTTTCTTATGTCCTTGCTGTTTCCACATTCTTGCGCAATACTCCATAAAGTGTCGCCTGGCTTAACTATTACTGAATTGTATTGAGGGGATTTGTAGCTATATACTGTGGTTGTATAAATACTGATTATAGTTATAAGTAAAAGTAACATTATAAAGATTGTAAAACGCCTTTTATTCTTTAAAACCAGTTTTTTTCTCATTGCAACACCTCATCACATTGTTTCAAGAACATTTGTTCTACAAATTAATTATATCCAAACATCTGTTCTCTTGTCAATACTTTCCTTAAAAAAATCGAACATTCGTTTGCTTTTTTGCTAAACTGTGTTATAATACCAATAAAGGTATAAATCATAAGCAGGTTTTACTTAAGAGGTGTGTATAATGGAAAATAAACTTAATGAAAAACAGCAGAAAATTATTGACTTTGTGAATAGTCAGGTTGAAGAAAAGGGTTATCCCCCTTCTGTCAGGGAAATTTGCAAAGCTGTGGGCTTTAAATCTACATCCACGGTGCATGCGTATTTGGAAAAGCTTGAAAAGGACGGCCTGATACATAAGGATCCAACAAAGCCAAGAGCTCTGAAGGTTGTAAACGGAGGCAAGTCATCCCCCGTAAGAAATATTGAAAGCTATGTTTCAAGAAAAGAGCTTGTGGATGTACCTATTGTTGGAAAAGTTACTGCCGGGCAGCCTATACTTGCCGTAGAAAATATTGAGGATACCTTTCCTCTCCCCGTTAACTTTCTTCAGAATTCAACAGCCTTTATGCTTAAGGTTCAGGGAGACAGCATGATTGAAGCAGGAATATTCGACAAGGATCTTGTACTGGTAAGACAGCAATCTACAGCTCTAAATGGAGATATTGTAGTGGCTTTGATAGAAGATGAAGCGACTGTTAAAACTTTCTACAAGGAAAAGGATCACATAAGGCTCCAGCCGGAGAATCAATACATGGACCCTATCATTGTGAAGGATAATGTATCAATTCTTGGTAAGGTTATTGGAGTATTCAGAATGCTGTAAATCGAGTAGGAGGTGAATGATTATTTCACTCACCGACCTCTCACACCACCGTACGTACCGTTCGGTATACGGCGGTTCAGATTGGAATTAATGTACTGATAAGTACCTTTCGGTTATTGTCGGAAATCCTTGTTTCTTGA
>JAOACY010000067.1 GCA_026417615.1 Clostridia bacterium
CGGCAGCGTCAGATGTGTATAAGAGACAGAATGAAGTGCTTGAAAAAAGCGTTGAAAAAGTGAACGGCCTTGCAGTTACGGATAACATAAGGATTTGCCTCAGCCAGTCGGAGGATTGCAGGATACTCATGGACAGGGACAAGCTTGTGCAAGCCCTGATAAATATTCTTGGCAATTGCATAAGGTATGCAAGGTCTGAAATAACCGTAGCTTCCATCCACAAGGGACAGTTTGTGGAGATAAGGATAAATGATGATGGAGAGGGCTTTGCAAAGGAGGACATGGAAAACATATTCAAACGCTTCTATAAGGGGAAAAAGGGCAGCACAGGGCTGGGCCTTGCCATTACCAAAGCCATAATAGAAAAGCACAGGGGCACAATCTCTGCTTCCAACGGCTCAAATGGAGGGGCGGAGTTCAAAATATTGCTGCCAAAATAATATTTTGCTTTACTAAATTCCATGTTGCAAGTATAATTAAAACAATTGAATAGTGTGCTAGGGGTGCCGTAAGGCTGAGAAAGAGAAATCTTGACCCTTTGAACCTGATTCGGTTAGGACCGACGTAGGGAAGCAGTGGATTTGAATCTTTATTATTTGTACATGTAAAAGCTTACCTTCACCGGTAAGCTTTTTTTAATGATTTTTTTTAAGGAGGTGACGAAGTGTGGTTGTAGTATTAAACGGAAAGCAGGTGGAGGAAGAGGACGGGCTGAGCCTTCATGATATGCTTCTGAAAAGGGGGATTGAACCTGAAAGGGTGGTAGTTGAATTGAATTATGAGATAGTGGAGCGTATAAAGTGGAAGGATACGCCTGTGAAAAACGGTGACAGACTGGAAGTTCTCAAATTTGTGGGAGGAGGATGAAAATGAGCGATAAGCTTATGATAGGAGGAAAGGAGCTAAACAGCCGATTGTTCCTGGGCACTGGAAAGTTCCCGGACAACAGGCTCATCCCGGAGGTTATTAAAAAATCAGGTGCGGAGGTTGTTACAGTTGCGTTGAGAAGAATCGATTTTGATTCTGAGGAAGAGAACATGTTAAATTATATTCCAAAAGAGTGTATTCTCATGCCGAATACCTCCGGCGCCAGAAACGCAGATGAGGCGGTGAGGATTGCCAGGCTTGCCAGGGCGGCAGGGTGCGGCAACTGGATAAAAATTGAGGTTATATCCGACAACAAGTACCTGCTGCCGGATAACTTTGAAACTGTTAAGGCTACTGAGATACTGGCAAAAGAGGGTTTTGTGGTGCTGCCGTATATGTGTCCCGAGCTGATGACGGCGAAAAGGCTGAGGGATGCCGGGGCTGCGGCTGTCATGCCGCTGGGTGCGCCAATCGGGACCAACAAGGGACTTAAGACAAGGGAGCTTGTAAAAATACTGGTTGATGAGATAAAGCTGCCCATTATTGTTGACGCTGGCTTGGGCAAGCCTTCTGAAGCAGCAGAGGCTATGGAGATAGGTGCTGCTGCAGTTTTGGTAAACACTGCGATTGCTACGGCAGGAGATCCGGTAATTATGGCGGAGGCTTTTGACCTGGCGGTAAGAGCGGGACGAAAGGCATATATATCCGGCGTTGGAGCAATCAAAGAGTATGCTGAAGCGTCATCCCCATTGACAGGATTTCTTAACGATTAGCAGTTTTAAAGTGCAAAGAGGGGTTGAAAATGGGTTTTTACGAGAAATACCTTGAATACAAGGCGTTTAACTATGAGAAATACTTTGAAAGGATATCAGATGAAGCCGTTTTAAGGATAATAAGCAAGGATGTATTGGAGGAGCTGGATTTTCTGGCCTTGCTGTCCGAAAGAGCCGGACGGTTCCTGGAGCAAATGGCGGTTAGGTCCAGGCAGCTTACATTACAGCACTTTGGAAGGGTTATTTTTCTATACACTCCGCTATATCTTGCCAATTATTGCGTAAATCAGTGCGTTTACTGCGGTTTTAATGTTACAAATGATATAAGCCGCAAAAAACTGACGCTTGAAGAGGTGGAGCGAGAAGCGAAAGCAATATCCTCAACAGGGTTAAGGCACATACTTGTTCTGACAGGAGAATCAAGGAGGGAAAGCTCTGTAGATTATATCAAGCAATGCGTTGAGGTGCTCCGCAAATATTTCTGCTCAATTGCCATTGAGGTTTATCCCCTTGACACAGAGGAATATGCCGAGCTGATTGAGGCAGGGGTTGACGGCTTGACTCTCTATCAGGAGGTTTATAACGAGGATACCTACAGCGAGATTCACTTGAAGGGACCAAAAAGGGACTACCTATACAGGCTGGATGCGCCTGAGAGGGCATGCAAAGCTTCTATGAGAAGTGTAAATATAGGAGCCCTTCTGGGTCTTGAGGACTGGAGAAAAGAAGCTTTTATGACCGGCCTTCATGGGAAGTATCTTCAGAACGAGTATCCTGACACTGAGATAAGCGTTTCCATGCCAAGGATGAGGCCTCATGTTGGGCAGTTTCAGCCAAAGTACGAGGTGAGCGACAGGCAGCTGGTTCAAATTATGCTTGCCATGAGGCTTTTCATGCCGCGGGCAGGCATAACTATTTCAACAAGGGAGCGTGCCGAATTCAGGGATAATCTCATAGGCTTGGGTGTTACAAGAATGTCTGCAGGTTCTACGACAGTTGTTGGAGGCTATACACAGGAGGAAAAGAGCGGGGGGCAGTTTGACATCTCAGACGGCAGGAGTGTGGAGGAAATGAAGAGGATGATTTACGGTAAAGGGTACCAGCCAGTTTTTAAGGACTGGCAGGCTATTTGACAAAATACGGGGACACACCACTGCTTGAGAGGGTCATCCTTTTGGTGGAATGTCCAGGTTGGGAGGAAAAATGGATAAGCTATACAGGATAATAGACGCGAATGTGAACCGGGCTGCGGAGGGCCTAAGGGTATTGGAGGATCTGGCCAGGTTCGGCTTAAACGAAAAAAGCATGTCAGCCAAGCTGAAGGTTTTAAGGCATGATATAAGAAAAGGGTTAATGGAAGAGCTTCCAGCCTGCCTTGAACAGAGGGATTCCAAGAATGATGTGGGCCATGCCGTTTCAAAAGAGCTGAGAGTTGACGAGAAAGGGAGCATGATTGAACTTGTTACAGCTAATTTTAAAAGGCTTCAGGAAGCTCTAAGGTCAATAGAAGAAACCCTTAAGCTTATGAACAGGCGCGAGCTTTCAAAAAAATATGAGGCATACAGGTTTGAGGCTTATAACCTGGAAAAGGAATACTTCCTGCTTAATTGCAGATATTCAAAAATGAAGAAGCTTGATACAGACTTATATTGCATTACTGCTGAAGAATTTTCTAAAGGAAGAAGCAATCTTGAGGTGGTGAAAGCAATGCTCAATGCAGGTATCAAGGTAATCCAGTACAGGGAAAAGGATAAAAAGCAGCTTGCAAAGTATAAGGAATGTGTTGTGTTAAGAGAGATGACAAGAGCTGCAGGAGCTGCTTTTATTATCAATGACGACATTCATATCGCCATGCTTGTTGACGCAGACGGTGTGCATATCGGACAGGATGATTTGCCTATAGAAAAGGTGAGGGAGCTTGTGGGGGATAAAATGATCATAGGTTTGTCCACACATTCTCCGGAGCAGGCGCAAGATGCTTTGAAAAGAGGCGCAGACTATATAGGTGTAGGGCCGATCTTTAAAACAAATACGAAAAAGGATGTTTGCGACCCTGTAGGTCTGGAGTACCTGGAGTATGCCGCAAAGAACGTTCCAATCCCCTTTGTGGCCATAGGCGGGATTAAGGAGCACAATATGCTGGAGGTATCAGCAAGGGGTGCAAAATGCATGGCGATGGTTACGGAGATTGTAGGGGCAGAGGACATAGAAGGAAAGATAGCAAGCATTAGAAAGAAACTAAGAAATAAAGAATAATATGTATATTGCAAAAATTGTTACATTGGGAAAAAAGTGATTGTTCAAAGGCATTTCAATAGCATCGGAAAGATGAATTCGAGGGAAATGTCTTTAGGGTTCGAGCATGAATTCACTTTCCTCGGAGGTATTCCTAAAGGGTCGGTGAAATTGCCCTTGCCCAATAACTTTTTCCATGTAAGATATTTATTGGATTTAATAAAGAGAGTATTCAAAATTTAATGACGGAGGATAGGTTTATGAATTATACAACTCAGATGGATGCTGCCAAAAAGGGAATTATTACCAGGCAGATGGAGGCTGTGGCTGCCAAGGAGGGCAGGCCGGTTGAAGAAATAAGAGCGCTGGTGGCAGAAGGCAAGGTTGTAATACCTGCGAACAAAAAACATAGAAGCCTGGAGCCTGAAGGCATTGGACAGGGACTAAGGACGAAAATAAACGTCAATCTTGGAATATCAAAGGACTGCTGTAATTTTGAGCTTGAAATGGAGAAGGTCAGAAAGGCCTTGGAGCTTAAGGCGGAGGCTATTATGGATTTGAGCTCCTATGGGAAGACAGGAGAATTCAGGCAGAAACTTGTTGAGATTTCCACCGCCATGATAGGAACAGTTCCGGTGTATGATGCTGTGGGCTTCTATGATAAAGAGCTTTCCTGCCTTACGGCCGATGAGCTTTTCAATGTTGTTGAGAAGCATGCCCAGGACGGTGTGGACTTCATGACAATTCATGCAGGAATTAACAGGTCTACAGCCGAAAGGTTCAAAAAAGCAGGCAGGCTTACCAACATTGTTTCAAGGGGAGGGTCGCTGATATTTGCCTGGATGGAGCTTACCGGCAATGAGAACCCGTTTTATGAGCAGTTTGACAGGCTTCTGGACATATTTGAAAAGTATGATGTGACCGTCAGCCTCGGTGATGCTTTAAGGCCTGGCAGTATACATGATTCTACCGATGCATCACAGATTGAAGAACTGATAGTTTTAGGGGAGCTCACAAAAAAAGCATGGGAAAGAAATGTACAGGTAATGATAGAAGGTCCGGGGCACATGGCTATAAATGAAATAGCCGCCAACATGGTACTGGAGAAGAGGCTTTGCCATGGAGCGCCTTTCTACGTTTTAGGGCCTATTGTAACTGATATAGCACCGGGTTATGATCATATAACCAGCGCTATCGGGGGTGCGATTGCAGCCGCAAACGGAGCGGACTTTCTGTGCTATGTGACACCGGCAGAGCATTTGAGGCTTCCTGATCTTGAGGACATGAAGGAGGGCATCATTGCAGCCCGCATAGCTGCACATGCCGCGGATATTGCCAAAGGCATTAAGGGCGCCAGGGAGTGGGATGACAGAATGAGCATGGCCAGAAGGAATCTTGACTGGGAGGAAATGTTCAACCTTGCCATAGACGGCGACAAGCCCAGAAAATACAGGCAAAGCTCAATGCCTGAGCACAGCGACACCTGCACCATGTGCGGAAGGATGTGCGCAGTCAGAAACATGAATAAGGTCCTAAGGGGAGAAACTCTTAGCATAAAATGATATGATGTTGGATTTGAGCAGAATATGATATAATATCCATATTGAGACAAAAAAATTATTTTTTATGAAATATGGAGGAATGCCTGTGAAAAATGCTGCACAAACTTTCGGAATACTGACAAGCGGAGGGGATTGCCCCGGACTTAATGCTGCCATACGCGCAGTTGCCAAAGCGGCATATGGGATATATGGCATGAATGTCATGGGAATATACAATGGGTACAAAGGCCTTATAGACGGGGAAGTCAGGCCTTTAGAAAGCGCAGATGTCTCAGGCATTCTTACAAGGGGCGGCACGATACTTGGCACTTCGAGGGAAAAGCCTTTTAAGGCGTCAAAGGACAGTGAAAAACCAGAGGGTATAAACAAGGTTGAGGCTATAAAAGAGGCATATAGCAGGTATAACTTAGATTGCATAGTTGTATTGGGAGGGAACGGCTCTCAAAAGACGGCTAGCCTTCTTAAACAGGAGGGGTTAAACGTTATTGGCCTTCCTAAAACCATAGACAACGATATTTACGGTACGGATATAACCTTTGGCTTTCACAGTGCGGTCGATATTGCAACGGAGGCAATTGACAGGCTTCATTCCACTGCGCACTCACACAACAGGGTCATGGTTATTGAGGTCATGGGGCATGATGCCGGCTGGCTCGCTTTATATTCAGGCTTTGCTGGAGGCGGGGATATCATTATAATTCCCGAAATACCGTATGACATAGAAAGCATAAGAAAACACCTTGTAAAGCGAGCAAAAGGCGGGAAAGCCTTCTCAATTGTTGTGGTTGCGGAGGGCGCCATTTCCGTCGAGGAAGCTAAGCTTTCAAAGGAGGAGCTCAAGAAAAAGAGAAAGAATGATAAAAGCCCCAGCAGGGGCTATGCCATAGCAAGGGAAATAGAAGCCATAACAGATATGGATGTGCGCGTATCGGTTCTGGGTTACCAGCAGAGGGGCGGATCGCCGTCGCCGTATGACAGGGTTATTGCCACGCAGTTTGGCACGGCTGCTGTGGAATTGCTGCACGAAGGCAGCTTCGGAAATATGGTAGCAAAGGTGAATAATGAAATTATCCCGGTTCCCCTTGAAGAGGTTGCAGGCAAGCTTAAGCTTGTTCCGAAGGATCACAGGGTTATAAGGGACGCCAGGATGGTGGGAACCTGCTTCGGAGACGATTGACACCTGCAGTAATCTTGTCTCTTGTTCTAGCCATGTATTTACCTGGACAAGGAGGATCTTAAAGAATTTGAAAATTGCTATACACTAATAACAAATTATAGTATTCTTAATAATAAGAAACAAAGTTTTATATAATGAAACAGAGGAGAAAATGACAGACAAAGGTGTTCAAACCATTAACCGAGCGCTGGACATAATAGAAATACTTTCCATGGAGAGGCAAGGTCTAGGAGTGACAGAGATAGGCAACAGGACTGGGCTTTATAAAAGCACAGCACACAGGCTTCTCAATACTCTGGCTGAAAGAGGCTATATAGAAAGAGAGCCTCAAAATGGCAGCTACAGGCTTGGATTGAAGTTCGTGGAGGTCAGCAGCATTTATCTCAACAAGATTGAGCTAAAAACTTAAGAAGGGCGATATTGACTGGGAATACATATTTGGAAACCTTGGAACAAGATGGTTCCATACGGGCGGGATATTCGCGGCGCTTTCAGATACAATGCCTGAGGTGGTATTGGAGGCGGTACTTACAGCAAAGAAGTATGGAACTATTGTATCCACGGGCTGATGACTACAGGAGATGCCCTAAAAGCTGTAAACTATGGTGCAGCTCATGGGGCACTGGCTATGACCACACCCGGTGATACGTCAATGGCAAGCCTAACGGAAGTGGAAGGTGTCATGAAGGGTGCTGGAGCCCGAGTAATCAGGTAAGATGAGTTCAAAATAATGAAACTTAGCAGTATATAAAGCAGGGAACCGGGTTACATGGCAACCAATAACACTGTTGCATTACGTTCGGAGGAAGAGTGCAGCAAGGCGATATTAGAAAGGATTCCAGCTGCAAGATGGGGGATGCCTGATGATTTGATGGGGCCAAGAGTATTCCTTTCATCCTCAGCTTATGACTATGTAAATGGATACACTATTGCCGTAGATGGAGGGTGGCACGCAAGGTAGTAATATGTGTTGGGGACACCTGAATTAATTTGTCTAATTTACAAATAAACTCTTTTCAATATTATAAGTTTATGGTATATTAAACTAAAGGAGGTCAATATTTATGAGTTTTAAAGTTGCTTTTATAGGAGCTGGCAGTATAGGCTTTACTCGAGAATTGCTTAAGGATTTGCTTTCAGTAGAAGAATTTAAAAATGTTGAAATTGCTTTTACTGATATAAACGAAAACAATTTAAATATGGTTACGCAATTATGTCAAAGAGATATTTATGAAAATGGATTGGATATTAAAATTCAATCAACGCTAGACAGAAGAACTGCTATAAAAGATGCAAAGTATGTTTTTGTGGTTGTAAGGGTAGGAGGGCTTGAGGCTTTCGGTTTAGACATTGAGATTCCGTTGAAGTACGGAGTTGATCAATGTGTAGGGGACACTCTTTGTGCTGGTGGCATAATGTATGGGCAAAGAGGCATTGCTGCAATGCTTGATTTTTGTAAAGACATAAAAGAGGTGGCTGCTCCCGGCTGCATCATGTTTAATTATGCCAATCCTAATGCAATGATGACTTGGGCAGCTAATAAGTATGGAAAAGTTAACACGGTTGGATTGTGCCATGGAGTGCAGCATGGGCATTCCCAGATTGCAGAAGTTTTTGGTTTAAAAGAAGAAGAAGTAGATATAGTATGCGCTGGAATTAACCATCAAACTTGGTACATAAAAGTTCAGCACAAGGGCAAAGACTTGACGGGAGAACTGCTGGAAAGATTTGAAAACCATCCTGAGTACAGCAAGACAGAGAAAGTAAGAATAGATATGATGAAGCGGTTTGGTTATTACAGTACCGAGTCAAACGGGCATCTTAGCGAATATCTGCCGTGGTACCGTAAAAGGCCTGAGGAAATAGAGAAGTGGATTGATTTAGGCTGTTGGATAAATGGAGAAACTGGTGGATATTTAAGAATTTGCACTGAAGGAAGAAATTGGTTTGAAACTGATTTTGAAAATTGGATGAAGGAGCCTGCTTTAAGTTATAAAAACTCAGAAAAAGGAAAGGAGCATGGATCACATATAATTGAAGCACTTGAAACCGGAAGAATTTACAGGGGCCATTTTAATGTGGTAAATAACGGCACAATAACCAATCTGCCTAAAGACGCAATTGTAGAAGTTCCATGCTATGTAGACAGAAACGGAATAAACGTGCCTAGAATAGGAGAGCTTCCATTAGGATGCGCAGCTGTATGTAATGCCAGTATAAGTGTTCAAAGATTAGCAGTCGAAGCGGCTGTATCAGGAGACGACATGCTTTTAAGACAAGCTATGCTTATGGATCCTTTGGTAGGAGCAGTGTGCAATCCTCCAGAAGTTTGGCAAATGGTGGACGAATTGCTTGCAGCGGAAGCTAAATGGCTTCCACAATACAAAGAAGCAATAAAATGTGCGAAAAAAAGACTTGATGCAGGAAATCTGATTAAAACCAGAGAAAACTATACCGGCGCTGCGAGACTTAAGGTTAAAACTGTTGAAGAAATGGCTTTAGACGCAGAAAATGCCAAAAAAATTGCTGGTGCTGCCGATAAGGCACAGATTAGAAAAGCCATGGAGCAAGATTAGAATTGTGTAGGAACGTATTATTTTTGAAGCACAACACAGAAAAAGCTAGAATTAATTAATTTGTTTAATGGAGAAAAAAATGTCGATGTCAAAACAAAGCAATAAAAAAAAACAGGTAATAAACCTTAAAAATGTTAAAGAATATAATTATTCCTTAATATTTAACCTTATTTATTCAAATGGTGTTATTTCTAGAGCTGACCTCGCAAGCTTAAGCGGTATGAGCCCAACAACTGTTTCAGCTTTGACAGCAGAAATGCTTGAAGAAGGTCTCATTGAAGAAATTGGCACAGGCATTTCTGCTACCAGCGGAAGAAAACCCATATTGCTTCAGATAAAGCCTGATGGGGCATTTTTGTTAGGAGTTGATATTAAAGAAAATAAATATAGTTGTTGCTTGTTCAATTTGAAGAATGAAATCATAGCTTCAAAACACGAAAAATTAACAGAGCATCAAGACATTGGAAAAGACATACTAAATACAATAGACTCAATAATTCTTGAAAGCTATATTCCTAGAGAAAGGCTTGCAGGTATTTGTATTGGTATTCCCGGAATAATTGATTTAAAAAGGCAGGTAATGATTAAGTCAACAGTAATGCCTGAAAATATAAGCAGTTCGTTTATTGATCAAGTTAAGAAGGCATATACTCATATTCCTGTTATTATTCAAAACGCTTCATGCTTGTATGCTTATGCTGAAATGCATTTCGGGGCTGCAAAAGGCACTGGTAACCAGCTGTTTATCGACATAAATTCAGGAATAGGATGCGCAATTATAATTAATGGCACGATGTATACAGGAGCAAATGGAATAGCGGGAGAAATAGGACATATGACAATAGACATTAACGGCCCGGTTTGCAAATGCAGCAACAAAGGCTGCTTTGAAGCTATGGCGAGTGTTCCTGCCATTATACAGAGAGTAATTCAAGGAATTCTCCTAGGAAGAAAAACCTTAGTAAGAGATATGATCGGGGACGATTTAAGAAAAATTAATATAAATGTTATTAGGGATGCATTGACTGAAAGAGACAGTCTTACATGCGAAATAATAGATGACATATCATACTTAACTGCTGTCGGAATAAACAATGTAATCAATCTTTTAAATCCTCAAGCTGTTATTATAGGTGGTGAAATTCAGGGATTGGGTGAGTATTTCCTTGAAAAGGTAAATTCAAACATTGAAAAAATTTCATTGAATTCGGAATTATCAAAAATCAAAGTTAGTTTTTCAAATATAAAAGAATATGCCGTTGAAAAGGGAGCTGCTAAGTATTTGCTGGATCAGGTATTTTTCAGCAAATCTGAAACCATAAAAATGTTTTTAGAAGCTTAAATAACTGACTTTAAAATAATAATAAATTAAAGGGGTGCGGATTATGTCAAATCAGAAGGAAGTTGTCATGAATGGTTCAGGTATTGAAGAAATAGGTTTTCCAATGTGGCCGCAGTTTGCGGAAGAAACCTTAACTGATGTTTTAGAACCTTTAAAGAACGGAAAGGTAAACTACTGGACAGGCACAAAGGGCTTTGAGTTTGAAGAAAAATGGGCAAAATGGAACGGTGCTACAATGGCAATCTCATGCACAAATGGCACAGCAGCATTGCATATTGCCATAAGCAGCCTTGGCATTGGACCTGGAGATGAAGTAATAGTACCTTCATATTCATTTATAGCATCATCCTTTGCTATTGTTCAAGCAGGAGCTATCCCGGTTTTTGCAGATGTTACTGATGATCATACAATAGATCCTCTTTCAATTGAAAAACTCATAAATTCCAGAACAAGAGCGATTGTTGTAGTACACCTTTATGGTGTTGTTGCAGATATGGGTCCAATAATGCAATTAGCCCAAAAATATAATCTGAAAGTTATTGAAGATTGTGCTCAGTGTTTTGGAGGAGAATACAATGGCATAAAAACCGGAGTAATCGGAGATGCAGGATGCTTCAGCTTCTGTCAGAGCAAGCATTTCACCACAGGCGGCGAAGGCGGGATGGTTGTTGTAAAAGATGAGTCTTTAGGTTGGGAATGCCGTTCTTTCAGAGATCATGGATATGATGTTGAAAAAAGACTGAATATGTTGGCTCTTGAAGAAAAACTACCTTATATACATAACAGAGTTGGCTTTAATTATAGAATGACTGAAATTCAGTCTATTATAGGAATAAATGAATTAAAGAGATTCGACAGCTGGAACCTAGCAAGGAGGCTTAAGTATGCAGCTATGTATGATAAGGCATTCAATGGCATGAAAGGAATAAAGAAGCTTCCACACAATTCCGAAGAAAGGAAAAATGCTTATTGGTGGTATCCCATAATTGTTGATAACGATGTTCTAGACTGCAAGGTTCAAACAATAATTAAAGATCTTCATGATAAAGGAATTCCCTGCTATGGAATTCAATGGCCTGAAGCATATGAGGAACGTGCTTATAAAGAATTAAACGGTTTCGGGAGTTGTAAATTCCCATTTAAGTCGAAGGAGTATGCCAACCCTGAATCAGTAGATTATTCCAAAATTGTCTGTGCAAACGCAAAAAGATTGAGAGACTGTACTCTGAGCCTGTTCTTGCATCCTTCCTGGGAAGAGGTACATATTAATAAATGCATTGATGGATTGAAAGAAGTTATAAATAATCATTTAAAATAATAAAAAATTCAGGAGGTAAACCGGCATGGATTTTTTAAGTACGCTTAGTAATTCAATGCTCGAGGGCTTTTTGCCCTCGGGTTGGAATTTAAAAAAAATAGACGGCTGCTGTGTTTATTCAAATGAGCAGATATTTGAAAGGCAGAATTTTTGGAACGATAGCTTTAAGCCCGTGGAATGTGAGAACATTAATGACTTTAACATGTTAATGGGTCATGAAATTGCGCTTGAAATAAGCAAAACCAGGTCTGAAGGACGAAAGCTTGCGTTGATTCTTCCGGTTGGCCCAATGGGTATGTACAGATGGATTGTTTATTTCTTAAAAGAATGGGGCATTGATTGTGAACATGTATATTCTTTTAATATGGACGAGTGGAGCGACTCTGACGGCAACACTCTAGATCCAAGGGAATCAGCTTCATTTCAGTATTCAATGGAGAAAGCATTTTATGAGCCTTTGGGGAATTTAAGCGTTCCAAAAAAACAAAGAAATTTTGCTACAAAATCAAATCTGCCTGAATACCCGCAAAAGATAATGCAGCTCAAGCAGGAAGGCGCTAAGCTTGTTACAGTTTATGGAATAGGCAGGATATTTCATATAGCATTTTGGGAGCCACATTTTGCACAGGAGTTTAGTTGTGAAAATGAGTGGAAAAAACAAAATTATCGTTTAGGTGCAAAGCTTCATCCCCTTACGATAGAACAGAATGCAATAACTAGCTTTAAAAGCAGAACCACCCTTGTTCCTTGCAGGGCAAACACCATCGGCCCTGGGATATTCTTGCAGTCTGATTGCGCAATAGGGGGTTGCGACGGGGCATTACAAAGGGGCATGAATTGGCAGGCAATGTCTTTATGGGTTACTCTAAGGCATGGACCTGACATGTGGATACCTTCTTCTTTTATGCCGACTATTCCTGGAAAGCTTTTCTTTTTAAAGGAACTGGCACAACCAATGGTTGCAGAATGCAATTAGAGTTCTGCAGAGATAGGGTTGATTTGACTGTAATATTTAAAAGAGTAGTAAGCCGAACGAAAACATAAATTATCTTCGAGGTGTAAAATGAAAAAAGTAAGATGGGGCGTAATTGGCGCTGGAGGAATTGCAGACAGAAGAACAATTCCAGGGATTATTAAGGCTAACAATGCAGAGCTTGTAGCTGTAATGGAAGTTACTAAAGAGACAGCGGAAAAAATAAGAGACAAGTATAATGCTATTTATTCATATGATAATGAAGATGATCTTCTGGCTAATTCATCGGTAGATGCTGTTTACATTTCTTCGCCAGTATCATTTCACAAGGAACAAGCATTGAAGGCAGCAAAAGCAAAAAAGCATATTTTGCTTGAAAAACCTATGGCTCTAACTGCTGAAGATTCGCAAGAAATAGTTGAAGTCTGTCAAAAAAATGGAGTATTATTGGCAGTTGGTTTTATGATGAGATTTCATTCTATTCACCAGAAGATAAAAAAGCTTATACAAGATGGCAGTTTAGGACAAATTGTTTTTTGCAGGGCACAGCTGACGTGCTGGTATCCCGAAATTGAAGGTGCGTGGAGACAAAAAAAAGCTACGTCGGGAGGCGGTGCGCTAATGGATTTAGGAGTGCACTGCATAGACTTGCTGCAGTACCTCTTAAATTCAAAAACTTCAAGAATTGCATCTTTTTCAGGTACAAAAGTATTTAATTATGAAATCGAGGACTCTTCATCAACCATGCTTGAAATGGAAAATGGAACTCATTGTTTTATAGACGCCTATTTTAACATACCAGATGAAGCAGCCAAATGCAGGCTGGAGATATATGGGACAAAAGGAAGCGCACTGGCGGAGAATACAATAAGCCAAGTGGATAACGGAACCTTGGAGCTCTGTTTAACAGAAAATTCTGGTCAATATGATGCAATGCAGCAAAGAAGCAATATGCAGACTACCAAAATTTTCGGAGAAAATGGGAATTTATATTCTAAGGAAATTGAAGCCTTTAGCAACTCTGTCCTTAATGGATGTCCTGTAGAGGTCCCCGGAGATGATGGAGTTTATGTTCAAAAGATTGTAGAAGCTGCTTATTCATCAAATAAAAATAGGGTTATCATTAAGCTTTAGTTCATATATTTTTTATTTATTTTATTGAAAGGTTGCTGACCATGAATATTCTTGCAGTAGGATGCCATCCTGATGACTTGGAAATTGCCTGTGGAGGGACTCTGGCAAAATATATTGAGCAAGGCCATTTAGTAGTAATGTGCAATATTGCTAATGGTGATAAAGGACACGCTGTTATTTTACCTGATGAGCTTAAATCAATAAGAGCAAGAGAAGCACAAGAAGCTGCATCCGTGCTTGGCGCCAGTGAATTAATAAATCTTGATGTTCCTGATCTTGAAGTTGATTCTAGAAATAAAGAAATAATAAGTAAAATGACAAATGTTATAAGAAAAGTTAATCCGGATATAATAATTACTCATTATCCAAAGGATTATATGACAGACCATTGCGAGACAAGCAAAATTGTTTTTGAGGCAAGCTTTTCAGCAAGTGTTCCGCATTTTTACACTGAAAACTCTTCAATAAATCATATACCTCCTATTTATTACATGGATACGCTTGCTGGAATTGGCTTTCTTCCTCAAGAATATGTAAGCATTGAAAATTATATTGAAAAGAAGCTGAAGGCACTTGAATGCCATAAAAGTCAGCTTAAATGGATGCTTGAGCATGACGGAATAAATTTTGCCGATTTTGTTGCAACTTGCTCGAAATTCAGGGGGTTGCAATGTGGAAAAGCCTTTGCGGAAGGCTTTATAAGATGTGATGCTTGGCCAAGGATACCTACAAAAAGGCTGCTTCCATAGTAAGCAAGGGGGAAGGTTTAGTGGATAAAAATACATTGATAAGAATTGGGAAAAGTGTATTTTCTGCAATGAAAAACGCAAATGGAACAGAATGGTATAATGACTGGGATATTTGGGGATGGAACGTTGGCGTAGCTTTATTTGGAGTGCTGAAAATGCACGAAACAACAAAGGATGAGGAATATTTAGAATTTATAACATCTTGGATAGACGCTCATTGCGAAAACTTTAATGCAAATTCACCAAATGCAGCTGCTCCGTTGAATGCCGTCTTATATGCTTATTTAAATACCGGCAATGATAAATATATGGAAATAATAAAACAATTCGTTGACTGGGGGCTTTCAAAGGCGAAAAGAACTCCTAGCGGTGCATATTCCCATGTCTGGGGCGATGACCCTGACGATGGGCCAAGAGAGCTTCAAATCTGGGTAGATACATTGTTTATGGCGGCATTATTTATTTCCAACTCTGGAGCAAAGCTTGAAAACAAATCATGTGAAATTGAAGGAGTTCAACAGTTTAGATTGCATATTGACAAGCTATTTGACAGAAGCACTGGTTTATTTCATCATGGATATAATTTCTTTGATCAAAAACCCATGGGTGCTTTTTGGGGAAGGGGAAATGGATGGATAGCCGGTTCAATAATTGAGCTGGTTGAAATAATGAAGGATAAAAAATTTGAAATAGAGGATATCATTAGTAGTTTTACAATACTTATGGAAAGCGTTAAAAATTTAAGTGACGAAAATGGCGCGCTGCATACAATATTACCTGTCAAATCTTCGTACTTGGAGACGACAGCAACCGCACTGTTTTCATATTCCGCTATCAAAGGGTATAGGCTTGGAATATTGGATGATGAATATTTTAAATGGGGAATTAATGCTGCAAAATTTGTTATTTCCAATATAAGCAGTGAAGGGATTTTAATGAATGCTTCCAGTGGAACAGGCTGCGAATGGGATGATTATTTTAATGTTCCGCGTCATTTTACTTTTTATGCTCAAGGAATCGCACTTATGCTCATTAGTGAACTGATAAAAACATTTGATTCTTAGAGGTGATGTTTTTGAATTTTTTAAAATTTTCTCATGTTTGCGGGGGCTATTATGAAAAAAGCCAAAGGCTTTTATTTTTAGATGCTATTTTAATAGGATTCTCATTTGTGCTTACAATTGGTATTTTTTTATCAGGATTTATGATACATATTAATGCATCGGATTTTATAGTTGGTTTGGTAAACAGCTCGGCAAACTGGGGGGCCATAGCTTCGGTTTTTTCTTTTATATTATTAAACAAAATAAAAAAGACAAAACAGCTCTTAATTATGCTTTTTTTCATATCTCGTTTTTTTGTCTGCGGCATAGTATTTTTGCCGTTTATAATAAAAAACAGAGAAATACTTATTTATTGCACAGCAGTGCTTGTTATAACCGGCAATCTCATTTGGGGGATTTTTAGTGTTGGCTTTTCTTTATGGGTTATGGGGTTGCTAAATGAGGAAACAAGAAACGAATATATGTATATACGAATGTTTTATATTAGAATATTTTTTACCATAGCTTCTTTGTTAATGGGATTTATTCTTGATATGATGGGAAAAAGCTTTGAAGGATTTTTGCTGATATTTTCAATTAGTCTAATTACTTCAATATTAGATGGGATAATACTGTTAAATGTGCAGGAGGTTCCTATTAGCTTAGGGGGAAATAATAAATCGGTCATTATAGATTTTTTTGAGCCTATAAAGCATAAACCTTTTATAATGTTTTTGTTATTTTATTTTGTTTTCGAGCTGTTGCTTAATATTGTTTATTCCTATATTCCTGTGTATTTTATAAAATATTTGATGCTTGACTATAAAATAATGTCCATATATAATACGTTATTTTATGTATCTATGGCTTTCTTTACACGGTATTGGGGGTTCATTCATATAAAAAAAGGAGTAAAATACGTTTTTATTTGTACATGCATACTATTAATATTTGAAATATTTCTTTACAGCATTACGGGCAGAGGTACTATTTTCCTATTATATATTGCAGCAGTGGCAAGCGGAATGGGCTTTAGCGGATTTACAGTTGTAACTTTTACATACAGGTACAGTTTAATGCCAATTAACAGCAAATCCTTGTTTGAAAGCTGGAGCAACTTATTTATAGGTGTTTCAACACTGCTGGCTCCTGTAATAGGAGCTTTGGCAATAAAAGTTTTGTCAGTATTTAAGAATTATTCAAATAGCCTTAATGAGTTTAAGCTAATGTTCTTTTTGGCTGCAGTTTTGTCGGGGCTTTTTGTTTTTGCATTTATGCAGCGAAACAGTTTTGAAGAATCTATTGCACTTGAAAATCAATAATAATGGAGGTTTTTATGATTTTAGCCGGTGCTTATAAATCTGTAGTAACACCTCATGTTGGAATAAATCTTGATGGTGACTTTAAAGCCGTGAAATCCGAAGGCATTATGGATGATTTATATGTAAATGCAATAGTTTTTGATGATGGAAAAAAAGAAGTAGCATTGGTATCAGCTGATGTATGTAATATTAACAGCCAAATAATCGATAATTTAATAATACCTAGAATAACAGATATTTGCGGGATTGACAAAAACAATATTATTATTTCTGCAACTCATACCCATGGAGGACCTTTGTTATTCACTTCAGAACCGGAATTGTTTGGAGAAGTATCTGATTCATACGTGGATTTTTTTGTACAAACTCTAGCTAGCTGCGTTTTCATGGCTAAAAAAAATAAAAGGCCTGTATATATAAATATTGGTAAGTCAATAAATAAAGATTCTGCTTTTAACAGAAGATTAAAAAAACCAGACGGTTCCATTGTAATGAATTTTGTCGAGGAAGAATATTTAAAAGACTGTGTACCTTCCGGAACAGCGGATTATGAATTGCTTGCAGCCAGAATAGATGATACGGAAGGCATTACCAGGGCATTAATTGTAAACTATGCAAATCACAATAATATCATTATGAACAATAATATTACTTCTGATATGGCTGGAGCAATGAGAGAAACCCTTGAAAAAATTTATCAAAAAGATGTTGTGATATTATTCTTGCTTGGGGCATGCGGCAATGTAAATTGGATCAATTATAAGAACAGAAAAAGAGAGAAAGCACGCAATTTTTACAAATTAATGGGAATGTCTTTGGCTGGAACAGTTTTACAAGCTATGCTTGAAGCAGAAAAAATAGAAAGCCCGGTTATTTATTCAGAAAGTAAGGTTTTAAAAATAATAGAAAGACCGTACAGGGATTATGACAGCTTTGTTGATTATACATTTGGAAAATCTGAAGAATTGAAAAATCTTTTTTTTGAAGTTTACAAAAAAGACAAGGAAAAGAATTCTCAAAATGATTTAAAGATTTTTGATGTGCCTGTAAATGTTTTCAGTATTGGGGACAACTTTGCGATATCAACTAATCCCGCAGAATTATTCTGTGAATTTGGAATTGAAATTAAACAGAAATCTCCTTTTAAATTTACTATGGTTGCTGGGTTAACAAATGGGTATTGCGGATATGTGCCTACCCGGCAAGCTTTTGATGAGGGAGGGTATGAAGTCAGAAAACTTCAGAATTCAAGTTATCTTGATATAAACGCAGGAGAGCTTATATTGAATGAAAGTTTGAAATTGCTAAAAAATGCAGAAAAAAACTATAATTATTTCAAGGAAAGGAGCATTTTAGAATGACAAAGGAAATTATAAACATAGGAGTTATTGGACTGGGTATTAGGGGAAGATTTCTAATGAATACCTTATTAGAAATTGATAATGCAAATATTTTTGCATTATGTGATCCTATAGGAGAAAGATTGGAACAAGCTGCAACGGATGTTGTGTCAAAAACGGGGAAAAAACCACTGATATTTGCTGATTTTAATGAATTGTTATCTGTTAAGGAAATAGATGCTGTATTAGTATGCACTACATGGATAACTCACTGCAAAATTGCTATTGCTGCAATGAAAGCAGGAAAACATGTAGGAATGGAAGTGGGTGGCGCTGCATCTATTGAAGAATGTTGGCAGTTAGTAAGGGTTACAGAGGAAACGGGCAAAAAATTCATGCTGCTTGAAAACTGCTGTTATGCTGATAACGAGCTTGCGCTTTTTAATATGGAAAGAAAAGGATTATTTGGAGAGCTTATTCATTTGCAGGGCGGATATGAGCACGATTTGCGTGAAGAAATAGTCTTGGGAAAAGAGAATAAACATGGCAGGCTTTATAATTTCTTGAACAGGAATGGCGATTTGTATCCTACTCATCAATTAGGACCTATAGCTAAAATGTTAAGGATAAATAGGGGCAACCGATTCCTTATGCTTACATCCATGGCTAGCAAATCAAGAGGACTTCATGAATGGATTTTAGAAAACAAAGGCAAAGATTATTATCTGGCAAATAAAACCTTTGAACAGGGAGATATTGTTACTACAATGATAAAATGTGCACATGGAGAAACTGTGTTATTATTGCACGGGGTATCCCTGCCTAGACCGTATTCAAGAGATGGAAGGATTCAGGGAACAAAGGGTATTTGGCTAGAAGATGGCAATACAATCTATTTGCATGGTATATCTCCATATAATATTCAAACTTGCCATGAAGATCCTCATCAATGGGAAAACTTTGACAATTACAGGAAAACCTACAGGCATCCATTATGGTTGGAATATGAAAAAAAAGGCATTAAGGAAGGTCATGGAGGAATAGATTATTTGGTGTTATCTGCATTTGCTGATTGTATTATTAAAGATATTGAGCCGCCTATTGATGTATATGATACTGCTGTTTGGATGAGCATAACTTGTCTTTCCGAGCAGTCAGTTGCAATGGGAAGCATGCCTGTGCCTGTACCAGATTTTACAAGCGGTTCCTGGATAAACAGGCCTGAATTGAAGCCTAGCAAGTATTCATTAGATGAGGTTCATGAAGATCTTTTCATTTAGAATAATAAAAACGGAGAAATAATATGGTTAATTTTATTAAAGGTGATTTGCTGCTTATTCTTGCAACTGCTATCTGGGGGATTTCTTTCCCATTGATGAGGAATCTTTCAAGGTGGGGCGGCGTAATGAATCTTGTTACATTAAGATTCATTATAGCTAGTATCTTTTTATATCTTATTTTTTACAAAAAAGTGAATAGTATTGATATGAAAAATTTAATTTTCAGCTTTTTTAATGGCTTATTGCTAATGCTTTCGTTTATGGTGCTGGCTTTTGGACAGACATATGCTTCCGCGCTGAATTCATCATTTATAATGGGATTAACAATTGTGTTTGTTCCTTTGCTGGCGTCATTTATACTTAAAAAGAAGCTTTCAAAAGCAAATTTAGCTGCAATTGTAATTTCGCTGCTTGGCATTTTTTTTATTTCAGGTGGAATTCGGCTTTCAATTGGAGCAGGAGAAATTATTATATTTGCATCAATGCTGCTTTTCTCATGCCACATAGTTCAGTCGGATCATTTCATAAGCAAAGGAGCAGATACTGTTACGGTAGGTGTTATGCAGAATGTTTGTGCAGCTTTGCTGAGCATACCTATTTGGCTGGTAACAGGAATAGGCGAAGTTGAAATAACAAGGTTGGTTATAATTCAGCTTATTGTTTTGGGTGTATTTTGTACTGCGATAGCCTTTACACTAATGATTTGTGCGCAAAAATATATGCCTCCATCTAGAGTTGGACTTATACTAGGGGCTGAGCCGGTTTTTGGAGCTGTTTTTTCAGTAATCATCCCGGATTTTAATGGCATAAGGGAAACCTTTTATTTACATCATCTTATTGGAAGCATTTTTATTATTTCAGCTATAATTATTTCTGAAATATTTTCATCCAAACAAAAGTTACATGCTTGATTTTTTATAAGATGCAAAACATGTGTAAAAAATAACTATAGCCATTTTATCCTTATATTACACTTTACATTACTATAATTACCCGCGTAAAATTAAGTTAACAAAATAAAATCTCATTATAAATTAAATTTTTTTGGTTCATCAACGAATTTTGTAAAGTGAGCTTATGAGGCAAGTCAAGCAAAATTTTTGATGTAATTTTTGCAATATTAATTTGTTGTACGCCTTGAATTCAGTGATATATAAGAATTTAAAAATGAATATTGCGTTATTATATCACAAAATCCAACGATGAACCATTATTTTTATAAATAGAGGAGGTGATAGATTAAGGACTTATCCGTAAATTAACTGCTCATTAATGCCGATATACTTGAGGAATACTCAAGATAAAGGCGGGATGCACAATGATACAAAAGAAATCTTGGGAAATTACAGAAGAATTTTGGAATGCAGTGAAACACTTGA
>JAOACY010000006.1 GCA_026417615.1 Clostridia bacterium
AGCTTTTCTTGGAACAAGATGAATAAATCACTCGACGATGTAGCAGCAATTCCGAAGCCAAAATGCCATGGATGGCATTTTGAGCATCATATGACACGAAGTCATATTGATGCGTGCGAGGAATTGCAAGACAAGTCGTTAGTTATTTCATCGAAGTTTCAGAAAATGGGTTTTTGTGGCAGAATCTTAATTTATTTTTGTTGAGAATATGGGAGGCTGCTTTCCTTGGAAATTCTCTTCAATGCCTTCCAATCTTGTTTTGCTGAAAAAATCCCCCTTCATTAATTCACGCTCAAAATATATCCTGTGCTTTTCACCGCTTTTCATAGTCATTACCAGCTCAATGCCCACTTTGCTCCTTAAAGCATCTGAGGTGATGCCCTTTGAGACAGCAGCGGAAATATTGTCCTTCCAGTCGGGCAAAGAAAGGTCAATAGGAAGGAGGTTCTCAATACAGTAGAATATTCTTATTTGACCGTAATTACTTGAATTATTGAAGCTTATCAAATAATTCTCGGGCTTTTCAGAATCTGAAAAGTTTTCTGTAACAGGAATTTCAAAATTCATGGGTAACCCAAACTTTTTCATTAATGTAGGTGTATTAGGAGCCCCTGCCTTGTCCTTGATAAAACGGTAAAGCTTAACTGTGCCATATGAAGGAGGCTTTAAAATGCTTACGGCTGCATTGATTTTTGCAACCTTGTCCGCAGGGCCTGAAAAAGATTTAGGGTTAGCTACAAGGTCAATCGTTATATCTCCTGCTACAGACAAATCACTTGCTGCCGAATTGTCAGATCTGAATGTAGACTCAGGCCACAATTCATAACTCAATCTGTCAATTCTGAATGCAGCGGAATCGGATTTCTCCGCTGATGCCTGCGATGAGGTTGAAGTGCCTGAAGAAGGGACAGAAGAGGTATTATTTCCGGTATCTGTTGATGTAAGCGCCATTACAACAAAAAGCACAATGCCTGTTATTACCCATAAAATAATATTAACCAGGCAGCCTTTCTGGTTAAGCTTGCGCTGGATAAAGAAAGAGGCTGCAAGTATGATTGCTGACAATGCCCAACCCAAAGGAGTTGATTTTACTGCAGCGAGCATGATGACAGAAAAAATGCCAAGGGAAATAAAAGCTATTAGGGCTATAACACTTGCCTTGTCATTGCTTTTTTGCGGAACATGCGAATAAAACTGTTCCTGGGGGTTGTTATACTGAGGCTGTGATGGTTGCTGAAGCTCAGGACCTGCAAAATTTTGGGCTGCGTGGGGATATGATTGCTGAGGAAAAGCAGCAGGCTTTCCGCATTTATCGCAAAATGCTGCATTTTCCATAAGGGGCATTCCGCAATTGGAGCAATAGCTATGGCCGGCTTGCGGAGCTTGCTGAGCTGTGGGTGCGAACGGAGGCACATATCCCGGAGGATAAATCGCTTTGCTTTTATTAATGACTGTCTTGAATTTCCACCCGTAAAGCTTTGCGGTTTCCTTGACAGTCTTCGGGATAGCTCCTAAATCAAGTGTGTATTCATAAGCCTTGCCGTCAAGACCGTACTGTACGCTTTTCACTTTGCGGAAAAGTGTTTTCCCGCTTTGAAACGACGTACCGCTGTCACCCCCGAAAGACAGACCATGGCCTGTCTCTGTTGTTTTTTCATACATGTAAACGACATTATCCTGCTCGTTTGCAAAGACACAGGCTTCATAGGTTATTTTTTTATTTCCCGTACTCCAGCCTGCGTCAAGAAATTCGGTATTAATGGATATGTCGCAGCCGATGCCGTTTTGAACCTGTATGCCTAAAGCTGACAGCTTGCTGCTGATTTCGTATATAAGCTGTTGTTTCATGGCTAAGCTCCTTTCGTTTATTTAATTTTAATAATTCTGATATAAATTTTAACATAAAAGCTTCATTAATGCTAAATAAAACTAAATTTCATGCTTTTATCACAAATTTTATTTTCTTTGTCAAAGTTCTATCACATATTTGCTGTATTATGATATTGAATTTATTTGAAAGGTGGTCGAAATGTATTATGTTTAAAAAAAGTTCCGGCATTATTCGTTGGGTGATTTTGGTGGTTATTCTAGGTGGGTCTGTTTTGATTCACTATCTTCATTTAAAAGGCGGGGCAAACTATCCTTCGGTACATTCCATATGCCCTTATGGCGGGCTTGAAAATCTCTGGGCATGGCTTTCAGGCAGGGCAAATATTCAGAAAATTTTTTCGGGCACCATGGTTTTATTCTTTCTTACAATAGTTTTCGCGCTTGTTTTCAGGCGCAGCTTTTGCGGGAATATCTGTCCTTTCGGAGCCTTGCAGGAACTGCTGGGATTGATTTTATCCCGTAAAATCAAAGTCCCGGCTGCATTAGACAAGCATCTTCACAAGGTTAAGTATTTCGTGCTCATACTTTCTGCGCTGATGGCTTGGGTTACTCTTTCCTTGTGGCTTTCGCCCTATGATCCTTGGGCTGCCTTTGCGCACATGTTTAAAGGGGAGGAAATGCTTGAAGAATATCTTATAGGAACCATTATACTTGCTCTAACTGTAGTGGCAGCTTTTTTCATCCGCAGACCCTTCTGCAAGTACCTGTGCCCTGCGGGAGCGCTTTACGGAATTATAGGAAAACTGAGCCCGTATAAAATCTTGCGTGATGAGAAAAAATGCAAAAAATGCGGAATTTGTACTAAAAAATGCCCCATGGACATTGAGGTTCATAGCTGCGAAAGGGTAACAACAGCCGAGTGCATTTCCTGTAACAGGTGTGTGGAGGCTTGTCCTGGCGCAGGCACAATGATTTCTGCAAAATTTGCAGCATTAAGCCTTAAACCGGCTGTTGCTGTAATCGCAAGCGTGGCAGTCTTTTTCGGGAGCATTTTTGTGCTGGATTCAGCCGGGCTTTACCGGGTGTCGCTGCCTACACAAGCTGAGGTTGCAGAAAAAGGGGAATACATCAAAATCAGAGATCTGCGGGGCTCGATGACAATAGAGCAGGGAGCTTTCTACACCGGAAAAGGGCTGGATGATTTTTATAAGATAATGGAGATTCCATCCGACGTGCCAAAGGATACACAGATGAAACATATCAGTCAGTATGTTAAAGGGTATGACTTCCACCAGATGAAAGCAAAAAAGGGCTCTGAATAATAAATTGAGCTATGTATATATACATAGCTCAATTTATTTTAAAACTATTCAGCATACTGAACTGCAGTGCTTTGCTCGCTAAGCTCGCCAACTTCCCTTTCTTTTCTGTATAATGCCAGTATACATAGTGCAAGCAGCGAAGCTATGGCAACTGTAAGGTAAACCTGTTTGAAGCCTTCCATAGATGAAGCATCATTTTGAAAACAAGAGGAATAGAGAGCTACAAGGCGTGAGAAAAAAATGCTCAAAATCGAACTGAACGAACGCAAGCTCAGTATTGTATAGTAGACTTGGAAAGGTAGGTAACCAAGTCATGGACAATACTATCAGGGTGTTTTCAGGCAGGACGTTCAGTCCTGAGGATCTTGAAATGATAAAATGGGCAAGAAAGTCATATCCTAAGCTACCCAGAAACGAATTAGCAGGCACCGTTTGCGAACTATTGGGTTGGACTACACCAGGAGGGACTGCAAAGCGGGCCCAATGTATGGCCTTTTTAGAAAAACTGGAGGAAGAAGGAATTATCCAACTTCCGCCAGTGGATATTACAAAACAAAACAAATGTAGAGTACGAAGGAAAGAATATGAGTTTGATACAAATGAGCAAAACGGAGAGGTTGGTGATTACGAACCGATCAGGCTTGTAATAGCAAGACCTGGAGAGGAATTGAAACGCTGGCGTGCATATGTTGAGCAGTATCATATGCTGGGAGATAAAATAGTATTCGGCTCCCGGCTTCAATACTTTGTAAAATCCGGTGATAAAGAGCTTGGATGCATTCAGTTTTCTGCTTCATCATGGGCTCTTGAAGAACGTGACAAATGGATCGAATGGATGTAGATTTGTATGATAAATACGAAACCATAACAAACCGTAATAACCAGTGAAACCCCGTATTTAACGGTATTTGAATGAGATTCAATAAAATAATCGTGCAAATAATTATAACTCCTCGTAAGCAATTTTTACGGGGCTTTTTCTTTTTTAAAAGGTCTTTATAAAAATCGTTTAAACCCCGTTAAATAGGCGTTTAATAGCATTTTATTACCTCTCTCGAAGGTCATTTGGAAGGCTGGTTACTAACGAAATTTTTCACACATACAAACGAAGTTTTCGTTAGTCTTAAAACGGCTGAATTACGGCATTCTTGCAAAAAGCCTTCAAAACATACAAACGAAATTTTTTTAAAAACTACTAACGAAACGCTTCCTTAATATATGCGGTTTTTGATTTTATACTCCACCAGCCTTTCTTGGACTCCAAAAGTGCAAGCCACCTGATCCATGGAATACCCTTCACATTGGAAAAGCTCGCTATCTCCGATGAGCAGTTCGGCAGCGAACATATTCGCCTCCATTTCAAGCTTATCGGTACACAAAAAGGTGTGTGTATCCCAGAAAACCGTATTGATTTTCTTATGAAGCAAAGCATGTCCAAGTTCATGGGCGCATACCTGACGCTGTACATGAGGTTCCAAACAACTGTTAATATGTACTATCTTCTTACGCAGCTCGTGTTGATACATGCCTCTGACGTTTACCAAGTCACTGAACCTCACTGTTATACCTAAGAAACCGCAGAGGGTAAAAGGGTCTTCAGTTCCGTATTTTTTCACCAATTTTCTCACAAGTTTTTTAACATTCAATCAGCACCACCCCCTATACCGTTGCTTTTAGGGGAATATCATTAAAACCTGATTCTCCTTTCGGGCAAGGAATATACCAGTATATGATTAATCTGATAGCTGCCTCAATATACTCCCTAAATCCGGTCAGATTTTGTAATAAAATCTCTTTAATTATAACATTTCTTGAAGAATTTTCCCCTGGGAAAGAGAAAAAAATAGCGTAGCTACGCCTGCTGCGCTGTATGCCTTATTTACGATATTTTTTAGGTGTATATTTTTCTTTAGCTTCTTTCTTGGCGAGGATCATGCCTTCCTCCAGGGCAGCTAAGACAGCACGCAAAGTTTCTTCATCCTCTGGTTTTCCATCAAAAGCCAGACCAACAGCAGCCATCATACCATCTTTTATGCCTTCTGCTTTACGCTTGATCTCTCGCATTTCTTTTTCAGACAGTTCGATTTCTTTCTTGTCTTGGGAAATATTTTGTGAAGCATCTTCACGACCAAGCAAAAAATCAACACTTACTCCATAAAAATCAGCCAACTTCTTCATGTTTTCAAAGTCGGGTTCACTGTCGCCAGTCTCGTATTTAGAGTATGTAGTTCTGTCAACGCCGATCGCTTTGGCCACTACAGCTTGGCTTGTCTTCTGTGGTCGATTCGCCCTCAGCTCTCTTATCTTGTCTTTAAATTCCATATAAAACACCTCGCAAATACATTTTATGTGAAAATATTTCACATTTCAATTATAGTGAAGATAATTCACACATAACAAATAACAGTGATATAGGTTCACTTTCAAGGAGGTGCTCTGATGGAAATAATGAAAGCGAAGCGAGAGGAAAAAAGACTCACACAAGAGCAACTGGCCGAAGCCGTAGGCGTTGACAGGTCTACAATAACGAAAATAGAGAACGGTGGAAGGCCATCGGTAAAGACAGCCCAAAAAATAGCTGAGGTTCTTGAATTTGATTGGACTGAATTTTATAGCGACTATCAAAAAAATAGTGCCTGAAAGAAAGGATGTTGAAAATGGATTTAAGCAAATTGAGTATTAGTCAGCTGAAAAATGCTATTTGGATTTACAACAACGGATATGTGCCGGTAGGTGGTTTACCGATCGAGTATTACCGTGAGGAACTTATTAGAAGAGGTGAAGACGGCAAAGGCTATCATGAGGAATAGGTTGGAATGAATTAAGTCGAAACGGAGTTAGACACTCCGTCTACCGGGGACGGCCTTCCGGTACTGATGAGACAGGCCAGAAAGGATGATTATATGACTAAGATAGAGTTACTCAAAAAATACCACGACATGGCTTGCCACAATCTATTCTGCTATTCAAGGAATTATGCAATGACAGAGCCTAAAGACGGTTATGAGGCAGAATGGAAACAAGCTGGTGAAGAAGTCGAACTGCTTGAGGAGATAATTGAGCAGCAGAAAAAAGCAGCTTCCCATGAAGAAGCCGCTAAAGAAAAAATACTGAAGTTTAAAAAAAGCCTATCAGAATTAAAGGACTCAAAGACCTTCGACGATATCTATCCCTTGCTCCTTAAGTGCTTTAAGCAGTGATTTGTGGTAATTGAGAATGGCAGCTCCGACAAATGCTTTTGAAAATTCCAAATAC
>JAOACY010000092.1 GCA_026417615.1 Clostridia bacterium
AAGTACTTATTTCCCCTGTCAGGTTTTGGGACTGAGTACCAAGATCCTATCATTTTAGGTATATTCTTCACTTTTCAAGGTGCACTTGCTTTGTGATAGCTCCAGCACATGTTTTTCATACGTTACTTTACACTATCATAACGGAGCATTCAATTCAATCCTTGAGAATTTCGGCTTGTGTTTTCTTCAGATGGACTGGCTAAGCGACACAAAGCTGGTTAATTTCACTCTGGCAGTAACGTCATTATGGAAATACAGCGGTCAGCACGTTGTAATATTCATTGCTGGTATAATGTCTATACCATTTCAGTACTACGAAGCAGCAAAGATAGATGGAGCTAGTGCCTGGCAGCAGTTTTCTCATATAACCATACCGGGAATAAGCACAGTTATTAATCTGCTTTTGTTTCTTAACATAAGAGGCTGCCTTATGATTTTCGACCTCCCGTTTGTTATGACAAATGGTGGACCAGGATATGAATCGTCTACCTTTATGGTTTATACAATAAATACAGCCTTTAAATTCAATCAATACGGAATGGCTTCAGCCATGGCAGTTATTCTCGTGCTGATTATAGCATTAGGGACATTTTTGCAGAACAAATACTTCATGGTAAAGGGGTGGTAAAGTGCAAGTGAGTTATATAAGAAACAAATCGGAATTAAAGAGCTTGATTAGTTTGGTAATCAAATATGCTGTATTAATTACAATTGTAATTTTTGTTTTTACCCCGTTATACATTATAGTTTCAACATCATTAAAAACACCAAAAGAAGTTTCTTCTTTGACTCCGCTAGCACTCCCGCAAGGTATTTACCTGGGGAACTTTATAAAAACCTTCAAAGAAGCAAATATGCTCAATGCATTCAAGAACTCATTAATTATTGCCGGAGTTAGCGTATTTTTCAATGTTATTATTGGAGCAATGGTTACATATATAATTTCAAGGTTTGAGTTTGGGTTGAAAAAATATGTGCTTGGAATATTTTATGCAGCAATGATGATACCCTTTTATACGACTGAAATTGCCAGATTCAAGCTTATAAACAGCTTAGGTTTGTTTAATACGCTTTGGGCTCCGATAATTATATATGTTGGAGCAGATATGATGCAGATATTTATTTTCAAACAGTACATGGATAAAATACCCGTTTCACTTGATGAAAGTGCAATGATTGAAGGTGCAAGCTTCTTTAGGATATTTACCTCTGTTATTTTTCCTCTGACAATCCCTGCTGCGGCAACCCTAGCCATAATTAAATTCGTTGAAATAACTAATGACATGTACATTCCATACCTTTATATACCTTCTATCAAATACAAAACCATGACTACAGCTTTATTAGAATATGCCGGTCAGTTTACTATAAATTGGGCAAATATATCTGCCTGTATGATTTGGATTATTATACCTACACTGCTGCTGTATATTGCATTTCAGAAGCAAATTCTCTCAGGCATAACTGCAGGATCAGTAAAGGAATAATAAAATATAAATAAATGGAGGGTTTTTATGTTAAAAAAGTTTTGTGTATTACTGACAACCATGCTTACGCTGGTATGTATTCTGGCCATGTCAGCATCCGTGGTCAACTATGGCTCATCTATGTATTTCTCGGCAAACAAGCATGTAGAGTACTCAAGAATTATCAAGCTTTCGGATGGCAGCTTCTTAGCAGCTTTTTCTGCGGACGACCTAACTTCTATCAGGTTCTTCAAGAGTACAAACAATTGTTCCAGCTTTTCCGCAGTGTCAACCTTTACAGACAACAGTGATTCCAATCTTCCCAATATTGGTGCACAAACTATTTTTGAAGTTACACCCGGTACAATTCTTCTTGCTTACAACCAGTTTGACAATTCAACCCAGAGCAAGGGCACTAAGCTTAAAATCTGGAAAAGTACAAATGGGGGTTCAACATGGACTTTCTTAAGCCAGGTCGAGAATCTTACATGGAACTGGGAGCCTGAATTCTGTATATCTTCTGACGGGAAACTGCAGCTTTACTATTCATATTCCGGTACAACAATGGATATTTTAGCTCAAGCTATAATAAGAAGAGAATCCTCAGATAACGGTAACACTTGGAGTAGTATCGCAACCTGTGTTGGCCAGGTTGGATCAGCTAATCAAAATGTTGGTATGCCGAGAATATGCAAAAAAGGTTCAACATATTTTATGGCATTCGAATATTACGACGATAGTGCTTGTGTCCACACTGCAACTTCATCTGACGGTAAAACTTGGAGTGCTATTGGTCCGGCGGTTAAGGTTCCAAACGACTCTACCAGTTTTTGGATGTTGTCAACTCCAACTATTTCCTCAGATGGTACTAGCCTCTTTTGCATGGGTAAATCCTACATGAAGTATTTATGGGAAGCAGCACCAAATAACGGAAAAGTATGCCTTCGCAGCACAGATAATGGGAATACATGGAGTGAAATGGATTTGCCGTTCCAATTGCAATGGATTGATGGCAAGGGTAATTACAGTCCAACACTTCTGCCGCTTTCATCTTCACAGATATTTCTAATTACAAACAGCGAAAACACAGGGCATGAAATAAGATACGGCGTTGGGGCAATAACTGCTGCAATTGTTAAAGTAAATGATGCAACTAAAGGAACCGCAAACGAGCAGTTTAATTTTGTGGGAAGATGGAGTTCTGGATGGGATGGAGGATCTTACAACAGTGACACCCACTGGTCTAATACTGCAAATAGTTATTATCAGATGAGCTTTATCGGAACGCAGATAAAAATATTTGCTAAAAAAGGCACAGACATGGGTAATATGGCTGTATCAATAGATGGTGGCACAGAAACTGTCGTAGATTTATATCAGAGCAGCACACAAAAACAGCAGTTGCTTTGGACCAGCCCTGTTCTCGCAAGCGGTCAGCATACTATAAAAGTACGGGTAACTGGAACAAAAAACAACAACTCAAATAATACTTATGTTAATGCAGATTTTGTTGAGATTATTAAATAATTGAAGTTAAAGATCCATAGCAAAGGCACTAAAACATATTTTAGTGCCTTTGCCCTTTTAAAGCAACTAGAATTTCCCCTTACACTTCTTTTCCGCTTCTTTTATGAAATCATCAGCTTCCTGCGGACTGTTCAACATATCATAGACATCAATATATAGGCCTTCAGGCGACAGATAGTCCAGCATATCAAGGGCTTCCCTGCAGCTTGCCCATGTATGTATGCTTTTGCCTTTATTCTGTATTTTCTTTAGCAGGTCGGGCCATTGCACTGGATTTGGTGCCCCTGCCCCTGGCTGCCATTGAATGGCATTTAGTTCCTTGATTTCCAGCAGGCTGTCGAGGTGGCACACCATTCCCGGACCATCCAGATGGAAAATTGAATAAGGCAATTCTCTGCACTGCTTTTCAATTTCAGGGAGGGCAAACTCCTGGAACATTGCAGGTGAAATCATCGCTGCAAAATCGCATTGAAGTGCGTGGCATAATCCGGGGGACCATACCGCAAGCCATGAGAGAGACCCGCCGTCATTTGTATTCCTTGTTATATCATAAAGCCGGTTAAGACATTTGAACCATATTTCAAGTATCTTATCCCTGGCCGCCTTTACCTCGTCAGGATAGTCCGTCAGGTCATATAGAAGCTCTTGAGTACCCCTTAGATGTGCAATTATGTCTATTACTCCGCTTAAGTCTGTCTGATTTACAAAAAACTTTCCTTTGCCCATTTCACTGGCGGTCTGGGTAATTTCCATGGTTTTCTTCCACATGAAGCTGTTTTCATCAAATTCAAAGCTATCCTTCTCCCAATCCTGGATTATGTGCTCAAACCACACGGTATAGCTCTCCAGGTTGTATTTGCACCCAAGATATGCCGCCGTGACTCCCGGGCCAAGATTTACATTCACCATCGGAAGCGCTTCGGCTGCAAAATATGTGTTCTCAAAATAATTGACATATCTTTTCAGGATTTTTTCAGTATTGAACCAGTGATCCTCAAGCGTCTCATCATCCCTGTTTTTCCCCCAGGATGGATTTTCATGTTTTACTCCCTTCACTGCCTTTACGCTCAATAGGCACCTTTCTTCATTAGCCTGATGCCAGTATGCCTCGAACATTTTTTTAGCCCTTTCCCAATCTGGTTTGTACAAGTATTCCATATAATCAGCTCCTATTCATAATCTTAATTTGATTATATTGAAATTATCTAAATAATTCGTCCAATTTTTTAACCCTCTTGTATACTTTTTTATGAGAATTAAATGTCTTGAAGGAGACTATAGAACAATGTAAAATAAATATATCAACTAAAGAAATGAGGAACTTAAAGTGAATATTTTCAAGGAAGACATCCGCCTTCCATCGGATTTTCCTGTGAGAATAGGCAAAGCATGCATTGAAAGGCCTTTTTCAGGCGATAAGGTATACCACTGGCATGAATGCCTTGAAATAACCTATGTTAATTCTGGTTCCGGCTTTTATGAAGTCAACGGAATAACATATCCCATGTCAAAAGATGATGTAATTTTGTTTAACAACGTTGAGCCTCACGCATGGGGATGCAAACAAAACGAACATATGCTTGTTACAGTGTTGATTTTCAACCCTTCAGTCATCGCTTCAGGTGAGCTTGACTTATTTGACAATCAGTATCTCAAGCCTTTTAATCAAAGAGGCACAGCCTTCAGCAACAAGCTTGATGCCTCCCGTTCAGAGACAGGTCAGATCCTCCAGCTTATTAGGGACATTGAATATGAGATTTCCGGCAGAATGATTGGGTGGAAACTAATGACAAAGACAAAGCTTTTAAATATACTAACCCTGCTTATAAGACATTTTACAGATAGCCTTAAACCCTCAGAAGAATTGCATACAAAAGCAAGTCAACTGGAGGTGTTAAAAGAAGTTCTGGAATATATACATAAGAATTTTACCCGCTGTATTCGTCTTGACGAGCTGGCCTTTATGGCTCATATGAGCCCTAACTATTTTTCTGCATTTTTCAAGCAAACTTTAAGTTTGTCCCCCGTGGAATATATAACAAAATGCAGGATAGCCATGGCAGAAAGCCTTATTAAAACCACAAACCGCACACTGCTGGATATCGCCACAGAATGCGGTTTTAACAATATGTCCAACTTCTACAGGGCTTATAAAAAGATTATGGGCTATACGCCCAGGGAGTTAAAAAAATAGTGCTCCCGGAAATGGTTTCATACCTTCATTCATAAGTCCTTTATAAGTCTCAATGCTTAATATCTGTTTGGTAGCCTCCGGGATAAAAGCCATTTTCCTTATTGATATTTTCAAGGTTTTTATTCAACAAGACTGCACATATTGGGGCAAAGGCTGTAAAATTAAAAGTGTATTTAAATATGTGATATGTTATAATAAAAATAGTTTTTTACTAAAAACCCTTATGTAAATTTTTCATACTTCTCATTTTCCTAATAAAGAAGTATAATAGTGTATAAGAAATCTTGCAAGCTCAAATAAAATGTATTGTGGTGATGTTTAATATGAGAATAGAAAAAATTAACGAAAATAAAATAAAAGTAACCATTTCGCTGAATGACCTTGAGGAGCGCAATATAGATCTGGGATCCCTTAATTATAATTCCCCTGCCGCACAGGAATTATTCTGGGATATGATGGAGCAGGCTGAACTGCAGTTTGGCTTTAATACCACCGATTCGCAGCTTTGCATTGAGGCAGTGCCTGATTCCAACGAGGGTTTTGTTGTAACAATAACAAAGCTGGATGATGACGGTGACTTTGAATCAATTCATAAATATATAAAAAACAGGTTCAGAAAATCAGAGCTCCGTGCCAAAAGAAAAAACAGAAAAATATGTGCAACAGTTGTAATCTATTGCTTTGAAAGCTTTGAGGATATGTGCAGCGCTTGCAAAAAGCTTAATTTGATTTATGAAGGCGAAAGTACCCTATACAGATATAAAGATGCATACTATCTTATGATTACAAGAAACAGCTTTACAGATAACAATTCAAAAATGTTTGAAGCAATTCTTAATGAATATGGAAGGAAAATATCAAATACCAGCTTTTATGAAGGCTATTTGAACGAGCATGGAACAAGAATTTCCGAATACAATGCCTTGGAAGTAATTAACAGATTTTTTTAAAAGCAGGGCTTCAAGCCTTGCTTTTTTATTTGTCCGATGCATTGCCAAAGGATTTGTCAACACCCACATGCTGCAATGCATCAATGGGTGAATAGGTTTGGGCATAAATAAATTTTCTTTCTGTTTTTTCTCCTGCCTTGTCTATTTCAAGGTATACATTTACCGAAATCCCATCTCTGCCCGGACTTATTATCTTTTTTTCACCCGGCTTCAATTCAGAGGTCTCAATACTTATTATTCCGGGCTGTCGCTTTTCAATGACATCAATTGAAATCCCTCTGACCAGGCTGTCGCCTTTCGAGTCTCCTGCAATAGAAACCTCAACCGTATTACCTTTTACCTCCGCAAAAATTATCAAAGGACAGTCTAATGAATTTTTAAATTTAAAATCTTCGATATTCCCAAACACTTTAACATCCAAACCCGGCTCTATGTAGTCAACAGTATTCGTATGGGGAACCTTGGTTATGTGCCTTCCCGGTATGCCGGCAAAAAGAAGTGCGCCGTGCAAGGTTGAAGCTACCTGGTTATATCCCTCATCATTCTGTTCCTTAATAAGCCCGGCCTTATTAAGATACTTGTTGAAGGAAAATTCCCCTGCCTTTTTACCCTTTTCGGGGTCAGCAGGTAAAATAAGAACCTTGTTTACCGCCCTTACAGCACTTTTAATTGAATCCAAATTCTCGGCAGATTTAATCTCGGTAGAGTACCTTGATATAACTTTCCTTATTCCCTCCATCATATCCAAAGTAATTTCCGGCTTTACCACTTCAAGCTCAAACCTGTCTTCTTCCCTCAGCATTAGAACATCTCCGGAGTTGTTCCCCAAATCACGCTTAATTCGTTCAACTGTGTTTTCGATATTTAAGGCTATTCCATTTACCTCCGGCTCCTTTATTATCTTATTATCCCTCAAATAAGCCTGGGCATTTGCAGGCGCCCTGAAAACCGATTCTGAAAGCGCTTTTAGTTCATCTTTGAGCTTTAATTCATTGATTCTGACTACAGGATTGAGCATCCTCTTTTCAGGAAAAAGAAAGCCTAAAACCAACCTGTCAAGGGAACGGCCGCCTTGAGGTCCGCAAGCCGCTTCTACTGTGGCTTCAAAATCAATCTGTACGCCGATTTCATCCAACTTAAGCTTGTACTCCATGCTTGTGTTTTCAATTTTAATGGTCAGAGGCTTGTTCCATGAGCTATCCCGGCAGTAACTCTTCAGCTTGTCTGCCGCCGCAGACTTTTCCAATCCGCCGATTTGAACGGAAGCAACATATGTATTTGGGGGCACCCTGTCGCTGCTTGACAGATAAATGGCTATAAATCCAAGTATTATAGCCGTCACTGATTGGAATAATATAGTTAGAAATACTAGGGTATTTTTTTGCGGTTTTATCAATATAATGCCACTCCCGGCTGGAATTTTATTGGTTTATTATGTTAATACCCTGACAATAACCAAAAAGTATAAAACTCTTTAAGTTTTATACTTTTTTAAACAAATTATGATGCCGTAATATTTTAGACCTTGTTGTTCATTACCAATTCAATAAGCTTTCCGCTCTGCTTTGCCCTGTCAATGATCTCATCGGTTATTATCATGCCTTCAGATATTATAACATCACCATTATTATCTGTTATTGTTTTTGAAGACTTCCTGCCATTAAGATACTGTCTCTGTCTCTGTTCAAATAAGCCAGCTGCGCTGCTTTCTTCTGCAATAGACTCAGAATTCTGAAAAAAGCTGTCCGCAGCCTGCTCTGTAACGGGAAACCCTCCCCCGTAAATGGGGGCCTCCTGGCCTTCCGGCTGGGGAATTTCATCGTGTGAAGGGTCTGCCTTCTCATCAGAGTTCGTATCTAAATATGAAAAATCCAGCTCCTTGTATATTTCCGCTCCTTCGCTGGCAATTACATTATTTGCCTTTAAAACAGCTTCATCTATATTTTTTTTTTCAAACTCAGGAAATCTGTCACCTGAACTTATTTGACTTGCGCTGTCTAAAAGGGTACTCTCAACGTCCTCAGTCACTACCAAAAGATTTTTCCCAAAGGTTATAACGCTGTCTCTGGGTATTATCCGAACCCGTTTCTGGGTTATATCAGCTATGAATTCAAGTCCGGTTATTTTACAGCGATTGTCTTCATCAACGTAGAAATCGCCGACCTCTCCAATTAGTCTGCCCTTCCTGGTAAGTACCTTTGTCCCCTTAACCTGGATATTTTTCTGGAGAAGGTCTATAGCGGCAGGGATTTTGCTTATTTCAGTTATGGATGCTTCGCTCTCAATAGTTAAAGCATACTCTCCTATACCGAGGATATTCTCTGTCTGTATAACCCTGGCATTAAGAATCTGGATGCTGCTCTCCACAACTATGTAGTCAATGGCACCTTTATCCGCATTTACTATGATGCTTTTAACCTTTCCGACTTCCATACCGTCAGATATGCTTATAATAGGCAGGCCTATTATTTCGTGAGTCCTTTTCATGACAAAGTGTACCCCCTTAGAATTTTGCTTTTCATAATATATAAATATTTATCCATTACAGGTTTCTCAAAATCTCATCCTTGACGGAAGCTTCCATTATGTCTCCATAAACCGTAATGTAACTGTCAAGAATCTCCCTGGCAAGCTCGGTCTGTCCAAGAGTCTTATATATAACGCAAATATCCAGCACTATCCAAAATACAAGGTCTTTATCCGGACTTTGTTCAAGCGCATCCATATAGCATTGGACTGCTTCCTGCAATTTCCCGCCGGATTTCAAATTGAACGCTCTGTCAATGTAACATTCGATATCTGGTTGATCGACAACCGAATTCGATATTTGTAACGGCACAGTGTCTGGAGCATCTTCTAGTGTTTCGACAATGCTTTCGTTTTCAGCAATATTACTTTCTATACACATTGTATCAATATTTTGCTTGCTGTCAACAGATTTTTCAAAGATAATTTTGCCTCCTGCTTCTGCATCATCCTTATTTTCAACAACATATGCACTATTTTTTTGTGGAAGAATATCATCGTTCTTTGTAAGTCTGCCTGCCAGAATCTTATTTATGCTGATAGCCTTTTTCTCGGGAACAATTATGGACACCAGCACAGTGAACAGGATTAGCAAAGTAAGATATACCACTATCATAATTACAGGCAGGAATACCTTCATCAAAGGAAAGGCTTTGCCGGCTCGTTCAACCATAACCCATGAATAAGGAAATACAACACACACTGCAATAGAGCTAAATGTCACCGCCGCCAAAGTGTACAAATTCAACAGTCCTGTCTTTCTGAGACAGTATGCCAATGCTCCTGAGGATAAAAGCACCACCAAAGTGACAATAAACATGTATAAGCCTAAATTATTCATTTAGCCCTCCCGCATTGTGTTTTCATTAAAAATATTAGTAAATAATTGTAAAGTTAAATAAGCCTGACTATTCAATTGGATTTATTCGCTATAAAACATTATAATTCCTGCTTTTTTTGAAAAAAATATATACTTTAAGTAATTATCGACAAAATTCAACTTTCTTTACGCTGTAGCAATAAAAAAGAATATGCCGCGGCATATTCTTTTTTATTGCATTATTACTGTTCCAAAGCAGTTATACCATTTTCAGCGTTTCCGATTACTGCATTCGCCTCAGATATGATTATGTCTTCATCCTGTCTGGCTCCGCGAGACTCCATTCTAAACTTGAATCCTGACAATGCGGTGCAAAGAACAGTCTCCATATCCGCCGCAATCACAAACTTGATTTTTTTACGAACATTTTCAGGTATTTCATCGATATCCTTTTTGTTGTCCACAGGTATTATAACAGTGTTTATACCGGCTCTGTGAGCGGCCAGAACCTTTTCCTTAAGTCCTCCTATTGGAAGAACGCGCCCTCTTAAGGTTATCTCGCCGGTCATGGCAATGTCCTTCCTTACGGGTATGCCCGTAAGTGCGGAAATCATCGCAGTTGCAAGAGTTATTCCCGCAGAAGGCCCGTCCTTGGGTATCGCACCCTCGGGAACATGTATGTGTATGTCATATTTGTTGTGGAAATCCTTATCAATATTATACTGCGCCGCTTTTGACCTGATAAAGCTCATTGCGGTTCTTGCAGATTCCTTCATTATATCCCCCAGATGACCGGTCAGCTCAAGCTTGCCGCAGCCTTCCATTATGTTTACCTCAATAGAAAGTGTGTCTCCTCCTACCGGTGTCCATGCCAACCCTGTGGCAATGCCTATTTCATCTGCTTCATTAACTCTGTCGAATCTGTATTTCTTCGTGCCCAGAAATTTTTCCAGGTTGCCTGATGTTATGGTTACCGATTTCCTTCCCATTGAAATTATAAGCTTTGCAGCTTTTCTGCAAATTTTGGCAAATTCTCTTTCAAGGGTCCTAACCCCCGCTTCCCTGGTATAGTAGTTTATTACATCTCTTATGGCTCTTTCGTCCATTTTCAGGCTGCTCTTTTTAAGGCCATGGGCCTGAACCTGCTTTGGGAGCAGGTACTTGGAGGCAATATTGACCTTTTCCTCTTCTGTATAGCTTGAAAGGCTTATAACTTCCATCCTGTCAAGGAGAGGCCGTGGTACTGTTTCCAGATTATTGGCTGTCGTGAGAAATAACACATCCGATAAATCAAAGGGCAGCTCAAGGTAATGATCCCTGAAAGAGTAATTCTGCTCTGCGTCCAAAACCTCCAGCAATGCAGCTGCAGGGTCTCCCCTGAAGTCGCTGCTCATCTTGTCTATCTCGTCGAGTAGAATAAGAGGATTTTTTGAGCCTGCCTGTTTCAAGGCATTAATTATCCTGCCAGGCATCGCACCCACATAAGTCTTTCTGTGACCTCTTATTTCCGCCTCATCCCTGACGCCGCCAAGAGACATCCTTACATAGTTCCTGTTGAGCGCTTTGGCTATTGATTTTGCAATGGAAGTCTTTCCAACCCCCGGAGGTCCCGCAAGGCAAAGTATTGGCCCCTTCAGGCTGTTTTTCAGCTTTCTTATTGCAAGATATTCAATTATTCTTTCCTTAACTTTTTCCAGACCATAGTGATCTTCATCAAGTATCTCTTCCGCTCTCTTTATATCCAATATTTCTTCTGTTTTTTTGCTCCATGGAAGATCAAACACCCAGTCCAGGTATGTCCTTATGACCGCTCCTTCCGCAGAACCAGGCTGCAGCTTCAAAAGACGGTCAAGTTCCTTAAGAACCTTTTTTTCAGCTTCTTCCGGCAAACCGGCTTCCTTAAGCTTTTCCTTATATTCCTCAACCTCCCCGGCAATGCCGTCCTTATCTCCAAGCTCGTTCTGAATGGCTTTCAGCTGCTCGCGAAGGTAATACTCCTTCTGCATTTTATCTATCTGCTTGCGCACCTTTGCACTTATATTGCGTTCCACCTCAAGGATTTCCACTTCCTTAAGCAGTATCTCAAGCACTTTCTCAAGCCTTTTGAGCGGAGCAAATTCATTTAATATATCCTGCTTCTGCTCAACCTTCAGAAAAATATTTGAAGTTATAACATCTGCCAGCTGCGAAGGGTCTTCAATACTTGTTATAGTCAGAACAGTGTCCGGCGATACCTTGCTGTTGAGCTTAACATAGTCATCAAAAGCAGCCATCACCCTCCTTCTCAAAGCTTCCATTTCAACCATGCCTTCTTCGTCAGGCATATATATTTTCTCCATGACCTCTGCCATAAAGAAGGGCTCTGTCTGGGTTATATCACTGATTTCCGCCCTGCTCAAGCCTTCCACCAGAACCCTTATGGTATCCCCGGGAAGCTTTAAGAGCTGCTTGACCTTGGAAATAGTGCCGACACTAAAAATATCCTCTTCATTGGGTGCATCGTTTTTTGCATCCTTCTGTGCCACAAGGAATATAAGCTGGTTGTTTATCATTGCTTCTTCCAGCGCTTTTATGGATTTTGCCCTGCCTACATCAAAATGCAGTATCATGTATGGAAATACAGTGAGCCCTCTTAATGGCAGTAAAGGCAATACCTGTTTCTTTATTACTTTCTTTGCCTCGGACATTTGACCATCCCCTTGTATATTAGTCATATTAAGTAACCTTTCTAAAAAAATAATTATACTATATTTACTGTACCTTCATCGAGTGATTTCAGCATCTTTTTCCAAGAAAAGCTTTATTTGGTGCAAAAGGGAATACGTGCATGAATCCGCTTACTCAGACTTTTGAATACATTATATTATATTGATTTGCAAATTGAAACAGGAAAAAACCAGCACATTTTTTCTCTTATATTTTTGTTGCCCCGCAGTAGACAAGGCCTCTTGACGCATCTATGGTAACAACAGAACCACTCTTTAGAATCTGTGTTGCATTTTCCGCACCGCATATTACAGGAATTTCAAGCGTCAGCCCAACTATGGCGGCATGGGAAGCCACTCCCCCCTCCTCCACAATTATTGCCGAAGCCCTTTTTATGACAGGCAGCATTTCGTTAGTTGTAAAGGGTACTACCAGTATGTTTCCCTCCTGAAAATTTTCCCTGGCCTCTTGAGGCGTCCTGGCAACACAAAGCTCTCCGGTAATTGTTCCCGAGCCGACACCCGTACCCTGCACAAGTACTTTCCCGACAATATGCACCTTGAGAATGTTTGTTGTTCCGCTTACGCCAACAGGCACGCCAGCCGTTATGACCACAAGGTCACCATTGCTGACCAGGCCTGACTCAAGGGCTTTCTCAATCCCTGTATCAAACATTTCATCCGTGGAGCTCACTTCCTTCACAAGGTAGGGTATCACTCCCCATGAAAGAGATAATTGCCTCTGAACCCTCGGAATGACAGTAGTTGCGATTATGGGGCATGCAGGTCTGAATCTTGATATCATCCTTGCGGTATGACCCGACTGCGTAACGGTAATTATTGCTGCCGCCTTCAAATCCATAGCGGTTGTACACGTTGCATGGCTTATGGCATTCGTAACGCTCGTAACCATATCATACTGTATTCCCGAAAAGCGCTTCCAGTAATCCATAGAGTTTTCTGCCTTCTCGGCTATTTTCGACATGGTTTGCAGGCTTTCCACAGGGTACTTGCCTGCTGCGGTCTCTCCCGAAAGCATAATTACACTTGTTCCGTCGTAAATTGCATTGGCAATGTCGCTAGCCTCGGCCCTTGTAGGCCTTGGGTTCCGTATCATGGAATCCAGCATCTGGGTTGCAGTTATTACAGGCTTGCCGTTTCTGTAACACTTTTCAATAAGCATTTTCTGCACAATGGGAACTTCTTCCACAGGAATCTCCACACCCAGGTCACCTCTGGCAACCATAATGCCATCCGCCACCTTCAGTATCTCGTCAACATTATCGACACCCTGCCGGTTTTCTATCTTCGCAATAACCTTTATTCCCTGTCCGCCGTTTTTTTCAAGGATCTTCTTTATCTCAATAACATCGGAAGCTTTCCTTACAAAAGATGCCGCAATAAAATCAAACTCATTTTCAATCCCGAATTTGATATCCTCTATATCTTGGTTAGTCAGGGAGGGAAGGTGTATTTCAACCCCCGGGACATTTATTCCCTTGTTGTTTCCGATAGCTCCTCCATTCAGCACGGTGCAGTGAATATCCTTCCCCTTTATCTCTTTTACTTCCAGTTCAACAAGTCCGTCATTTATAAGTATCCTGCTTCCCTTTTCCACATCCTTGTAAAGGTCCTTGTATGTAACTGAAGCCTTGGTGCTGTCTCCTGATATATCCTCATTCACCAGTATAAAACTGTCTCCCTGGTTTAAAACAATCTCTTTGTTTTGGAATTTGCCGGTTCTGATTTCCGGACCCTTTGTATCTAAAAGCAGAGGTATGGGCAAGCCCAACCTGTCCCTGACTTTTTTAAAGCTCTCAATCCTTATCTTGTGTTCCTGGTGATCACCATGGGAAAAGTTTATTCTGGCAACATTCATTCCTGCCAGCATAAGCTTCTCCAGAACCTCTTCATTGTCAACTGCAGGCCCTAATGTACATATGATTTTTGTCTTCCTCATTTGATTCGTCTCCTTACTAGAAAGTTAAATGTTGTAACTCTTAAGCTCTTGCCATAAATACAATGTCAATAATAAATTAATGGTCTTAGAAAATCAAGACATTGAATTAATTAAGCCTGTTACCTTAGAATTCCGCAGACTTGGTAGTCCTTGGGAACGGTATTACATCTCGGATATTGGACATTCCTGTAATATACATTATAGCCCTCTCAAAGCCCAGTCCGAACCCGGCATGCTTTGTCCCCCCGTATTTTCTCAGCTCAAGGTACCACCAATAATCGTCCTTCTTAAGCCCCATTTCATCCATTCTCTTTTCAAGAACGTCAAGTCGCTCTTCCCTCTGGCTGCCCCCGATAATTTCTCCTACTCCGGGAACAAGGAGGTCCATGGCTGCGACAGTCTTATTATCATCGTTCAATCTCATGTAGAAGGCCTTTATGCCCTTGGGGTAATCGGTAACAAATACGGGCTTTTTGAATACCTGCTCCGTCAAAAATCTTTCATGTTCAGTCTGCAAGTCGTTTCCCCATTCAACAGGGTATTCAAACCTTTCCTTATTTTTTTTAAGTATTTCAATCGCTTCGGTGTAGGTAATATGACCGAATTCGGAATTCACAACGTTGTTTAATCTTTCCAGCAGCGCATTGTCTACGAAGCTGTTGAAGAACTCCATCTCTTCGGGAGCATTAGCCAATACATAATTGATAATATATTTAATCATGTCTTCAGCCAGCTCCATGTCATCAGCGAGCTCAGCGAAAGCTATTTCAGGCTCAATCATCCAGAACTCTGCGGCGTGCCTTGCTGTATTTGAATTCTCCGCCCTGAAGGTTGGTCCGAAGGTATAGACATTTCTGAATGCCAGACAGAATGCCTCAGCAGAAAGCTGTCCGCTTACAGTCAGATTTGTCTCCTTGCAGAAGAAGTCCTGCCCATAATCAATCTTTCCGTGCTCATTCCTGGGAATATTGTCAAAATCAAGCGTGGTTACCCGGAACATAGCTCCTGCGCCCTCGCAGTCGCTGCCTGTTATAATAGGGGTGTGTACATAAACAAAGCCTCTTTCCTGAAAAAACATGTGTACAGCGTAAGCAATAAGGGATCTCACCCTGAAAACCGCCGAAAATGTGTTGGTGCGGGGCCTTAAGTGGGCGATTGTCCTTAAAAACTCCATAGAGTGTCTCTTTTTCTGCAAAGGATACTCGGCAGAGCAAAAACCTTCTATTTCAATCCTTGTGGCTTTAAGCTCAAAGGGCTGCTTGGCTCCAGGCGTCTCAACCAGTTCACCCTCCGCGGCTATGGAAGCTCCTGCATTCAGCTTGGCTATTTCTTTAAAATTGGATATCTTACCTTCCTCAAATACTATCTGCAGATTCTTAAAGAAGGAGCCGTCATTCAGTTCAATAAAGCCGAAGGTCTTTGAGTCCCGCACAGTTCTTATCCAACCCGAAACCTTGACCTGCTTGCCAAGGCAATCACCGGTTTGTCTGTAAAGCTGTCTTATTGTTTTTTCCATCAAAGCAAATCCCTTCCTTATCGCAATAATATGATATTTGCCTTTTAATATTGGCCCATCTCTCTTCAGGCCAAGCTGTTGACTGTACCAAAATGGGGACGGCTCTTGAACAGCGTATTCACAGGATCCAAGAACCATCCCCCCTTTTGCTCCCCCTTTTGTCTGCTACAGCATCTTCTCCAGACGCTTGTTAATTTCCTTCAGGAAGTTTTCTGTATTGACTATATTTTTATCAGATGCTTCAGAAAGAGATGCAAGATCCTTAGTCATTGTACCCTCATCAATGGTCTTGATTGATGCGGCCTCAAGCTTGTCTGCAAAATCCGCCAGCTCCTTTATTCCATCCAATTCTCCGCGTTTTTTCAGAGCACCGGTCCACGCAAAAATGGTGGCCATGGAGTTGGTTGAAGTTTCTTCGCCTTTAAGATGCCTGTAGTAATGTCTGGTTACAGTTCCATGTGCAGCCTCATATTCATATTTTCCATCAGGCGATACAAGCACCGAGGTCATCATTGCAAGGCTGCCGAAGGCTGTTGCCACCATATCGGACATGACATCACCATCGTAGTTCTTGCATGCCCATATCATTCCGCCTTCAGATCTGATGATGCGCGCAACGGCATCATCAATCAGGGTGTAGAAATATTCGATGCCCGCTGCATCAAATTTAACCTTGTATTCCCTGTCGAAAATCTCCTGGAAAATATCCTTGAATCTATGGTCATACACTTTTGATATCGTATCCTTTGTTGCAAACCAAAGGTCCTGCTTCTGATCAAGCGCAAAAGTGAAGCAGGCTCTAGCAAAGCTCTCGATGGATTTGTCCGTATTATGCATTCCCAGGACGACTCCCGCGCCGTCAAAATCATGTATGGTCTGACGCTCAACCCGTCCGTCCGCATAGGTGAATACAAGCTCAGCCTTTCCAACGCCTTCAGCCTTGTACTCCACATCCTTGTAGACGTCTCCGTAAGCATGCCTTGCTATGGTTATAGGCTTCTTCCAGGTTTTTACGGAGGGCTTCACGCTGTCAACAATAATGGGCGCCCTGAAAACAGTACCGTCCAATATTGCTCTTATAGTACCATTAGGGCTTTTCCACATCTTCTTAAGCTTATATTCTTCTACCCTCTGGGCATTTGGTGTTATTGTGGCGCATTTGACGGCAACACCATATTTTTTTGTAGCGTTTGCCGCATCAATAGTAACCTGATCATCAGTCTGATCCCTGTACTCAAGACCTAGGTCATAGTACTCTGTATTAAGCTCTATGTATGGCTTAAGCAATATATCCTTTATCATCTTCCAGATGATACGGGTCATTTCGTCGCCGTCCATCTCAACCAGCGGCGTCTTCATCTTGATCTTTTGCATTCTGATTCTCCTTGTAAAAAATGTTTTTTTATTAACAATCTCAACCATGTATATTCTAAAATAAATCTGCACTGTTATCAAGCCCCAATAAAAAGGAGATTCTTATACTTTGAATACCATTGAAATTCTTTTGAAAAATCACTTTTTCCAGTGTAAACTGTTTTTCATAAAATATAAAACTTCTATGCTAATATTTGAAGGATTTATTGCATATTCCTGCAACAACAAGCAATGCCTATACATCCCTTGTATTTGTATTTTGTTTGTACATACTGTTTTAAAGCACATTATGGGGAAGTTATTCTTACCAATGAATTTATACTGTTTCTTGAATTTAGAAATTTATTGTTTAATCCCTTGCATTTTTAAATCTGTTTTGCTATAATTCATATAACAAACATCACATCTGTAAAAATTCCCCAAATTATTATTGGGGTGTGCAATGGAGTATGCCGTATACAATGTGCAATGATGCGCATTACAAACCTTATGTATGTAGGGTTGTTTTAAATATGCAAAAAATAATGTAAAATTGGGGGTTTTCTCAAATGAAAATTTTAAGCAATGTAATGGAACAGGTTCTTAAAAGAAATCCTAACGAGCCTGAATTCCACCAAGCCGTAAAGGAAGTTCTCGAATCACTGGAGCCTGTAGCCGAAAGGCATCCCGAGTGGGTTAAAGCAGGTATCTTCGAAAGGATAGTCGAGCCTGAAAGGCAGATAATATTCAGGGTTCCCTGGGTTGACGACAGCGGCAAGGTTCAGGTTAACCGTGGCTTCAGAGTTCAATTCAACAGCGCAATCGGTCCTTACAAGGGCGGATTGAGATTCCATCCTTCGGTATACCTTGGTATAATCAAGTTCCTCGGCTTTGAACAGATATTCAAGAACTCTCTCACCGGTCTTCCCATAGGAGGAGGAAAAGGTGGCAGTGACTTTGATCCCAAGGGCAAATCCGACGGAGAAGTAATGAGATTCTGCCAGAGCTTCATGTTCGAGCTTGCAAGGCACATTGGAGAAAACACTGATGTTCCGGCCGGCGATATAGGCGTTGGCGGACGTGAAATAGGTTATATGTATGGAATGTACAAGAAAATCAGAAATGACTTTACCGGCGTCCTGACCGGGAAGGGTCTGACATGGGGCGGAAGCCTTGTAAGGACGGAAGCCACAGGCTACGGTCTCTGCTACTTCATGGAAGCGGCTCTGGCTGCGAAAGGCAAGTCCTTCAACGGTGCAACAGTCGTCATATCCGGTTCGGGAAACGTTGCCATATATGCTACACAGAAGGTTCATCAGCTTGGCGGCAAGGTTGTTGCTTTGAGCGATTCCAACGGTTACATTTATGATGCGGAAGGAATCAAGCTTGATACCGTCAAGCAGATTAAAGAGGTTGAAAGAAAGAGAATCAGCGAATATGTTAAATACCACCCGAATGCAATATATACCGAAGGCTGCTCCGGTATCTGGACAGTAAAATGTGATATAGCTCTTCCAAGCGCTACACAAAATGAGATTGATGAAGAGTCTGCCAAAGCTTTGGTTGCCAACGGATGCTATGCTGTTGGTGAAGGAGCAAACATGCCTTCAACTCCTGAAGCCGTTGAAGTATTCCTCAAGAACAAGGTCATCTATGGACCTGCTAAGGCAGCTAATGCAGGGGGTGTTGCAACTTCCGCCCTTGAAATGTCTCAGAACAGCATGAGGTACTCATGGACCTTCGAAGAGGTTGATGCAAAGCTAAAGGATATTATGGTCAACATATACAAAAATGCAAGCGCTGCCGCCAAAGAGTACGGTGATCCCGACAACCTTGTCCTCGGCGCCAATATTGCAGGCTTCCTCAAGGTTGCAAATGCAATGTACGCACAAGGCATTGCATATTAATCTGGGGAAATACCTTAATAAATAAAAGCAATTCTGTTTATTTATAAAGGAATTTACTGGAATTTTGCAAAAATACCGCTTGAGAGTAATCCTCAGGCGGTATTTTATTTCACAAAAATAAATATTTTATTTCCGTCAAAGTAATTTGCATCTACAATGCTTTTCTGATAAAATTATGTGCAGGTAAAGATACGCAAAGGAGTGTTATTTTTGGCTAAGCACAGCAAAGAAGATGTTTTAAGACTGGCCTCCCAGAATGATGTCAAATTCATTAGTCTTCAATTTGCAGATATTTTCGGCATACTGAAAAATGTATCCGTCACAGTTGAACAGCTCGAAAAGGCTCTTGAGGGGGAATGCATGTTTGATGGCTCCTCCATAGACGGATTTGTAAGAATAGAAGAATCCGACATGTACTTAAAGCCCGACCCGGAAACCTTTGTGGTTTTCCCCTGGGGATATCAGAATAGCAGAACCGCCAGACTCATATGCGATGTGGTTTCACACGATGGCACTCCTTTTGAAGGTGACCCAAGGCATATTCTTAAAAAAACAATACAAAAGCTTAATAATATGGGCTATGACTGTTTTAATGTAGGTCCAGAGTGTGAGTTTTTTCTGTTTGTTACAGATGAGAAGGGAGAGCCCACAACCATAACCCATGATAACGGAGGTTACTTTGATCTTGGCCCTGTGGATCTCGGCGAAAACGCAAGACGTGATATGTGTCTGGTTTTAGAGGACATGGGCTTTGAAATAGAAGCGTCCCATCACGAAAATGCTCCCGGCCAGCATGAAATAGACTTTAAGTATATGAACGCTTTGGATGCCGCAGACTGCATACTTACCTTCAAGCAGGTTGTCAAAACAGTAGCTCAAAGAAACGGGCTCTATGCCACATTCATCCCTAAGCCTCTGATGGGTGTCAGCGGTTCGGGAATGCATGCCAATCTGTCCATATCAAAAAACGGCGCTAACATTTTTTACAATGAAAATGACCCTCAGCATCTAAGTCGGGAAGCATACTGGTTCATTGGGGGATTGCTTAAATATGCGTGTGATATAACCGCTGTAACAAACCCCATAATCAATTCATATAAAAGGCTTGTCCCAGGCCATGAAGCCCCGATTGATGTTGCCTGGTCCGCAATGAACAGAAGTCCCATGATAAGAATTCCCGCGGCAAGAGGAAAGGCGACAAGAATTGAGCTGCGTTCTCCGGATTCCACATGCAATCCCTACCTGGCACTGGCTCTTATATTAAATGCGGGGCTTGAAGGCATTTCTAACAAGATTGAGCCTCCTGCGCCAATTGACAGCAATATGTATAAGCTGTCCGAACAGGAAAGACAAAAGCTGGGAATAAAAAAACTGCCGGAATCACTTATGGAAGCCATAACCTACATGAAAAACAGCGAAATGGTAAAAAGGGTTCTGGGTGAACATATATTCGATAAATACATTGAAGCAAAGACAGTTGAATGGAGTGAATACAGAAAGGTTGTTACAAGCTGGGAGCTTGGACAGTATCTTAGCAGGTACTAATCAGCAATGTTCATTTTACCGGCAACGGCGCCGGTATTTGAAAAAGGGGATGCAAATTTCCTGTCCCCTTTTAATAAAGCCCAACGGAGGGATTGTCATGTGCTCAGAAAAATGCTGTTATCTTTGCAAATACCTAGCTTTCATTGATTCATCAGCTATCAGCGATTACATGTGTACTCGTAACTTTACAAAATGCAGCTTTAATCCGTCAGTTTTCAGCTGCGAGCACTACTGTGAGGAAGCAGAGGAATAGAGTTGAAAATTAAATGTATTCTTGCCTTCTGCCAATTATCCTTGCTACATGCACACCGCTTGCTGATGCTTGAGACAATGAGTGAGTGACGCCTGAGCCATCTCCAAGTATATACAAACCCTTAAGCCTTGTTTCAAGGTTTGAATCCACTTCAACCCTGGAGTTATAGAACTTCACTTCAACTCCGTAGAGCAAGGTGCTTTCATTAGCTGTACCCGGAGCAATTTTGTCCAAGGCGTAGATCATCTCAATAATATCATCAAGCTGCCTTTTTGGTATGACGAGGCTAAGATCCCCGGGGGTGGCATTGAGAGTAGGCTTTGTGAAGCTCTGCGCCAGTCTGTGCTCATTTGTCCTTCTTCCGGTTACAAGATCCCCAAATCTTTGCACCAGCACTCCCCCGCCCAGCATATTGCTTAAACGGGCTATGGATTCACCATACTCATTACTGTCCTTGAAAGGCTCGGTAAAGTTATTTGAAACCAGCAGTGCAAAGTTTGTATTCTCCGTGCGCAGCTTCGGATCCGCGTAGCTGTGCCCGTTTACCGTCATAATACCGTTTGTGTTCTCCGTAACTACCTCCCCATAAGGGTTCATGCAGAAGGTCCTTACAATGTCCGAGTATTTTTTAGTTCTATATACAATTTTGCTTTCATAGACATCATCGGTTATATGCGCAAAAATAGCCGCCGGAAGCTCAACCCTTACGCCTATGTCCACCCTGTTGCTCTGGGTCTTGATACCCAGCTTGCCGCAAATGCTGGATATCCACTTTGATCCGGAACGTCCGGTAGCCAGTACAAGGCTTGAACATTTATATTCATCCTGGTTGGTGGTTACAACAAACCCGCCTTCTCCCTTTGAAATATCTTCAACTTCAGTATCAAAAAGGATCTCTGTTTTATCCTTTAAATAGTCATACATTCTAGATAAAATAATCATGTTTCTGTCGGTGCCGAAGTGTCTGACCTGTGCATCCAAGAGATGAAGATCATTTCTCAAGGCCTGCGTCTTCAGCTGGGAGTTCGCGGTTGAGTAGAGCTTTGCTCCTTCCCCTCCCATCTTAAGGTTTACCTCATCCACATATTGCATGAGTTCTATGGCTTCCTGGCTTCCAACGTACTTGAAAAGGTCGCCTCCGAAATTATTAGTTATATTATACTTCCCGTCGGACATGCTTCCGCTGCCGCCAAAGCCGTTAACTATATTGCACACCTTACAGTTCTGGCAGGTTTTAATCTTTTTATTGTCAATGGGACACTTCCTTTTACTTAAGGCATGCCCCTTTTCAATCATAAGGACCTTCAGACCCGGGTTTACCTGTATTAGCTCATAAGCGGTAAAAATACCGCTTGCTCCTGCTCCAACTATTATCACATCATATTTCAACGCATTCACCAGCCTGTTTACATATTTTTTCCGCAACCCGCAAAACTATTATATTATACCTGCTGTACCCAATGCAATCAATGTTTTTTATTGGGATTAACAAGATGACTAATCAAAAAAGCCCCGGCAGGTTTTTGTTCCTGTCGGAGCTTTTAAGCATTTAAACATCTCAGTATTAATCCGGCGCATCATATGCCGGAAATGCTTTCCCTCAGCATTAATCTTGCCCTATAGAGCCTGTTTTTGATTATGGACATAGGCTCCTTCATTTTGTCAGCCATATCCTTGTATGACATGCCTTCCTGATGGTACATTATTATTGGTTTCCTGTACTTTTCAGGAAGCTTGCTTATGGCCCTGCGTATGACTTCTGTTCTTTCCTTGCATAAGTACTTCTTTTCAGGAGTATCTTCCTCCCTGGACAGTACTTCAATTTCTTCTATGGGTACTGATTCAACCTTCTTTTTTCTAAGTATGTCAAGGCAAAGGTTAGTGCTTATTTTTACCGCCCATGTTGAAAATTTGTACTGGGTATTGTAACTGGCCAGTGCTTTGTAAATTCTAAGAAAAACTTCCTGAGCAACATCGTTTGCTTCTTCAGCATCCTTTATGTAATGACATACAACACTGTAAACAAGCTTTTTGTATCGAGTTACCAACTCAGCAAACGCATCCTGGTCTCCTTTCAGGCATTTTTCAATAACTTCGTAATCCGTAAGACTCATTTTAACCTTCACCTCTTCCGAAAACATTGTTTATCGCCTCAATAACCTTTTCAGGTTGATCCCCCTTGCTCAAAAACCCGTCTACTCCAGCTGACATAGCCACGCTTTGAGCTTCAGGCCTTCCGCTCATAACCAAGATCTTTGTTTTGGGACATAGCTTGCGAAGAACAGGTATTATATCTGACATGCGCACATTTGATAGTTCCCAGTCCAGCAGGAGCATGTCAGGCTGGATTTTCTGGGCTTCAACCAGCATTTCCGTCAGTTCAGAAGCCTCTCCTGCTATATCCGTTTCGTTTTCCTGCTCCAGCAATATTCTTAATCCCCACCGCACTTCCCTCTGGTCATCCGCCAAAAAGATTTTCATTGTCAACACCTCGAAGCACTCATTTCATATTGTCATTCTACACGAAAAAACACCCCTTAACATCAGTCAGCAGGGTGGATTTTTTTTAGACTTCCGGTTAGTGTTTTACCTGGCCACCTGGCCAGGCAAGGAGTCAAAACGGGGCAGTTCTTGTTCGACTCCTTGCCCTTTTGGATTAATGCTTCTACACTATTTTTTTCTGCAAAGCCATTGCTACAGCTTCTGTTCTGCCCTCTACACCCATTTTGGACAAAATGCTGCTTACATGGAACTTGACAGTGGAACGGCTTACAATAAGCCTTTCGGCAATTTCAGGATTGCTTAAGCCTTCAACCATCAGCTTTAAAATCTCCTTCTCCCGTTCTGTCAAATCTATATCGTTCGAATGCGAATGTTTGGCAGCGCTGATCAGTGCCTGTGTTGCCTCTGGTGATAGGGTAGGCTTGCCCTGTCTTGCAGACCTGATTGCATTTCCCAATTCTTCAGCAGATACATCCTTGAGAAGATAACCAATCGCACCTGCTTCCATAGCCTCCTCGACCAGATTCTGTTCCTTGAAGCTTGTTAGAATTATGACCTGTGTTTCCGGAAATCTGCTTCTGATTTGCCTGGTAGCGGCTGCTCCATCCATGACAGGCATCAACAGATCCATAAGTATAACGTCAGGCTTGATTCTTGAGCACATCTCAACCGCCTCGGCTCCGTTTCCTGCTTCAGCCACCAGCTCAACACCGTCACAAATCATTAGAAAGGCAGAAAGCCCGCTTCGTACCACTGCATGATCATCAACTATCATTACACGTATCGGATTGCTATTCATCATTCTTTTTTCTCTCCCCTGGCTTTTTCCACTTAAGTCTGATAACAGTACCCTCACCAATACAACTTTCTATCTTAAGCTCTGCATCAATCTCCTGCGCCCGCTCTCTCATAATACCCAGTCCGAGATGTTCGCCGGTCACCTTATCCGCTATGAAGCCCCGTCCGTTATCTCTGATCTGCATTTCAATTCCGGCTGTATGTCCGTTATCGTCATTTATTATCAACAGCTCCAAATTTGCCTCAGTAGCGCCTGAATGCTTGGATATATTGTTAAGAGCCTCCTGAGCAATTCTGTAAACTGCTATCTTTACTTCAGCAGGTAATACAGGCTGACCTTGAATATTAAGAGCAACAGGAACTCTGGCCCTTCCCGTTACAGCTTGTGCAAGCTGGGTCAGCAGCTCTTTGAGTCCCGACTCCATCAAGGTTGAGGGTCTTAATTCAAGAAGCAGCGTCCTCATTTCAGCCAGTGCCCCCTTTGTAAGCTCCTTCAATTCCTCCAGCCGCTTACGTCCCTCTTGAGGATTTCTGTCCCATATCTTTGGAATCACCTCAGCTATAAGACTTGAAGAGAAAAGGGTCTGGGTGACAGCATCATGCAGATCCCTTGCAATTCTGCTTCTTTCTGCTGCAACAGCAATCTCCTCGGCTTTTGACCTGAGGTTTGCATTATCTATAACCAATGCAGCCTGATCCGCAAAGGTTGTCGCAAGTTCAACCTCTTCTCTGCTGAATTCCCTTGGGCTGCGGTAGTATAGCACAATTCCCCCGTATACATCATCCTTGCAAATGAGCGGTACAGCCAGCAAGCTCCTGTAATTCTGCGCAAGCCACGCCAGCAAGGGCTTCATGGCGGGATTTTCAAAAATATCGTCAGATATTGTCTTTACCATATCCTGCACAATAATAGCCCTTCGTTTTGTTACAGCCTGACCTACAACTCCCATTCCAACGGGAACAGTCATACCTGCAACATACTCATCGGGCAGTCCTCTTGCTGCTTCAATGGTAAGTATGCCCTTATCCCCCTGAAGCCTGTATAGTGCACCCGCATCCGTTCCCAGAAGGCTCAGGGCCTGCTCAATAATATAGTCCAGTATATCTTTTAAAGAACGGTTGGAGTTTAAAACAGCAAGGATATCCCTCAACCCTTCAGCCACCGCTCTTCTCTGCCGATCCTCAAGATTCCTTCTCTGCTCTTCCTCATATAGGCGCGCATTTTCAAGTCCTATGACCGCACTTGAAGCCAGCATGCTCAGAGCCCTCTCATCTTCTTCTCCAAACCCTCCGTTAATCTTATCTACGGCAACAATGCTTCCAATTAGCTTTAGCCCGGCTATAAGAGGCACATTGAGAAAAGACTTGATTCCTGCCTTCTCTACCAAGCCCGCATAGGCCTCCCTGTTCTCTGCTGCATTATTTGATTTAATTACCTTCTTATCCATCAATGAGCGCCCAAGGAATGATTTTTCCATAGACATCCTGTAACCCAGAAATTTTGTGCTGTCTTTACCGGAAAATACCGATAATACAAGTTCTTTTCCATCCACGAGAAACACTGCTGTACGCTCGGATTTTGTCAATCTCCTGGCTTCATCAGCAATCATCTGAAGCACCGCATCCTTGTCAAGCCTGCTTGTTATAGCCTGCTGCACCGCAAGCATGGTCTTAAGCTCGTCTGTCCTCTTGATGGTTTCGTTATACAGCCTTACATTTTCATATTCGATGGCAGCCTGATTGGCAAACGTCATTCCAAGTGAAATATGCTGGGGAAGATAAAAGTTCGGAATATCATGCTCCACTGTCATTGCTCCGATGACTCTGTCCTTAATGACAAGAGGTATACCCATCCATGAGCGTACATCTTTAAATACAATGCCAAAGAACTCTCCCATGGCCTCCCTGAAAGAGTTTGCCGGTTCTGAGTTTTCATGCACGTCGGAAATCACTACAGGTCTCCGGTGTTCAATAATTTCTGCACCCATGGGTATGTTGTTGACATGGAAAACATATTTGTCTTCCTGTTCAGGTGTCAATATGCTTCTATGGGCTATAACCCTCAGATAATCACCTTCAACCGCAAAAATCTTGGCACCTTTATAATCAATTATAGTTTTCAGCCGATCAAGCATAGCTTCCAGGAGTGGCTTCAATTCCATTGTGGAAGAAATCAGGTTGGAAACATCGAGAAGAGTTGTCAAAAGCTGCGTTCTCTGTTCCAACTCCTCATTCAATCTGACAAGCTCGGCCGTATTATTCATATTGTTGGAGAATTCTCCAGACATTAGAGCACCTCTGCATAATGACCTTTTATATAATTCTATACTACATATCCAAAAACCTCAAGCAATTTGCCTGCGTTCTCTTTTAATATCAGCTCCTGTTCATACTCAGAAAGGCTAAGGCTTTTAAACCGTTCCAATTCTTCCTCATGAGACCACATGGGATAGTCGGTTCCAAAAAGCACCTTGTGGATTCCATGCCCTCTGATTATCCTTTCAGCCTTATCTCTGTCAAGCTTGAATAAGGAGCTGGACGTATCCAGGTATATATCACTTCCGACGAGACAGTCTATTGCCTCGTCCCACATTTCATAGCCCCCCAGATGCGCGGCAATAACTGTCAGCTTGGGAAATCTGTCCAGCACTTTAGCCAATCTGCCGGGACTTGAGGAAGTCTTGTTTTCATCCCCCATATGCATCAAGATCGGCAATTTGCCTTCAACTGCCTTGTAAACCGGCATCATATCAGTCCCATCAATAAAAAAATCCTGGAATTCCGGGTGGAGCTTAATACCCTTCAACCCCATGGAAATAATTCTTTCAACCTCAGCGTCCAGATCCTCCAAATCCGGGTGGAGGGTTCCAAAGCCTATAAGGCAGTCTGTGCTTGCAACTGCATCATAAATGAAATCATTTATTGATTTTACCTGTTCAACTTTTGTGGCAGTAGAGTGCACAATATATTTCTCAACTCCTATTTTCTTTCCGCTCTCTATCAAGCCCTCCACAGTTCCGCGCCCCACCATTTTCACTCCATAATATGCGCCTATGGACTCTACCGCTTTATCGGCAATCTTTTCAGGGAAAATATGGGCGTGGAAATCTATTATTCCAAGTTTTCTCATAGCTTTCACCTTTAGTTTTGTATTTATATTAAATTCAAAAATGATTCTCCTGCAAGCAAGCAGCTTTTCTACCCTTTTTTTCTCAAATCTATCACAGCCTTTCCGCTGTGCCTTAAACATCTCACCCAAATATAGTACTCCTTGCTCTCCAATTCATCCTCCCAGAAAAGAGAATCAAAATCCTTGAGCTGGGAAATAACTTCCATTATCTTATTGACGGAATTTTCTTCAAGTCTTGACAGCAGCACCTGCCTTGCTTCATTTCTCTGTTCTTCAAGACTTGCCATTCCGGATACCTGTTTGGCGTAGTCAAGCTCAATCGTCAGGTCAAACAGTGATGACCGGGCATATCCAATACCTCTGTAGTTGCATTTTGCAGCATCTGTTGATGGAATTGAAAATCCGCCGATATTTGCAGGAAGTATGTCCGGAGTCCGGGATTGACCTGCCTGGCTTCCCCCTGTCTGTGATTTGAATTTTTCAGCATCCACAAGCTCCTTCAATGCTTTTATCGCTGCTGTACAAAGAGCCTCCGCAGCCTTTCGCCTGAAAGACTTGTCCAAAAGCTGCTGCCTGTCTGAAAGATTTGAAATATAAGCTACCTCCGCCAAAGCCGAGGGCATCTTTGCGTTATTAAGCACTGCCAGCTTAGGCCTTTTCCAAAGCCCCCTGTCGTTAGTCCCAAGTCCTTTGAGCATTTCTTCCTGAATTATCTGAGCCAGTCTTTCACCTGAAATACCGTATTCTGAATTGTAAACAGCGGGGTAGAACAAAGTCATCGAACCGCTCTCCCAGCTATTTCCCGCATTATTGTGTACACTTATAAGAAGAGATGCCCCAAGCTTGTTTGCAAAATCACCTCTGTCATAAAGGCTTACATAGCTGTCATCAGTGCGCGTCATATATACAGTAATGCCGGCATTTTTCAACATTTCATATAGCATAAGAGATATGTCCAGGTTCAGGTCCTTTTCTTTGACTTCTGCATTTGCTCCTGCATTAGCAGGATGTGTGGCACCGTTTTCATGGCCTCCGTGTCCGGGGTCAATAACAATTATTTTGTTCCTTATTCTTGGGTCAATGTCCCTGTCGTCTGATCTGCCTGCAAATCTTGGATCGTCCTTGGGATAGGCATTGACGGCAAACTCATTGTTATTGCTTACAGTGTCAACATTATAATTAAATGCTGCTTTCGCATTGAATACAATGTCAGTTGTCGAGGTATTTATATTCCTGGAAAAGTCTATGGATTCAAAGCTTCCGTCATTTATAACCAGCCTTCCCAGGAAGGAGTCAAGCAGAGTTGACGGTGTTGACAAAATATATCTGTTGCCATCATACCTATACCTGTAATTAAAGTAATTCATCCCTATTCTTGCATTGCCGAATGTCAATCTAGGGCAGTCTCTTGTGCTGTAAGAAATATTTCTGCTTGAAGGATTGCTCAAATTCAGCTTCAGTCCGCCTTCTTTAAAGCCGGCCTCGAAGAACGGCATTCCGGCAGTATTTATTGCAACTCTTGCAGTTGAAGCATCCTGCTGTATGAGCTGCACTTCTCTCACATATTCACCATATGCAGATATGCCTGCCATTCCTTCCTTGAATCTGGACATAGGGAAATCTAGTATGATTGTGCCCGCATTGCCTGCAGCAAATGCAGGCCTTCTGACATACTTCATATCAATTTCCAGGAAATCCGCCCCTTCTGCTTTAGAAAACCTTATACCGCTTATCTCGGAGGGTCTCTCATCAATATCTATGTAAAGCGTCCTTTTATCTTCAGAAAGTGTTACCTTGTATGCAGTCCAGCTGTTCAGGTCAGCAACCACACGCGTAATATTCGGATTGTCATTGTTCTGGCCTGCCCTCACCTTATAGGTATAGCTGCCTTGAGCCGCAATCTCCTTGTCCTGCCATTTTAAAACGGCATTCTTGATATCCACAGCCACCCTGGGGTGGTTATCAAACTCGAGTGTGGCATACTCGCCAATTACCGAGTCTGCGGTTACGGTAATTCTGGTATTTTCATTAGTTGTATCAACCTTGATATTTTCAACACCTATGTCAGGCCTTCCTATCTTTACGATTCTCTCCTTTTCCTTCCACTCCACCTTCATGCCAAGAGCTTCTGCAACAAAGCGGACAGGTATCATTGTCTTATTATTGACTATCTTGGGCGGGACGGGCATTTCACAGGTTTCTCCATTTACCGATGCCTTCTTGTTATTTATGGTTAAAACTATATTTTTATTATCTAAAACAACTCCCACCTGGTATTTTTTTGCATCCCAGGTTACTTTTGCTCCCAGCTTTTCAAATACTGTTCTTGCGGGAACGAGGGTGGAATTATTGAAAATAATGGGAGGCATGTCATCTTTAGCTGTCTTTATTTTCTCCCCCAGCACCTCGAGATAAACCGGCGGTATATTATATGTATTCCACTTGCCATCGTAAAAGTACTTGACGGGAGCGGCATTTGCCGGAAGCGCTGATATAAGGATTAAAATGCTGATAAGTATTTTTGCAAAATTTTTCATATGTATGACCTCTCAAATAAGCTTTCTTTAGAGATTCTTTTGTATGTTCGGACGCATTTTAAAGGCAAAAGTTTCACCTATACCCTATTTTTATATTAAAACACAGCAAAACTTTTTACAATACCACAAAAAATACCATAAATTTGATTCTGCTGCAAAAACAGCTTTTCTTGGAACAAGATGCATAAATCACTCGACCAAGTCGCAGCAATTCCTGCGTCAAAATGCCAAGGACGGCATTTTGAGCATCATGTGACACGACGTCATATTGATGCGTGCGAGGAATTGCAAGACAAGTCGCAAGTGATTTCATCGAAGTTTCAGAAAATGGGTTCTTGCAGTATAATCAATTTTTCATTTTACCTATTCAGATTGAAATGCCTCTGATCGTAAAGTTCCCTGTTAATGCCATTTATAAATGGTGATGCATTTCCCGAAAAGTATATGCTTAGCCTATGAAGTGCCCTTGTACAAGCTACGTAAAACAACCTTCTTTCATTTTCCCTGCTGTAGCTTTCTTCTCCTGCATTGTAGAGCATAACCATGTCAAATTCCAACCCTTTGGACAAATATGCTGGTATAACCACGATACCCTTTGCAAACTCATCATCATCCTTGCTGATAAGGCTTATTTCCAGTCTGTCTTTCAGGCGTCCGAATACTTTTTTGCATTCAGAGGCTGTTTTGCAAATAATCGCGGCTGATTTGAATTCTCCGGTCTTAAGGCAGGACAAATCTTGTTCAATTGCATCAAGCATGGCCTGCTCATCCTGTGTTTTAATCAAGCAAGGCTTGTTCCCGCTTCTATTCACGGCTTCAACTTCCTGGCCGTTATCCAGTATCCCCTTTGAGAATTCAACAATCTCCTTTGTGGACCTATAGCTTTTTGTAAGTGTTACAAGCACAGAATCAAATCCTCGGAATATATCCCTTATGGAATCATAGTCTTTGCCTCCGTGGAGATAGATGGACTGGTTAAGATCTCCCAGCATGGTTATGCTGCTGTTTTGAAAATGCTGTCTGAAAACCTCATAGTGGATTATGCTGTAATCCTGAGCTTCATCAATTATAACATGCTTAATGTCCTGCGTTTCCGGGACACCCTCAAGCTCACCTTTTAAGAATAAAAGCGGTGCTGCATCTTCATAGGGAACATACCTGTCCTTTAGTTTTTTCAGAGTAAATGCTTTTATTTCTTCAATATCCGCAGGTAACTCCATACCCTGTGCAATACTCTGAAGAAGCCCGTCTTCCTCAAATAAACGGATATATAATCCATAGACGTCAACTTCAGACATAGACTCGATATAATCTCTCAAGGATTTAAATTTCCTTGATACTATAGCCCTGCTGGCAGCCACTGCTTCTCCCTTGTGCTCTCCCTGGTTTTCCAGTTCATCCTGGGTTTTGTTCAATTCATTTTTTTCAACAGGCGCAAGGAGATAGTATACTCTATCCTTAATCCTGGCCATCCTCTTAGCCAAAGGAAGGTTTCTGTAAGTCACGTCATAAAGCTCAAGCAGCTCTTCTTTAGAAATTATCCTGTTATTTTCAAAACTAATATCCTCAAAGTTAAAATGACCTTTTTCAATTATTTCGACATATCCTTTCAGTATGGCCAGAAAGCAATCAGACGCCTTAAAGCTGATAGCGTTTTCCCTGCTGGAACAGACTTTTTCCCCTTGGAAATCCAAAAGAAATTCCATCTGATCATTTGAATCTTCAAGCCGCACTCCATTTTCAAAATATGGTTTGGCAAAGCTCATAAATGTGTTCTGAAGGATGTTCTGTTCCCCTAATTCCGGGAGAACATCAGATATATAATCATTGAATATCTGGCTGGGAGAGAATATTACAATGCTCTTTGAACTTATATTGTTCCTGTGCCTGTATAGCAGGTAAGCTGCCCTATGCAGAGCTATCGATGTCTTTCCGCTGCCAGCGGCCCCCTGAACAATCAAAAGCCTGTTTTTTTCATTTCTGATGATCCTGTTCTGCTCACGCTGAATGGTGGCAACAATATTCCTCATTTTCTCATCAGCGCTTTTGCTTAATATCTTCTGCAAAATCTCATCATCTATTTTAATGCTGCTGTCAAACATATACTCGATATTATCCCTGAAAATCCTGAACTGTCTTTTCAAAGAAAGGTGTCCCCTTATTTTCCCTTCCGGACAATCGTACTCCGCCGGACCGATTTCAAAATCATAAAATATGCTGGATATTGGCGCCCTCCAATCATATATATAAATTTCCCTGGTCTTGTCATCAATAAAAGCATGAGTACCAATGTATATGGCCTCTGTCTCCTCCTGCCCATCCTCCTTGAAGTCTATCCTGGCAAAATAGGGTGAAAATGCTGTTTTCTCAAGCCTTTGCACCTGGCTGTGTGCGAAGGCATACTTTTCATATTCCCGCTTTAGTTCATCAATATACTGCTGAGCCTGCACCATTTCCTCAAATTGCTGCGGTGAGCTGGCAACATTCTCTCCCATTGTTCTTCTTGACTCGACTATTTCCTTCTTGCATGCTTTTATCTCATTCTTTCTTCTGATTAATTCCTTCTCAATCTTATTATAAACCTTCTTCAGTCTATTTCTTTCTTTCAGCTGTTCCGCATGGTCAAGGACCATCTAATCAACCCCTTGAATTAATACGTTCAAACATTTATTATCAGTGTTTGTATTTATGTTTATGCAGTCTCCTTTATGACAATAAATATTTTTTGAACTGCAAGAATAGCTTTTCTTGAAACAAGATGCAAGAATCAATCATCGAAGTTTCCGAAAATGAGTTTTTACAGTACAATAATACTTCTTTACGCTGTTGCCCTATATGGTTTTTAATTTCTGCCTTAATTTAAAATACTTGCGTGCTGCCCACAGGACCGGCTTCATATAGGGTCGCTCCATCTCCGCCGCCACTGCTTTCAAGTGTCTTTTGATTTCCAGATTTTGCGGGCATCTCTTTTCACACTTGCCGCATTCTATGCAAAGGGAAGCGTAAGCCGGCTTTCCGCTTATTGCTCCTCCCAGAAAAGCAAGGTACCTGAAGGCTTCCCTTGTGTCATTCAGCAAATATCTATTGTTGTACATGGCAAAGCATGTAGGTATATCAACCCCTGCCGGGCAAGGCATGCAGTAGTTGCAGCCCGTGCACCCCACCTTCATAAGCCGTTCAAATGCTTCCTTAGCCTGGCTTACAAGCTTCAGCTCATCCGTGGTGAGCGAGTCAGGGAACGCATCACTTGCAATTTTTGTGTTCTCTTCAATTTGATACTCTTCACTCATCCCTGAAAGAACAACAGTAACCCCGGGATGATTCCAAATCCATCTAAGCGCCCATTCAGCCGGAGTCCTCTTAATTTCAGCCTTTTCCCATATACCCTTGATTTCCTGCGGCATCCTTCCTACAAGCTTGCCACCGCGCAGAGGCTCCATTATTATCACCCCGAGGCCTTTTGCCGCAGCATACTCCAATCCTTCTCTTCCGGCCTGGTAATGTTCATCCAGATAATTGTACTGAATCTGGCAAAAGTCCCATGCGTAGTCATCTATTATCGTTTTAAAATCATTTCTGCTTCCATGGTATGAAAATCCTATGTTTATTATATTGCCATCTTCTTTAGCCTTTGCAAGAAATTCCAAAACACCCAGCTGTTTTAATCTGTTCCAGCTTTCCATATCAGGAAGAGCATGCATAAGGTAGTAGTCTATGCGATCCGTTCGCAGCTTTTTTAGCTGAGACTCGAGTATATTGTCCATATCCTTTCTGGAATGAACCATATATGGAGGAAGTTTCGTAGCAATTTTTACATCATTGCGGCCGCCCTTTGCAAAAACCTTTCCAAGGAAGCTTTCACTTTTTCCTCCATGGTATATCACCGCTGTATCAAAATAATTCACGCCACGCTCTATCGCAAGCCTTATTTGTCTTTCAGATGATTCTTCATCAATTTTCCCGTTTTTTTGCGGAAAACGCATGCAGCCATACCCAAGTATGGATAATTTATCCTTGGTCGTTTTCATTTCACGGTAAAGCACTGCCAGCACCCTCTTTAAAAAATATTTGATTTTATTCTACCATAGTTTTTAAATTGTAAATATATATTAAAATTTTAAGAAATCCTAAATATGTCCGATATAATATACGGGGGTTTTAAAGACATGCAGTATGATACCGTTAAAAGCACTGCATTTATTGCACTGACAGCAATAAATGCGGCTGGTCTTATTATAGCGGCATTAGACAAGCTTAAGTCCAGAAAAGGAATGTGGCGGATACCTGAAAGGGCTTTCTTCTTTATTGCGCTTTTAGGCGGCTGCCCTGGTGTTTTTGCGGGTCTTTTGCTCTTTAAGCATAAAACCCGCAGGCCAGGCTTCATGCTCGGCATTCCACTCATATTTGCCGCACAGCTTTTCATAATTTATCTCTTGTTCAGATAGTGTCAGTTTAAATTTATTTATGCTTTATATAGGTTCAGTTATTTGTTTTTGCATATGATAAAAGGTTTTTTATAATAAAAAACAATGCCCCCTCTTTAAGGTTTGCAGCCTTAGGCTCGAAAAAGGCAAAGGCGGATTTAAAGCCTTTTATTATTCTTTGCCCTTACTTAAGGCATGCCCCTATTAAAAACGCTTCAATTTCCACAGATGCGTTAACAAAAACTGTTCATTCAGATGCTAATAAAGCACCTTAATCAGGTTTGCCATCTCAATGGCTGTCACTGCAGCATCATAACCCTTGTTTCCCGACTTTGTGCCTGCCCTCTCAATAGCCTGCTCAATTGTATCTGTGGTAAGCACACCAAATATAACAGGAAGCCCAAAATCCAGCGAAATTTTTGCAATGCCCTTTGACATTTCGTTCGCCACATAGTCAAAATGCGGTGTGGAGCCTCTTATCACAGCGCCTAAGCAAATTATGACGTCATACTTTTTAGTGCCTGCCATTTTCTGTGCTATAAGCGGTATTTCAAACGCTCCCGGAACCCATACAGCTTCAATGCAATTTTCGTCAGCACCATGTCTTAACAGGCCGTCAACCGCTCCCGAAAGCAGTTTGCCGCTGATGAATTCATTGAAGCGGCTAATAATAATACCAAATTTAATCCCGCTTGCAATAAGGTTTCCTTCATAAGTTTTTATTGCCATTTTATTCATCTCCTCATTCTCAATTATTCTCAAGACCTTTTAGCATATGCCCCATTTTTTCCTTTTTGGTTTTTAAATAAAATCTGTTAATCTCATTTTCCTGTACCTGCAGTGGAAGCCTCTCGACAATTTCAAGCCCATATCCTCCCAATCCTGCGAGTTTCTTGGGATTGTTGGTCATAAGCCTAATTTTTGCCACTCCAAGATCACTTAAAATCTGGGCGCCAATTCCATAATCCCTTATATCAGGCGGAAATCCAATCTCCATATTGGCTTCAACAGTATCCCTTCCTGAATCCTGCAGCTCATATGCACGTATTTTATTTACCAATCCTATTCCTCTGCCTTCCTGTCTCATATACAGCAATACACCCTTACCTTCGGCAGCTATTTGCCGCATTGCGGCATCCAATTGTTCTCCGCAATCGCATCTCAACGAGTGGAATGTATCTCCTGTCAGGCATTCTGAATGCACTCTTACGAGCACCGGCCCATTTGAGCCTTTAATATCGCCCTTTACCAATGCTACATGGTGTTCTTCCCCTATGACGCTTTTATAGGCCGCTATCCTGAAATCGCCGTATTTTGTGGGCAGTGTTGCTTCAGCAGCTTTTTGTACAAGCTTTTCATGCTTCCTCCTGTAGCTTATCAGTTCTTCAATTGATATAATCTTGAGCTGGTGCTTTCTCACAAATTCCATCAATTGCGGCAGCCTTGCCATTGTTCCGTCTTCGTTCATTATTTCGCATATCGCTCCCGCAGGGTACAAGCCCGCCATCCTTGCCAGATCCACAGCCGCTTCGGTATGTCCGGAACGTTTGAGCACGCCTCCATCCTCAGCTATTATGGGGAAAATATGCCCTGGAGTTACAAAGTCATCTGCTGCTGCAGTAGCGTCAGCCAGACCTCTTATTGTTTTTGCCCTTTCAAATGCCGAAATGCCTGTTGTTGAATCTTTATGGTCTACCGTTACCGTAAATGCAGTTCTTTTGCTCTCCCGGTTGTTTTCAACCATAAGGGAAAGTCCGAGAATACCAGCCCGTTCCCTGGTAATCGGAACACACAGCATTCCTCTTCCATAGGTAACCATGAAATTCACACTATCTGCTGTTGCCTTTTCAGCCGCCATTACCAGGTCGCCTTCATTCTCCCGGTCTTCGTCGTCCACCACAACAATCATTTTACCGAGGCGAATATCCTGTAACGCTTCATCAATGGTATTAAACCTCATATTATTACCTCCTTGAGCTACTTTAATAAAAACCATTTTCCTTAAGAAATTCTAAAGTTAATTTTTCTTTTGGAATTATCGGTTCCTTTATTTTCAATAGAGCTTCAACATACTTGCCAATCATGTCGCACTCGATATTGACTGCAGCGCCTTCCTTTTTAGTTCCAAGTGCGGAGGCTTCTGTTGTGTGCGGTATCAATGAAACCCCGAACACATCCCCGTCTTTCGCAGCTACGGTAAGGCTTATGCCGTCAACGGCCACCGAGCCTTTTTTAATGATATACTTCATTATTTCATCCTTAGCCCTGATAAAAACCCATAAGGCGTTGCCTTCTTCCACGATCCGCACAATGGTTCCCGTACCGTCAATATGTCCGCTTACAATATGTCCCCCAAGCCTGTCCGAAAGCTTCAAAGCTCTCTCCAGGTTTACAGCACTGCCTGTGCTCAGATATGAAAGCCCGGTTCTCCTTATGGTCTCCGGCATTACCTCAGCCAAAAACCATCCGTTTCCAAAGCTGATAACAGTAAGGCAAACCCCGTCTACTGCAATGCTGTCTCCAACCCTAATATCTTCCAATATTTTCTTGCATGATATTTTGAGTCCAACCCTCCCACCGCCATTATTGATTGCTGCAACAGTGCCGATTTCCTCAATTATTCCTGTAAACATCATCTTCACCTGCTTTTATATAATCCACATAAGCTTCGTACAGCATGTCATTGCCCAGCATTTTTACACTAATTTCCTTGAGCCTTAATGCATCATCCATATTCTTTATTCCTTCGCCTTCAACCGGTGTTTTTGCATTTTTCCCGCCAATGATTTTAGGAGCAATAAAAAACATGATTTTGTCTACAATTGCCGTTTCCAGAGCCGATGCGTTAAGCTCACCGCCCCCTTCGAGAAGCACGCTGTCAAGCCCAAGCCTGCCCAACTCGTCCATTAAGCCCACCAAATCCACCCTGCCCTTTGAATCCTCCAGCTTGATTATTCTCACTCCCCTTTGAATAAGCATGCTTTCCTTCTCTGCGCTAATCCTTGAGGTTGTGGCAAGTATGATTCCAGCCAAAGACCTTCCTGAAAAAATATTGCAGTCAAGAGGGATTCTGCCGCAACTGTCCACAATAATTTTTGTGCAATCCTTTCCGTTTTTCCCATCAAGACGGGTGGTCAGCAAAGGATTGTCCGCAAGAACGGTATTAATACCAATCATTACGGCTGCAACCCTGTCCCTCGTTTCATGCACATGCTTTCTTGAGCCTTCTCCGGAAACCCATTTTGAGTCCCCGCAGAAGGTTGCAATTTTGCCGTCAAGCGTCATTGCCGCCTTCATAATAACAAAGGGCTTTTGTGTTTTAATATATTTTACAAATATTTCATTCAGCATTTTCGCCTCATATTCCAGCACTCCCTCAACCACCATTATGCCGGCATCCTTAAGAATTTGCACTCCACGGCCTGAAACCTTTGGATTTGGGTCTCTCATTGCAATAACGACCTGTTTTATACCGGCTTCAATAATTGCCTTGGTGCATGGAGGTGTCCTCCCATAATGACAGCATGGCTCGAGATTAACGTACATCGTGCTTCCTTCAAGGCTGCAGCCTGCCTTTGAGATTGCTGCCACCTCTGCATGGGGGCGGCCAAGCGCCTCATGATACCCTTCTGAAAGAGTTTGTTCCCCTTTTGCAATTACCGCACCTACAAGAGGATTTGGGTTTGTCCTCCCCCATCCCAATTTTGCAAGCTCAATAGCTCTTCTCATATGCTTTTCATATAAAGACATTTGACATTCTCCATTTTTTTAAATAACAAATCCCTGAAAACAATGCTTCAGGGATTATGCAAAAAAAAGAAACTCTTCTTTCATCCAGACTTTACTGTCGGCTTCGGAGTTTAACCGAATCTGCCTTGCAAGGCTTGCGGGCTTTACCGCCGGTATGGAATCTCACCAATCCCTGAAGAATCTTAACATTCAATTTATTAAATTCAGGTACATTTTAACACTTGTACTACATACCGTCAAGCTGCCTTTTTGCAGCTGACATCAGGTATATCCCTCCCATCAATAAAGGCATGTCAATGTTGAGCAGCCTCAAAACACAGGCTTTTTGTTTATAATCCTTCATCCGTTTCTGACCCACCTATGAAAATTGGTTTAAAATAGCAAGCATTGTAGCCTTTTAACAATACAACATACATTATGCCTGTCTTGATAACTGTCTTTCCAAAATCTGTGCCTGTTCGAATAATGTCTATGCCCTTTACATTTATTTATATCCACAACCCCATACTTTGAATCATTTCCACGTCGTCAGAAATTTTATTCCCTGCAGTTGTAAGGTAATTTCCAACCATCATCGCATTTATGCCCGCATTAAATCCTTTACTCTGATACTCACCTAAAAACATCCTGCCACCGGCATACCTGATGGAAGCATAGGGTAAGATAATCCTGAAAAGGGATATGGTTTTAAGTATCTCAAAAGGCTGAAGTTTTTTGGCATTTTCCAGAGGTGTGCCTTTCACAGGGTTTAATATATTGATTGGAACAGATTTAATGCCAAGCTCCCTTATTTCAAATGCCATTCTTATTCTTTGCTCCATACTTTCACCCATGCCAATTATTCCACCGCAGCAAACCTCGATGCCTGCTTTTATTGCGTTTTTTATTGTATATACTCTATCTTCATATGTATGTGTATCACAGATTTTGTTATAATAATCACCGCAGGTTTCAATATTGTGGTGGTACATGGAAAGTCCAACCTGTTTCAGGCATAATGCTTGTTCATAGGTTATGCTCCCCAGAGAAGCACAAAGTTTGAGACTTGTCTCTTTTTTCAAGACCGAAAGCATCTCAAGGATACTCTCAAAATCATCTTGGGTAGGGCATCCCCCGCTGGTCACTATTGAAAAACGGTGAACGCCTTGCTTTTCATTTTCTCTCGCCAGATTTAAAACTTCATCCAAGGGTGCTAATGGATAGGTTTGAACATTTGTGCTGTAATAACTTGACTGGGCACAATATTTGCAATTCTCAGAACATTTTCCTGACTTGGCATTAATGATGGAACATAGTTCAATGTTATATCCCATGTTCTCTTTGCAAAGTTTATTTGCAAAGGATAATAGTTCTTCGTATTCAATACTATCCTCAGTTAATTTCATTGCTTCTTCAAAGTTAATCAAATTGCCCTTAGACAATTTGTCCTTAATGTCTATTAAAATAGAGCTCATATTTTTAAATCCCTTTTTTGTTTTCTAAGCTTATATATTACATATGATATAGATATAAAAAGTAATTGTCAACTAATTTAGAAATTTTGGTTTACAATGACCATTGGAAGATATAAATAATTCTGAACCCACAAAAACTCCTTCACTTCTAAGCTAGTAATTTTGTTAGTGTTAATCTGTTTACAATTTAATTTCTTGCATACTACACAATTTCATCCGTCCTGACTCTTACGCTTACCGGCAGCGTTTAAATATTATTCCCCAACTTGAATATGTGCCAATATGCCTGACAAGTCTCAGAAGCTCATTGAACTGTCACAAGGGTTTTGGAAAGAATCGCAAGGTTTTAATCTTTTTGGCATGTTTTCACTTTCAAGACGAGATTTTCTTACTGATAGCCACAGGTCTCATTTTTCATACGTTACTTGACACTGTTCAGTTTTTGTATTGAAAAGCCGTGAAATAAATGGTAAATTTAGAGCAGAGTCAAATATTAGCACAAGGAGTTCCGAAAATGAAAAAACTGTCCGTAAAGCTTTCGTTTGGTGAAGAGGTTGCAAACGCTGTGACTCATGGTGTCGCATCTCTGCTTGTTCTGTTTGCGCTTCCTTTTGTATCAATCATTGCCTATGAAAAGGGAACTGTTGTAGATGTAGTTGGAGTGACAGTTTTCTGCATTTCAATTTTTCTCATGTTCCTTATGTCAACGCTCTATCACATTATGGATTATGAAACAAAGCATAAGGTAGTAATGCGCATACTTGACCACATATTTATATACGTAGCTATTGCCGGAACCTATACACCTATTGCCCTGTCTGTCATCGGAGGGTGGTACGCCTACGTCATACTTGGTATTCAATGGGCAATGGTTATCTTCGGCATTCTCTACAAGTCCGTATCCCGCCACTCAATGCCAAAGGTGTCGCTTTTAATATACCTTATTATGGGCTGGACACTCATAATCTTCATGCCTCTTTTTATTCAGAAAGCAAATCCGTTGCTGTTCTGGCTCGTACTCGCAGGTGGAGTCCTTTACTCAATCGGTGCGCTGCTGTACGCAAGGAAAGGCTTCAAGTATCATCACATGGTATGGCATCTGTTCGTATTCCTGGGAGCCTTGACTCACTTTATCGGGATTTGCTTTTTTATGTATTAAGGTAAGGGGACATGCTTCTGAACATGGGGAAATTCTTTTATGTTAAAGAATTTCCTCTACGTCCAGAGTCGGAAAATAAGGTGGATGGCAAGGCCGGCCAGACCTCCGATTACTGTGCCGTTGATGCGTATATACTGCAGTTCTGCGCCAACATATACCTCCAGCCTGTTAACCATATCATCGCAGTTCCAATTCTTCACAGTATTAAAAATCAGCTTTTCTATCTCATCTTTATAATTTTCTGCTAAATTTATTATTCCTTTTTTCAGTGAGCTGTCCACTACTGTCCTTATTGAATTATCCTTAAGTATTTCATCCGTCAGGCGGTCAATGATGTCCTCAACCTTAAGCTTCAATTCGTCAGTTTCACCGCAGCAGGCCTCCAGCATTTCCTGCAGGCATTCCACTGCTTTATTCATAAGCTCATCAAATATTTTTGAGTCCATAAATTCAAGCTTGAACTTCTCTCCCTTTTCAATCAGCTCTTCCGAAGTCTTCAATCTCTCAACCAGTCTGGGAATGCTGTATTGAAGCATCCTGTTAACTTCAGTCCTGTTATTGTTCTCAATATCCTCTACCTGTCTGGCGAGAGTTTTTAAAATATTATTGTAAACTATATCCCCTATAACAGGAAGAGCAAGCGTCCTGTTTAAACCTTCAATGAACCTAAGCGTACTCAATTTATTATCACTTATGTAGTTATAGGCGTTAATGAGCAGCTCCTTGGTAATTGGAATATGCTGTCCGGAAGAAACCAGCACCTCAAGCAATCTTCCCAGAACAGGATATATTCTGATGCTTTCAAGTCTCTTTTTAAGGGTATTTTTTGCAGATGAGACCATCTCCTTATTATCATAAAAAGAACTGATCAGATTGGGTAAAGCACCTGCAAGCTTTGCGGAAATAATGCCCCTGTATTTTTTTAGTTGAACAGAAGCTTCCCTGCTGAGGTCAACACTTTCAAGCTTGCTTTTTATTACGTCAGCAGTAAAAAAATTTGACACAACAAAGCTGGCTATGGATTCGCCAATCCTGTCCTTATTATTCCGGATAATAGCAGTATGGGGTATCCACTTCATGCCCAGCGGATGTCTGAAAAGGGCAACAACCGCAAACCAGTCGGCAAGAGCCCCTATCATGGCCGCCTCGGCAAAAGCAGCAATAGAAGAGTAAACAAGACCACGGGCTTCAAGCCTTATAAAAACAATATATATAACAGCCATAGCCGCCAAAAGGCCGGCAGATATTAATCTCATTCTTCGCAGCTTTTTCAGCTTTTCCCGAATAATAACCGAATCCCCTTGCATTAACGCACCTCAACAATTTTCAATAAAATATACAGTTGTGATAATACCACTATTGGCAATGTTATTCAATCATTTTTATCTCATATCTCTTTTTGCCGCATATGATGGTTATCAGGAAGATTCATTTTGAAATGAGGTTATGTTATGTACCCTTACAATAGCAAGGGGTATCTGGACAATATCCGCCTTCAGAAAGGCATTACCCTCGTGCGCAGCTACTTTGCCCGGCTTGCCTCATATAGACCGGTTCAGGCAGCCAACATTCTGAACGAACCAAAGCTCAGCTTTGCCACACTATACTGCCTTAGCCCTGAAATAGAAAAATACAGCCTTGCAAACAGGCTTAACATGAGAAATAAAACAGCCCTTGAGTATCTTAATGCCCTAAGGAGCAGGCAGAAATTGGATTATACAAGGCTTACAGAGGAAGCTCTGGAATGGGTATTCGAAACAGGACGGCACGACGACGGCCTGAGCAATGAATTTGACGGAATCCTTGACAAAACTGCAGCTATTCTCACCAAAGTCTACAGGAACAAATCAGCCCTTCCTTCCATAGTGGACATAATATTCAAGCGCAATAAAAAAGGCGGCTTCATCTACGACCTGATCTGGGCTTTTTTTGAAGCCCGCAATGCAGACAGCCTTATGCTAATTGCAGATAGATTGAATTCCGGCAATAACAAAGATGCAGAACTGGCACAAAAACTCCTTAATTTCATTCCCGGCATAAACAATATCAGCAATACGGACCGAGCCAGCCTTTACGCGCATGTAGCCGAATGGCTTACGGAAAACTGCTGCTTCCTTCAATACACCGGGGAAACCTTCAATCAGATAAGTAATCCCGAGCCATTCTCTGTATGTCTTGAGGCTAAATACATGTGCATTCCCGTGTCCAATCCGGACAGCATTGACGGCAGAACAATAACAGGACAAGAAAGCAGCCGGCTGCGGGAATTCAAGACCCTGGACAAGGAAACTAAAGTCATGCTTTCAGATTTCTCATATTCACTGCATAGGAAAGATCAACAAAGCTGGTCGGTCTGGATAAGCTCTCCTCTTAGTGAACAGATTAAGGCAGCAAAGCAGGAAGGGGGATCGATATGATAACAGTATCAGGCATGCCTATACATATGGATATTATTGAACAATATCATCCTTCCGGCATAGAAGGAAAGACAGTCAGAATTCTTCAAGCAAGCAGCAGTGTTTATAATTATGGTTCCTTGGAGCAGCTCGATTTTGAATTAAAGCTTCGCAGAAGCACTGTTGAAGCATCCAGAGCCTTAAATAACAGCGGCTTATACTTCAGAGTCTTCAGGGATGTTTTCTGCAATCCTGAATACTGGAGTCGCACCGATGAAGGAGGGTTTCTGACAAAAGAAGGTGTAAGCCCGTATCATGCAGTCAAGGACATTTTCGTTAACGGTGCGTCATACGGCACAGAATGCGCTACCGCAATTGTAATTGTGTTTTACGGCGCTGTTCTCGATTTTTTTCCGGAAGCGCTTTTCAATAGAATATACCGGCGCATCTACCTGATGAACTGGCAGCATCTTGACAGCAGCCTGGGAATAATGCAGATTAGAGAGCCTAATGACTATTTCCCAGGAGACTGCAGGTATTTCAAGAATCCTGATGTCGACCCGGCCACACCTGAATGGCAGGGAGAAAATGCAATTGATTTGGGCAATGGGCTTTATTATGGCCACGGCATGGGAATAAGGCCTGCGGAGAGGATTATAGATGCATTGAATTCCAAAAGAATTCTCGGTTCTACTACCTCGGCCTACCTTATGCTTCAAGCCACCAGACTCAATGCCAGACAATTGTGGAGACTGTACAACAGTTTGCAATAAAGCGGGAGGCAGTTGATTGTTTCACCTGCCGACCTCCGATTAAACGAGAAATCAAGAAATTTCAGCTTACATAGCACACTTATAGCTCAATTGTATTTAAAAAGGCACCCATGTTTAGAGTGCCTTCATTACTTTACCCTCAGCGGGTCTTTGATTTTAAGTTCCTTGAGTATCCCCATCAACTCGGTTTCACTTATGAAGTCAAGTGTTGATTGGTTTTTGTACTCCTCTAGTGATTTTAAAATCTCTTCTACGTTATAGTACTGCTTCCAGAATATACCCATTGTAAGCTACCCCCAAATGGTTTTACTATAGATATATGAAAGTATACAACAATAGGATACAAATTTCAATAATTTTACTATTATGTTTTTATATGCCTTTTGTTTTCGCCAGGAGTCTTGCCGATACTTTTCTCAAAACCTATATTTTTGCATCCTTAATGGAATCAAATTCCTGTTGAATTTCCTTGGACGGCTCTTTGTCAAGAAGGCTTACAACAATAATTGCAAGGGTTGAAAAAAGAAATGCAGGAACCATTTCATACATCGCAAAAATGCCTCCCAGCTTTGAAACAACTTCCTTCCAGAGTATAACCAGCACTCCGCCGCAAAGCATGCCCGCCAGCGCTCCATTCCTTGTGGTTCTCTTCCAGAACAACGAGAATAGTATTACAGGTCCGAAGGTCGCGCCAAAGCCTGCCCATGCATATTTAACAAGGCTGAAAATGGAACTGTTCGGATCACGGGCAATAAACGCTGCAACTATTGCCACAGTAATAACAGTGAGCCTTCCAACCCACATCATTTCTTTCTCCGAAGCGTTCTTTCGAATCAATCCTTTATAGAAGTTGGTGGATATAGCAGAGGATGTAACAAGCAGCTGTGAGTCTGCGGTGCTCATGGTGGCCGCAAGTATTCCGGAGAGTATTACACCTGCAATAAGAGACGGAATCAGATTTGTAGAAAGATATATGAACACCTTTTCAGAATCGCCGCCAACCAATGTGTCCCCAAGATACGCCCTTCCGACGACACCGATAATAACTGCCGCAATCAAGGATATTATTACCCAAATCATCGCAATTACTCTCGAGCGTTTAATCTCCTGTGTTGTTTTAATTGCCATAAACCTGACAAGTATATGAGGCATTCCAAAGTAACCCACACCCCACGCCAAGGCTGATATGATTGAGATTGCGCCAAAGGGCACGGCAGACTTTTTGACAGGATCCATAACAGCAAACCAATCCATATAACCATTCAGTCCGCTAAGGTTTGCCCCCACAGCTCCAACTCCGCCTGCCGCAATAGTGCCGGCCATAAGTACGACAATAAGCGAGAAGAACATCAGTATCCCTTGTACAAGGTCTGTGGTGCTGGCTGCAAGAAATCCTCCTGTAGCAGTATAGGCAACTATTATTAATGCACTTAGAATCATCATGGGAATATAATCCAAGCCAAAGATACTGTTAAAAAGCTTCCCGCTGGCAACAAAGCCTGTCGCCGTGTATAATGTAAAAAAAATCAGTATAAAAAGAGCAGAGATGCTCATGAGAATTTTGCTTTTATCATGAAACCTGTTGCTGAAGAAATCCGGAAGAGTTATTGAGTCGTTAGCCAGCTGGGTATATTTCCTGAGCCTTTCCGCTACAAATTTCCAGTTCAGGTATGTACCTGCCGCAAGTCCGATTGCTGTCCATGCCGCTTCACCGAATCCTGTGGCATATGCAAGTCCCGGCAAACCCATCAGAAGCCATCCGCTCATATCCGATGCTTCGGCACTTATAGCACCAACCCATGGGCCCAGACGCCTTCCCCCAAGAAAGTAATCCGAAGAGTCTTTCGTCTTGTAGTAAAAAATGATACCGATGGCTACCATTGCAACCATATAAATCAGCATGGAAATTAAGATTTGAATTTTTTGACTGTCCATTATTTTTCCCCCTGTGATAAAATAAAATCATGAAACATTCTACCATACAATCAGGAGGTTAGACAAGTAAACACACGAAACCAAAAATAAAAAGGAGAGCTCTCGCTCTCCTTTAAAATCTTACCACCTGTTTCCGCCGCCGAAGCTTCTTCCGCCACCGCCGAAGCCGCCTCTGCTGTTGTTCCTCTGTGATTTTCTTGCTTTTCTGCAATCAGGGCATCTCTGGGGCTCATTTTCAAAACCCTTTTCCTTGTAAAATGCCTGTTCACCTTCAGTGAATACGAAATCGTTGTTGCAGTCCTTGCAGTTTAAAGTCTTATCTGCCATATCTATATACCTCCTTAATATTATTTGGATCTTATAATTCCTGACAGTTCACTCCACAACATTAAGGAGGGTTATGTTCAAAGAAATCTCAATCCATGTATAAATATAGCCTAGCTATTAAATCATAGCACAAACAATTCTAGAATTCAAGTATTTTT
>JAOACY010000017.1 GCA_026417615.1 Clostridia bacterium
CTGTTGGATGAAAGAGAATACAGCGATGCATTAAACTCTGTTATTACCGCCTATTACACCGAACCGGAGCTTATCCATAAAATTTACAAGGCAATAGAAACCTTTGGCTTCACAGGAGGTTCAGACAGGAAAATCCTCGACCCTGCCATGGGAACTGGTAACTATTTCTCTGTACTTCCTAAAAGCTATGAAGAAACACCGCTCTATGGTGTGGAGTTGGACAGTATTACTGGGCGGATTGCAAAACAGCTTTATCAGAAGGCGGATATTCAGGTACAAGGTTTTGAAACCACCCGGTTTGAAGACAATTCCTTTGATATTGCCATCGGTAATATACCCTTTAATAGTATCAGGCTCTACGATAAGCGGTATGACAAGGAAGATTTCCATATTCATGATTATTTCTTTGCCAAATCTCTTGATCTTATAAAGCCTGGAGGAATCATTACCTTTATCACCAGTAAAGGCACCATGGATAAAAAGGATACCAATGTGCGGGAATACATAGCCCGGAGAGCCGACCTGATTGGAGCTATCCGGCTGCCAAATACTGCATTTAAAGGGCTTGCAGGAACAGAAGTTACAGCGGATATACTATTTCTTCAAAGGCTGGAACAGCAGCGAACTTGTGATAAATACTCCCTGCCCGACTGGGTATTTACCAATGTACGCAAGTCCGACTATATGAATATGAATCAATATTTCATCGACCATCCCGAAATGGTGCTTGGTGAAATGCAGTACAGCAAGAGGATGTATGGTCAGGAAGATGGTACAGCCTGTGTTGCCCCAAAGGAGCAAGACCTGTATATGGAGCTTGACAGAGCAGTAGGCACCCTGAAGGCAACCTTCACTGCAAAAGCAGACCAGCCAATTCTTGAGGAACCCGAGGAAGAAGAAGCAAATTCCGGAGAGCTGGAAGCACCCGAGGGGACGAAAAATTACACCTATTTTGTACAGGATGACAGGATTTATTATTGCGAGCGAAACAAACTGATACCGCAGGATTACACAGGAATAAGGGCTGAACGTATCAAGGGGCTGTGCGGAATCAGGAGTGCACTGCTTAAAGTCATCCAAATTCAGACCAGCGAATACTTATCTTATGATTTGCAGCAGGCGCAAAAGACCTTGAATGAGGTGTATGACCGCTTTGTAAAAAAGTATGGAGCGATTAATGACAAGGCCAATATACTGATATTTTCCGATGATGACCAGTTTCCTCTGCTCCGTTCCATTGAGGATCAGAGTGAGGATAAGAAGTCCTGGAACAAGGCTCCCATTTTTCATAAGGCTACCATCCGTTCTTACCGCCGTCCTACCCATGCTGAAACTGCAAAGGAAGCACTGGAAATATCATTAAATCTCAAAATGAAAATTGATTTGCCCTATATAGAAAAACTGACGGATAAAACGTCAGAGGAGATTATTGAGGAACTTGGTGAGCGCCTTTATCTTAATCCTCAAAAATACTATGGTAATTATCGTGAGGGGTGGGAACTGAATGAAGAATATCTTAGCGGGCAGGTGCGGGACAAGCTACTCTATGCAAGGCAGAAGGCAGATGAATACCCTGAACTATTTGAGCGTAATGTAAAGGCATTGGAGGCTGTGCAGCCAAAATGGTTGGAGCCATCGGAAATCGACTTCCGTATCGGAAGCCCATGGATACCTATTGAATACTTCCAGAAATTCATGCACGAGACTTTTGGCACAACAGCCTATCTGCGGGATAAAATCACTGTTGACTACATGGAATATACCACCACTTGGCGTGTAAATGGAAAGACGAGTGAGCCTACCTCCGTCAAGGTAAACAACACTTTTGGGACTAAGCGGGTCAATGCCTACCAGATTTTTGAGGATTGCCTAAACCTTCAATCTACCACGGTACGGGACCCAGTGCCTTACGTTGACAAAAACGGTAAGGATCAGGTAAGGTATGTGGTCAATGCCAATGAAACCATGATTGCACGGGCAAAACAAAATCAAATCAAGGAAGCTTTTGCATCCTGGTTGTTCAACGACAAGGAAAGAGCCGATGTTTTACTGAAAATATATAATGAAAAATTCAATACCATACAGCCCCGTGTCTATGATGGCAGCCACCTTGTATTCCCTGGAATGAGTGAGGAAATGGAGCTAAGGCCTCATCAGAAGAACTTTGCAGCAAGGGTGATTTACTCCGGCACCGGTCTCGCAGGACATGTGGTAGGGGCAGGCAAAACAGCAGCTATGATTGCTGCAGGTATGTACATGAAAAACATCGGTGCTATCAAGAAACCGGTCTATGTTGTGCCCAATCACCTGACAGAGCAGTGGGCAAAGGAATTTTACCGCTTCTTTCCCCAAGCCAACATTCTTGTAACTACGAAAAAAGATTTTGAAGCCCGAAACCGAAACCGCTTTGTATCAAAGATAGCTATGGGTGAGTATGATGCGGTTATCATCGGCCACAGCCAGTTTGAGAAAATCCCCATTTCAAAGGAACGGCAGGAAACCCAGCTAAACAGTGAGATCACCCAGCTATCCTATATCATTAAGAAAATGAAGGAGGAAAAGGGAGAAAACTGGGCAGTCAAGCAAATGGTCATCTTTCAGAATAACCTCAAAGCCCGTCTCGATAGGCTGGCAGCAGAGGACAAGAAGGATGACCTTTTGAATTTTGAGCAGCTTGGCGTGGACACAATGTTTGTGGATGAAGCCCATGCCTACAAAAATTGCTTCACTTATACGAAAATGCGCAATGTAGCTGGTATCGGTAAAGCTGCCAGCCAGCGGGCAATGGATATGCTGCTTAAATGTCAGTATTTGCAGGAAGCCAATAACGGAAAAGGTGTGATATTTGCAACAGGTACGCCTATCTCCAACAGCATGAGTGAAATGTATGTCATGCAGAGGTATTTGCAGCCACAGATGCTGGCAAGACTGGGACTAAACTATTTTGATTCCTGGGCGGCTACCTTTGGTGAGGTAGTATCTTCGCTGGAGATAACGCCCGAAGGCTCAGGCTACCGTATGAGAAACCGTTTTGCAAAATTTCACAACCTTCCGGAGTTGATGAATGTATTCCAACTGGTAGCAGACATCCAGACTGCCGATATGCTTAAGCTCCCTGTTCCTGAAATTGATGGGGGAAAGGCAACCATCATTGCAACAGAAGCCACGCCCTACCAGAAGATGATTATGGAAAGGTTAGTGGAACGTGCGGATAAAATCCGGAATCGCCAAGTTGAGCCTGATATAGACAACATGCTCAAGCTTACAGGAGAAGCAAAGCTTATGTCTATTGATCCTCGCCTGGTTTATGAGGATGCTCCTAACGACCCTGAAAGCAAATTAAACATTGCCATCAGTAACGTTTTTGATATCTGGCAGGAAAGCAAGGAGCAAAAATTAACCCAGTTGGTCTTCTGTGACTCAGGTACTCCTAAACCCGGACAATTTAATGTGTATGATGAAATGAAAAAATGTTTGACGGAGAGAGGTGTGCCTGCAGAAGAAATTTCCTTTGTCCACGATGCCAAAACCGATGAGCAGAGAGAAGCTCTCTTTGAAAAGGTACGTATGGGTGAAATCAGGATTCTACTTGGCAGTACAAGCAAGCTTGGTACAGGAACCAATGTACAGAGCAAGCTTGTTGCAGTTCATCACTTGGATTGCCCATGGAGGCCCTCGGATATTGAGCAGCGGGACGGCAGGATACTTCGGCAGGGCAACCAAAACCCTGTTGTCAAGGTTTTGAGGTATGTCACCAAAGGAACCTTTGATGCCTACCTCTGGCAGATACAGGAGCAGAAGCTTAAGTATATCTCACAGGTAATGACGGGCAAAAGCATTTCTCGCTCCTGTGAAGACATGGATGAAACGGTGCTCTCTGCGGCCGAAGTTAAAGCCATTGCTACCTCCAATCCGTTGCTTGC
>JAOACY010000054.1 GCA_026417615.1 Clostridia bacterium
CAAAGGTGCATAATATTTGGAGTAGTTCAAGGGGAACATAGATATACATGGGTGACTGGACCTCACTTTTTTATTTTCTATGTTCCTCTTTTATTACACTCCTGTCCATGGTAATATTGTCTTTGGAAGTATGTGGTTTTCAAAGTGCGAAACTATAGTTATAAAATATTTCCACATATTCGAATACAGCTGCACGAGCTTCCTCACGGGTTATAAAGCGCTTATCCGCAAGCCATTCATATTTCATTTTTCCCCAGAATGCTTCCATAGGAGCATTATCCCAACAGTTACCTTTTCTTGACATACTACATACAATACCATACTTTCCAATCAGACTTTGGTAATCGTTGGAGCAGTACTGGGACACTCTATCGCTATGCAGTAATACTCCTGTTTTTTAAGCTCATGATTTTCCCTTTCAAGCTTGCGGATTCGCTCATCCTCAGCTGTTAATTTACCACTGCCAGGGAATGGAGTAATGGATCCTTTTCTATAGTTTTTAATCCACCCATGCAGTGTTGTAGGTTTTATATCCAAATATGCTGCAACCTTAGCCACTGATTATCCTGTTCTCTCAATTCTTTTCACAGTTTCCAATTTAAATTCTGAACTGTATTGTTTGTTCATATTGACCAGCCCCTTCTCATTTAGTAGAACACGAGTTTGTCGTGTCTACCAAATTGGGTATGGGGCAATCCCCTCTATACCCCTGATTTAATCAAAGCTTCGTTATAGTAGCCAATTCCTAATAGAACAATGAGGTTTATACGTGCAGCATACGCCTCATTGTTCTATTAATATCGCCCTAGCAGGCGCCGCTTCTACGTCCTTGATCTTTAAAGGCACTGCAATGAGCAGGTATTGTCCTTCCTTAGCTTCAGCAAGTCTCAAGCCTTCGAGTATAACCACATCAGCTCCGAACAATATCTTATGCGTTTCATGTTCAGGTTGACTCCTCTCAATACCTAAAGCATCAATTCCAACTCCTGCCACCCCCTGCTTTGCTAAGTATTCCGCTCCACTTTTATCTAGAAAAATGAAATCATTATTAAATTGGTGTTCAAAGGAATTCCTGGTTTTAAAAAGGATAAAATCACCCGTCTTGATATCTCTGTCCACCAGATTTTGGGCCGTAATTCTATCCTCAACCATCGTGAGGTCAAGAACTTTACATGGAGTAACCACCCGGCTCAATTCATAACTTCCTATCATGCTCCCGCTCTCAATCATATGAAGCGGCGCATCCATATGAGTCCCGGTATGCAGATTCATCTTTATATACGACTCATATACACAGCCATCCGAAAAATTACTATCGATACCAATAATAGGCTTTTTTTCCTCCTTGTTTTCATACACCGCCATTTCATGGTAAATTTCCATAGAAATATCATATATTTTCATTTTTATCGCCACCCCAATTTTCTATACATGTCGGTGTTCAACAAAGCTGAACCCGTTGATATTGCTTGATTTATAGTAACTGGAAACAAGCGACTTCATCTCACAGGCTCCAAACCTGCTAAAATAGGGGTTTAGAAAAGGGATGAGGTCATTTATTGCTACCAATTCAAAGCCATTTGGCTTACAAATTAATACTTTTTCAGTATATACGTCATAATACAGGATTGTCAACGTCATCTCAAAAATTGACCTTTCATGTGTTTGCGACCAATGTGATAAGCCTTGTTGTGTTTCCAGCTATGGCAAAGACAGTGTATACTCACATCGAAGATGACATCCCGCTGGTTTACGCAAATCCCTGGAGGCTCAAAACTCTGGAAATACATATACTCAAGAAGAGCTCGTATTGAATCCGTAATCGGTGATACTGTCATCAATAACGGATTAAAGTCCCCACTATTTCGGGGTACAAAAAACTTCTTTGTGAGGACTGCCTTGGTATGCATGGTCCAACATGCAAAAGCCATAGCTGAAGCCCTTGAGAGTATTGATTACCAGAAAAATGCCGCTTAATCTATAGGAAATTTACTCCTTCATTCCTATGCTTAGCACATCTATGCCATTTTATAGTGGTAAACTCTTCCTATCAACTGCACCTTTTTAAGTTTTAAATGTTCAGTCCTTCATTTACTGCTTTACTGCTAGTTATTGTCACTTTTTTGGTGTTCGTACCCATTTTTTTCAATTTACTGAACACCTAAATAATGTTTTCTGTTCCCCTTGCCTATACAGGCTCAGCATTAGGTCTGGTCCTGACAGGAAGAGCCTTGAGTGTTCCTGCGTTTATAGGAGTTATTATACTTGCAGGTATCGTTGTTAATAATGCCATCGTTCTAGTTGATTACATTAACACATTAAGAAGCAGCGGCATGGAAAGAAATGAGGCAATCGTAAAAGCTGGACCAACAAGGCTAAGGCCTATCCTTATGACTGCCCTGACAACAATACTTGGACTTATTCCTCTTGCACTCGGCTTAGGTGAAGGTGCAGAATCCCAGGCACCCCTTGCAACGGTTGTCATAGGAGGTCTTACAAGCTCTACATTTATCACTCTTTTGATAGTGCCGGTTATATATACCTTATTCGATGATATTTCAGTAAAGCTCAGGAAAGCATAAAAGTATATGAGAGCATAACTTTTTTATGCTCTCATATAGTATTTTCAATATATTTCACAAACTCTTCCTTTATGGCGTCAAAAAGCTCCCTGCATTTTATTTTGAGCTCTTCATCGGTGGTATGGCTCTCTATTGCTTTACAAGCTATATCCATATATTCAGAATAGCTCACAATAAAGCCTTCCTTTGTCAAGCCCCTTGACCCCAGCATCTTTAAAGCCCAAGCATACTGCTCCTTCAAGTTTTCCGTATCTCCTATCCGAAGAGAAAGCATCAGCAGTTTTACAAATATTTCTGACACAGTACTTTCAGGGGCAAGACCAACACCCGCGTACTGTTTGAAATACGACCTATCCTTGCTTAAACTGATTATGCCGCTGATTATATCCGTTTCATTTGCACATATTATTTCAAGAAGCTTTTCATAACTTGATATATCCACAATTACACCTGCCTTTGTTATTTTTCCGCACTGTCAACCTCAACAATAATCAAGCTGACATCATCCTTTACACAGCCGCAGTCTGATAAATGCTCAGTAACCCGGCTGTTTTTCATGGTCTTGAAAAGCTGTTCATAATCAACATTTTGAAAACTGCAGTTTAGAACAAAGTCAGTAAAGCCGTCCGTAAAGAATACAAGTTTATCGTTTTTGTCATAGCTTATGCGTAAGTTTTCATAATCTGCCTTTTTAAACATTCCCAAGGGAAAGCCTATGCTCTCCAAATCCTTTTTTTTATTGCCGTTTAATACCCATGCCGCAGGGTGCCCAGCACTGCAGTACTCAATAGAAGAGGTGGCTGTGTTTATAACACAGTAAAAAGCGGTGCAATATAATTCGTCAAAGCTTTCTTCCTCTCTTCCGAAAATCAAATTCATCTCCCTGTTTATTTCTCCCAGCAATTTAGAGGGATTTGTGAGGTTTTCCTGCTGTTTTAAAAATATCGTCCTAACTACTGCCATTACAAGAGCAGCAGATATTCCATGACCGCTTACATCGGAAATAAAGACACCTATTTTCCCGTCCATAAGGTCGATTATGTCAAAAAAATCTCCGCCTATATCATATGCCGGAGCATAATCAAATTTAAAATTCAAATTGTATAATTTCAATTCACCGCTTTTAACGAAATATGATTGGATCTTCCGGGCCACATCAAGCTGCTTTTGGATAATAGCATTCTTCTGGCTTATTTCATTTCTCTGCTTCTCCAAAACCCTGTTCATAGCTTCAAGCTGCCGGTTTTTCTTTTCAAGCTCCCTGTAGAGGTTGGCCATTTCATTGTTTATGGTCATCAATTCTTCCTGCAGCCTTACAATATTGGCATCATTGCATCTTCCCACAAATACATTGCAGTTGTCATAAGCCAGCCTATAGCAGTTGAGCATTTCAATGGAATTGTCCGCCTTGATGAAATTTATCTCCCAATACTTCTCATCATCTGCCGCATTGCATAAAAGCTCATATTTTTTATGATCTTCCTCAATTATAAAATCTGTTATAGCTTGGCCCACAATATCGCTAATCGAATATTTCAGATATTTTCTGCACGCTTCATTGACATATTGAATTGTCCCGTCATTATCACAAATAAAAAAAACAGCCCTGACCCTGTCCAATATTGAATTTATCACATTTATGTCCGGCAAAACCCTCACCTTACCTTACCGTGCCTGAAAAATCGCATTGCAGGCATTGACTGTATCCAGTGCATTTGGAGTCCAAATGTCTGCGCCTACATACTTATACAGTTCAGGTCTTCTGTTGAAGCAGTACCCGCCAACCGCAATTTTCAGGTTGTTGTCAACCGATTTAAGCTTTTCCGTCAGCTCTCTCACATATTCCACATGGGATGCTATAGTGCAGGATATCCCAACCACATCAGGCTTTGCCATTTCCACCATGCCTATAAGATCCCTTGACGGCATACTGGCCCCAAGGTAGGTTACATCCCAGCCTTCCATTTCAAAAAAATCCGCAACCATTCTTGCTCCTACTTCATGGAGTTCTTTGCCGATGCACGCAATAACAATTTTCCCCTTGACAGGCTCAACTGGCTTTATATGCCTGTGAATTTGCATCATGATGCTTTGGATAATCGCTGTGCAAAGATGCTCATTGGCAACAGAAATAATATTGCTCTGCCAGAGATTGCCGATTTCAACCAATGCTCTTTCAAAAATATTCATGTACAGTAGTTTTATGTCGACTCCATTTTTTATGGCTTCTTCCGTAATTGACGTACATTTTTTTCTTCGACCCTCAAGCAGATTTTCAAAAAATTCTTTATACAGGTGCTCCAGATTCATGGTACCCTCACATGCTTAAAAAAATCTGTTTATATAATTTTAAACTAAAATCGTCTGCTTGACAATTCAACATTTTGCGACATTTATTATTTTTTGCAGTGCAAAACAGCTTTTCTTGAAGCAAAATGCAAAAATCACTCGCCTAAGTTTCAACAATTCCTATGTCAAAATTCCACGAACAGTATTTTGAGCATCTCTCAGCATGACTTGTTCTAATAAGGGTAGCGCCTTGAAACATACCAGTCATAGTCATATTTGACAGGTCTGTAGTATCGCGGGGTATAGAACAGCTTAAGCAAACCTATGCCTCCTAAAAAGCCTCCTATATGAGCCCACCATGCAATTCCGTCGCCGATGCCTCCTGCCAAAGCGTTGATGGTGCCTGAGTAGACCTGCATAACAAACCAGCCTACAAGATAGAGCACAGCAGGAATATTTATAAAAACAGGAATGAAAACTATTATAACCAAGGTAGTTATTCTAGCCCTTGGGAATAAAACATAATACGCCCCCATTACTCCCGCGATTGCTCCCGAAGCTCCCACAGCGGGAACCGCTGATCCGGGGTGTAGCACGTAATGCAGCGCCATTGCCGCAGCGCCTGAAAGAATATAAAACAATAAGAATCTGAAATGTCCAAGCCTGTCCTCCACGTTATCCGCAAAAAGCCACATGAACCACATATTGCTGAGCAGGTGGAGCCAGCTCCCGTGCAGAAACATCCCTGACAATACCGGCAGCAGTGTCCAAAGCGAAAAATCCCCGCTTAGCAGCTCTTCGGACAGCCTTGCCGGCAAAAAGCCATAGGTGTAAACAAATCTCACATTTGCCCTGTCTGGCAATATGAATTGGTAAGTGAATATTAGAAAATTCAGAACTATTATCATTATTGTAACATATGGCCTTCTTATACTTGGCACATTGTCTCTTAATGGGAACAATGCAAATCACCCTTTCTGTAATCATTATATACCACATTTTAAAGGGTTGATACCACATTGCCTGAAATATGTGGTATAATCAATTTAGATATTATCATATGGTGAAAGGCATGATTGATTATATGTACGATACTCCAATCATAAACAACGAATACAAGTTTATCTATAAAAACCGTAGCTTCACACACCCGAGATGTTATGAAACCTGCAAGGTGCTGGAGATAACTCCTTCAATTGCTCAGTACATCAACGTGCTGGTTGAGTTTCCCGACGGGTACAGGATGGTAACCGATAAAATTCATTTAGTTAAACTGCCGGAGCAAGTCAAGAACCGTTCTCCTTTGGTTCCGTAGGCATTTGTGAACTGTTCCTGCTTGGCTCCTGTCCGCAAGAGCTTATATTTCTTTCTGAGACGTTCAGGGCGTTTCCTAGGGGCTTTTTGCATCTAGCATTTTCGGCCTCTTTTACTATTGAATAACTACCTAAACAAAAACTACTAACAAAACCCGCCAACCTTTATGATTAGCGGGTTTTACTGGCGTGCCCAAAGGGATTCGAACCCCTGGCCAACGGCTTAGAAGGCCGTTGCTCTATCCAGCTGAGCTATGGGCACATATTGGAGCGGGTGATGGGAATCGAACCCACGCAATCAGCTTGGAAGGCTGATGTTCTACCATTGAACTACACCCGCAACAGTCTTTGAGCCTTGCGACTTTTAATATTATACAGTGTGATATTTTGTTTGTCAACTCCAAATAATGGTATTTGCGAAAAATATGGCTTAAAATATTTCTTCTTTGACTGCATCACTGCAAACTATCAAGCTTAAACCTGTCATGTATTACATTTACTGCCCTGTCGGAATCCTTCTTGTCTACCAGGACAGATATCTTTATTTCTGAAGTGCTTATCATGTGGATGTTTATATCCGCATCATAGAGAGCTTCAAACATTGTAGCGGCTATCCCGGGATTGTTTACCGCCCCCGCCCCTACTATGGAAACCTTGGAATAGCTGTCTGAGAAATCAATCTCTTTTGCCCCTATTAGACTCAGATTGCTGTTCAATACCAAAAGAGCCTTATCCAGACTGTCACGGGAAACCGTGAAGGAGATATCCTTTGTGTTGTCTCTTCCGATAGATTGTATAATGAGATCCACGCTGATATTTTCTTTTGCCAGCAGTGAGAACAGCCTGAAGGCTACCCCCGGCTTGTCTTCCACTCCCATAACCGCAATGCGCGCTATGTTGCTATCCCTGGTCACGCCTCTTATAAGTATCTTTTCCACACTACCTACCTCCTTGACTACTGTTCCTGGATTATTATTAAAGCTTGATCTTACAACCATATTTACATTATATTTTTTCGCCAGTTCCACGGATCTGTTGTGCAGGACATTTGCCCCGAGGCTTGCCAGCTCAAGCATTTCATCAAAGGATATCTCATTAAGCTTGCTTGCCTTGGGAACTATTCTCGGGTCGGCAGTATATACACCATCCACATCGGTATATATTTCGCACAAATCAGCCTTTAATGAAGCAGCCAGCGCTACGGCTGTCGTATCGGAACCGCCTCTGCCAAGGGTGGTGATGTCGTCAAACCTGTTCCAGCCTTGGAAACCGGCAACTATTACTATATTTCTCCTGTCAAGCTCTCGAAAAATTCTTTCTGTATCAATGCTTTTTATTCTTGAGGCTCCATAGTTGCTGTCTGTGGCAATTCCAGCCTGGTAGCCCGTAAGTGAAATAACAGGATAACCCTGCTTTTCTATTGCCATAGCGAGCAAAGCAATAGATACCTGCTCGCCTGTAGACAGCAGCACATCCATTTCCCTTTTGGAAGGACTCGGATTTATCTCCCCTGCCTTCTCAATCAGGTGGTCAGTGGTGTCCCCCTGGGCGGAAACAACCACAACCACAGAATTGCCTTCCTTATATGTCTCTATTACCCTTCCCGCAACATTAAGCAGCCTTTCAGCATCCGCAACTGAACTCCCGCCGTACTTCTGCACAATCAAGCCCATCCAAAAACCTCCTTGATTTATTCGTTTCCTCCCTCAGAAGCAATGGAAATGAATTTTCTTTATACACTATAGAAATTATCCCCAAAGAAAAGCATTTCCAAAATTGCACCTTGCATCATTCTTCAAAGAACTCAGCGTACAGCGCCTTAACGGCTTTTACATTATCCTCCGCATCTATGCCAAACATCATGCTTACCTCAGAAGAGCCCTGATTAATCATCTCAATATTAATACCTGCTTTTGCCAGTGCTCCGGTCGCTCTCACCGCAATACCCACAGTATGGGTCATTCCTTCTCCCACAACCATAACCAGCGCCTTGTTCCTGTGCACAGCAACATCATCGACTGCAAGCTCCTCTCTGATGCGCTTTAAGACGCGCGCTTGTGCATCAGAGTTAAACACCTTTTCCCTTAGGATTACAGATATGTTGTCTATCCCGGAAGGAATATGCTCATAAGGTATTCCTTCATCCTCAAGTATCTGCAGCACTTTTCTCCCGAAGCCTATTTCCCTGTTCATCATGTATTTGCTTATATAAACGGAGCAGAAGCCCTTGTCGCTTGCTATTCCCACAACAGGCCCTTCAGACTTGCGGCTTGCAACTATCAGTGTGCCGGGAGCCTTGGGATTATTCGTGTTTTTTATATTTACAGGGATGCCTTTGCGGTAAACCGGCTCAAGTGTTTCCTCATGGAGAACCGAGAAGCCCGCATATGAAAGCTCCCGCATTTCCCTGTATGTAAATACGGGAATAGCCTTGGGATTCTCTATAACATTTGGATTTGCCGCATAAACAGAATCTACGTCGGTAAAGTTTTCATAGACTTCAGCATTTACTGCCGCAGCAAGTATAGAGCCTGTTATGTCCGAACCGCCCCTTGGGAAGGTTACAACATCACCTGAAGCAGAATACCCGAAAAAGCCGGGGAATATCATTATACCTTCCCTTTCTGCAAGCTGCTTCAGCCTGTCGTAGGATTCGGGCAGAACCCTTGCATTGCCGAATTCGTCGCTTAAAATCATGCCTGCATCCTTTGGGTTTATGTAGCTGGCATTATAGCCTTTGCTCGATAAGTATACGGCAACCAGCTTTGCCGTATTGTCCTCCCCCGCTGCCTTAAGGGAATCCATAAACTTGCCCTTGTTGCCTGACCAGGCATCCAATCTCTGCCTGAGATCATCAGCAATTGTCTCTACGATGTCTTCTTCAAGATCCAAGCCCCGGGCGATGTCCCTATACCTGTCAACTACCGCAGCTAGCTCCTTTTGTGCAGAATTGTCCTCCATATACTTTTCAGCCAGGCTTATCAAAAGGTCTGTAACCTTAATATCCTCCTTATACCTTTTGCCTGGAGCAGATACCACTACCAGTCGCCTTTGCGGATCTGCAGCAACGATATCGCACACCTTCATGATTTGCTCTGCTGATGCCAGAGATGTTCCTCCAAATTTTGCCACTTTCATTTAAAAACTCCTCCTGTCTATTGTACCCAAAAATCAATCTTCGAGTAATTTTATTACATTTACTGTTTCCCTTATAGAGCCTATCCCCTTAAGCTTGCTCAATCCTTGCTCCAGTACCTTTTCAGTCGCCCTTGGGGTTGTGAAGGCAAGCTCATCCTCCAAATTAATGTTATTAGCCTTAACCCAGCTGACGTCACCAAAAGCACTATTCACTACCCTTGCGGCCTCCTCCTGGTTTCTCACCCTTATCCTAACGAAATAACGGCCGTTAACCTCTTGGGGGTCCATCATGTTGTCCTTTTCAGGCATTTTCCATGTGTTTGCCGAATTGCTTCCGGCGTGCCTGACAATATCAATTACATCTGCCACCACAGCGCTTGCAGTTGGAAGCTTTCCGGCTCCCCTGCCGTAAAACATCGCATCTCCAAGGGCATTGCCGCTTACAACGATTGCATTGAATACATCCTCAACGTTTGCAAGAGGATGTTCCTTTCTGACAATTGCAGGACTTACCCTTGCGTAAATCCTGCCCTCCTGCTTCCTGCTCATGGCAACCAGCTTAATAACCGAATCCATGGCCTCCGCGTACTGCATGTCTGTCAAGGAAATCTTGGTTATGCCCTGTGTCTGAATTTTCCTGTAATCCACGTATTCATTATATGCTATGGAAGACAGAATTGCTATCTTCCTGCAGGCATCATGCCCCTCTACATCTGCTGTCGGGTCTGCTTCGGCATAGCCGTTAAGCTGGGCTTCCTTCAAGGCTTCGGAAAAGTCCTTGCCTTCCCTTCGCATCTGTGTGAGTATATAGTTTGTAGTGCCATTCAAAATACCAGTTATGCCGCTGATTTCATTGGCCGCAAGGCACTGGCCCAGGGGCCTTATTATGGGTATGCCTCCTCCAACGCTTGCCTCAAACAGATAGCTTAATCCCTTTTCCTTTGCAAGCTTTAGCAGTTCGGGCCCATGGGTTGCCACAAGCTCCTTGTTTGAAGTCACAACATGCTTGCCCGCTTCAAGCGCTCTCTTGGTGAACTGGTAAGCTACCCCTATGCCGCCTATGGTTTCAACAACCACACTGATGGAGTCATCGCCAAATACATCCTCCGCATTCTTAGTAAGCAGCTCTTTATCAGGACTGTCCGGGAAGTCCCTTATATCAAGTATTTTTTTGACAGCTATTTCATCCCCTGCCCTCATGCTTATGCTGTCTCTGTTTTTGTTTATAACCTCAACAACGCCGGAGCCAACCACTCCGTACCCTAAAACCGCTGTGTAAACCATTTGAAACAATCATCCTTCCAATGTATATAAGCAAAATTTTCTAATTTTTGACTTTTTTATTATTCTCACTCTCTAGCCAGAATCTCCTGCCTGCGGACACCCTCTATTTTACTTATCTCATCCATCATTTCCTTAATGTCTTTCACCATACCCTGAGTTTCAATGGATATCGTTACATCAGCCAGACCGTTTATCGGTATGTTCTGGTTAATTGTAAGAATATTAGCCTTTGCAAGAGCTATCTGGTTTATTATGCTGGATAATATGCCCGAAAAATCCTCCACCACAAAGAAAAGGGTTATAACCTTTCCCCTTGAAGTCTCATAGAAGGGAAAAACATAATCCTTGTACTTGTAGAAGGCGCTGCGGCTGATGCCAGCTTCCTTCACAGCTTCATTGACAGCCTTGATTTTTCCCGTGCTGAGGATTTTTTTCACTTCTATGACCTTTATAAATACTTCCGGAAGAACTGAGGTATCAACTAAAAAATACTTGGAATTTCTGTTCATTTGTCCACCCTTCAAGTACACTTGTGTTTTCACTGTGTAATATTAACACAAAAAGGCTTAGAATTCAATATAAAAATGAATATAAACAGAATTAAATGATTTTAAAAAGAAAAGGACTTTATTGAGAGAACAGTTGAAGAATATAATGAACACAGGAAAAAGAAGAAAGCTCACGGGAGATTATTATACGGAGGAAGGCCTAAATGGCGCACAAGTCACTTTTTTTAGGCTCCCCCATCTAAATTCATATGTTGAGAATCTGCATTACCTCATCCTTCATGGAGCCGCTTTCACATACCCTGTCATGGAGGATCTTTTTCTTGTCCAGATCTTTAAGACCATAAGGTATTTCAATGCCGCATCTGTCCGCAAGCATATCCAGCAATTCAAACTCACTTTTGCCTTTTGTGCTTTCCTTGCCGAATATGGCTTCGGCGACACTCTCATTGAATTTGAAGGGGCTTGCGGTTGAAGCCACTACAGTCTTGGTCATATCGCCAGTGGAAATGACGTATTTGTCATATACATCTATGCCTACAGCAGTATGAGTGTCAATAACATAATTGTAATCCTTATAAACACACTCAATAGTTTTAAGTGTTTCCTCCTCATTGGAAAAGCCTCCCCAGAAAAGCTTGGCTATCGCTTTCCTTGTGCCGCTGTCAACAGTGTATTTCCCTTTTGTTTTAAGGTCATTCATCCACTGTGCGACAAGCTCGTGGTTATGGCCTGTCATTTCGAACAGCAACCTCTCAAGATTGCTGGAAATAAGGATGTCCATTGATGGAGATATTGTTCTTTTGAAATCCCTGTTTCTGTCATAAGTACCCGTACTGATGAAATCAGTGAGAACATTGTTGTCGTTTGATGCGCAAATAAGCCTGTTTACAGGCAATCCCATCTCCATGGCATAATATGCGGCAAGAATATTGCCGAAGTTCCCCGTAGGCACCACGAAATTCAGTTTTTCTCCCAGCGCCAGCTCCCCATTCTTCAACATATCCGCGTATGCCGAGAAATAGTAAACAATCTGAGGAACAAGCCTTCCCCAGTTGATTGAATTTGCGGAAGAGAATTTCAAGCCCTTCTTCTCCAGGGCTGCAGACATGGAGTGATCTGTAAAAATATCCTTTACGCCGTTCTGGGCATCATCAAAATTCCCTTTAACGCCGACAGCTGCAACATTCCTGCCCTCCTGCGTCACCATCTGAAGCTTTTGAACCCGGCTCACGCCGCTTTCGGGGTAGAAAACCACAACCTTGGTTCCCTCAACATCCCTGAAGCCTTCCAAAGCAGCTTTTCCGGTGTCGCCGGAGGTTGCAACGAGAATTACAATCTCACTGGTTTCTCCTGTTTTCCTCATCGCCTTTACCAGCAAATGAGGCAGCATCTGCAGAGCCATGTCCTTAAAGGCGCAGGTTGGGCCGTGCCAAAGCTCCAGAACACAAACATTCTCATTTAATTTATATATAGGAGCAATCTCATCGCATCCGAACTTTTCCCTTGTGTATGCGCTGTTGACGCAATCCTCTATTTCCTCTTCAGAGTAATCATCAATAAAATGCTTAAGTATAGCGACCGCTCTTCCCCTGTAGCTCTTGCCCGCCAGCTGCCCGATTTCTTCCAGCGTCAAGCTTGATATTGTTTCGGGAACAAAAAGACCACCCTCAGGCGCAATGCCTTTCTTAATGGCCTCGGCGGAAGTAATCCCCCGCTGCGCCCCTCTTGTGCTTTCATAAAACATCATGAGCCTCCAAAATGTGTTTATGGGGACACCTCACTTGCAAGTGTCCTTACTCATTTTATACTAAAAAGTTGAAAAAATAAAGAACTAAATTCCAAACCTTCAATTCGTAATTTAAGAATTTAAGATAAAATGCCGATAAAAATGGCATGATACAGATAAGCACAAAAGATAAGGAAAAAGTATTAGAAGCAATCAGGAAGGGTACAATTGATGCTGCTGATATAAGCTTACCGAATAT
>JAOACY010000012.1 GCA_026417615.1 Clostridia bacterium
TGGTTACATTTTTTACCCTGAAGCTCACCGGCTTTAACGGAATGCTCCTGGAAATCTGCGTCCTGCTCGTTGCAATGCCTGCCGCAGCATCTACAGCTTTATTTTCAGAAATGTACGGAGGGGATTCCGCCTTAGCTTCAAGAATTGTCGCTTTTACCACAATTCTTTCAATCATAACAATTCCCCTCGTAATAATATTGGTTTAATTGTACATTTCTTTTTTCAGGCCTGCTATATCCGGGCTTTCAAGATATTCATCATACCTCGTCCGTCTGTCGTTCAATCCCTTGGGCGTTATCTTAATTATAAGGACAACACTCCACTCTAACAGTTTTTATGAGGAAAGACTATCTATAATCCGGCCATTGGCCTTCCTCATCTCAAGCCCTGCTTTTTCCAGCCTGGCCATCACCTTTTCCAGCTCCACCGGCCTCCTAACGGTCATTTTGGTTGTCTTAGCAAGGTTTTCATATGTCATGACAAAATACCTGATAACCTTATACTGGGGAAGGGATTTGTTAATTTCCCTTATTGCCTTTTGAAATCTGTCTGCCAGTTCCTTTTCGGAAGGCAGCTTTGCTTCTTGGGCTTCAAGCTTTTCCCTGTCAATCACCAGTTCTGCGCAAACCTGTATATCTCCATCATGAGCCTTGTTGCCCCAGACAAAGGATTCCTTTACCCCCGGGATATTATTGAGAAGAACCTCAAACTCCTCAGGGAAAGCCTTTTTGCCGTTTGTGAACACTATCATGGATTTGGCGCGGCCTGTTATCCTTATGAAACCCTCTTCGTCAATGCTTCCAAGATCTCCTGTCCTAAACCAGCCTTCACTGTCTATTGCTTCCTTGGTAGCCTGAGGGTCTTCATAGTATCCCAGCATTACGTTTTCCCCACGGGTTATGATTTCACCCATGCCATTCTCGTCAGGCGAATCTATTGCCACCTCAATCCCCGCCATAGGATACCCAATTGTGCCGGGTTTATTAACAAAGTCATTGTTTGTTGCCACCACAGGCGAAGTCTCTGTAAGGCCATATCCCTGCAAAAGCCTCAGGCCTATTTTGTCAAAGCCTTTTACTACTTCCGGATCCAGAGGAGCTGCCCCGGAAACCACAAGCCTTAAATTGGGACCAAGCTTTTCAAATATGCTTTTTAACAGCTTTCTTCTTAAGTCTATGCCCACCTTTCGAAGCATCTCCGATACAACAGTCAAAGCCTTTACAACACCTGCCTTTCCGGATTTCTCAATTCCCTCCAGCATTCTTCTGTACATTAGCTCAAGTATGGCCGGAACCGCAACAAGAAGTGATACGTTGTATTCCTTGATATTCTGGGCGATATATTTTATCCCTTCGGGGAACGCAATGCAAACACCGCTGTGCACCATGAACATGAGCCCTATGGTGTTTTCAAAGGTATGATGCAGAGGAAGCAGAGACAGGTGCACATCTCCGGGGCCCGCCTTAATCACGGTGGTAATGCCGGCAACATTGGAAACCACATTGGCATGCGAAAGCATAACGCCTTTTGACATGCTCGTAGTGCCTGAGGTAAAGAGCAGGATAGACATGGCCTGTCTGTCAATTTCGGCATCAATGAAGGACCGGTCTCCTTCATCCAGCAATTTGCCGCCTTGAGCTATAAGCGCAGGAAGATTGGTAAATCTATCATTCTCTCCGAGTGTTCCCCCAATTGCTTCCATACATATAAAATACCTGATTTTGTTTCCGGCTGCTGCAATCTCCTTCATCACGTCATGGAAGGCAGGGCTGTAAAATACAGCTTCTACCCTTCCTCTCTCAAGGAGGTTTTCAATTTCTAGTTTTGGAAGATTTTTATCCAGAGGCACAACCACGCCTGTTCCATTGACAACCGAATAATAGCACACTCCCCATTCATACCTGTTTTCACCTATAACGGATATTCGCGTGCCCTTAAGCCCCATCTTGATAAGCGCGGTGCCCAGGCAGTCTATTTCCCTGTCAAATTCCTTATATGTCTTGCCTGTTATTTTACCTTCCTTGTCCTTGTACTTGAAACCGAGAGCGTCACCATACCTGTTTGCGCTTCCTTTTACAAGCTCCCTTAGATCGCCTGCTTTTCTGGGCTCATAGTAGCCCAAGCCTTCTACCACTCTTCTTCCATTTTTCACAGAGATGCTTACGCCTTTGTTCATGGTACACCCTCCCTTATTAATTTAGACACTGGTTATTGATATAATTATTATATGACCTGATAATAGAATCTAATACTAATTATATCTTATTTTCTTGAATTGTGCTATATATTTTTGAACATTGCTGATTTGTTTTATGAGCATAAAATCTTTTCAGGCATAATAAGCGCATAAGAAAAGCCAGGTGAAAAACCCCGGCTTTTTAACTCCCAGTTGCTATATTAAGCCGTAAAAAATTTATAAATTGTAGTATGCCGATACTTTTCCCCGGCCTTTAATATGGGGGACGGAAAATGCTTATGCTTGAGAGAATTGGGGAAGTACTGCGTCTCAAGGCACAAGCCCGCTCTTTTGCAGTATACTGCGCCATCCTTGACATGTTCAGTCACATTCAGAAAATTGCCGCTGTAGAACTGAATGCCGGGCTTCGTGGTATATACCTCCATCCGCCTTTCACTTTCAGGATCAAAAAGCTCTGCCGCCTTCTTCAGAGTATTTTTTTCACCATTTAAAACCCAGTTGTGATCATATCCCTGTCCGAAAATAATCTGCTCGTCACCGCTTGCCAATCCGGGCCCAATTTCTTTAAAATCCGTAAAATCCATAACAGTCCCTTTAACTTCTCTTATCTCACCTGTGGGCAAACCCTCGGGACTGACTGCTGTAAAAAAGTCGGCACAAATCTTGAGCTTGTGCTTTAATATGTCTCCGGATGCATGCCCGGAAAGATTGAAGTATGCATGATTCGTGAGATTGACCACCGTGTCCTTGTCAGTCTCTGCAAAGTATTCAATTTTTATGGCATTATCCTCCGTCAAAGTATAAATAACCTTGACATCCAGATTTCCGGGGTAATTTTCTTCCCCGTCCGCACTTTTATATGTAAGCTCAAGGCACTCTCCTTCAGAGCTTTGAACAATTTGCGGGTGCCATATAACCTTATCAAAGCCCTTCAAGCCGCCGTGCAAGTGATTTTTGCCGTCATTTGCCGCCAGATGGTATGTAATTCCATTAATCTCAAATTCCGAATTCTCTATTCTGTTTGCATATCTTCCAATAATTGCGCCAAAGTATGGTCCCGGTTCCATATATGGTTCCAAGCTGTCATATCCCAGGCTGACGTCATCAAACCTGCCTTTTTTATCCGGTACAAGAATTGATACTATTATTCCGCCGAAATTTGTTATTTCCACAGCAGCTCCGCCGGAATTTTTAAGAGTGAATAAAAATACTTCTTTGCCTTCATTTGTTCTGCCATATAGTTTTTTTTCAATGCCCATTGAATCATACCCCCTTATCAATCAATTATACATCCGCATCAAACACCAAACAATTATAATTTTTCTACTCTCCTGATATTATGCATATTTCCCTCTCGGGAACAGGTTTGCTGATCAGATACCCCTGTATATAGTTGCATTCGCATTCCGCGAGATATTTCATCTGCTCAGACGTTTCAACGCCTTCCGCCACAACCTCAAGACCGATTTCATGAGCAAGGGATATTATTGTTTTGACAATCCTGACTTCAACCCCATCTTCAACGATGCCTCTTATAAAGGATTTGTCTATCTTCACAATATCTATCGGGAGATCCTTCAGGTAAGTCAAAGATGAATATCCTGTGCCAAAATCATCCAATGAAATCAAAATACCATTTTGCCTAAGCTGTGCAAGCTTCTCTGTGATTTCCCCGAAAGACTCTATCAGGCAGGATTCTGTGATTTCTATCGCCACACTTCCCTCTTCCAGGCTGTATTTTTGGAAATAGTGCATGACATCTTCCACAAAGGTTTTTTGGAAAAGCTGTTTTGAAGAAACATTGCACGAAACGTATATGTTTTCCCCCTTATGCCTTGCTGCGAAGGCAAAGGTTTCGTCAATAACCCATCTTCCGATATCATTGATCAGCCCCGATTCCTCCGCTATATGAATAAACCTTAAGGGAGAAACAAATCCATATGCCTTGCTGTTCCAGCGTATCAGGGCCTCATATCCTGATATCCTCCCGTCCGTCGAGTTCACCTGCGGCTGGTAGAAAAGCTCAAACTCATTATTTGCAAGCGCAAGCTTAAGATGGTTTTCCATTTCAACTCTTTCAGAGAGTTCGGCAGCCAATCTGCTGTCATAGAATGCATAGCTGTTTTTGCCCATTGCTTTTGCCTTATACATTGCCAGGTCTGCGTTCTTGAGGATTTCCTCCGTATCTGAGCCATCCCTTGGATAGACTGCCACACCTATGCTGCAGGTTATTTGCACATTGTTTTTATCAACATACATTGAGCGGTTAAAAAGCTCCCGTATCCTTTCAACCATATTGTTAATTTGAGCTTGATCAGAGTTTGAATGCTGAATTACTATAAATTCATCTCCGCTTATACGGCCGACATCTACATTGTCAGAAATAAGAGTTTTCAGGCTTCTTGATATTTCAACCAGAACCTTGTCGCCATAGGAGTGTCCGAATGCGTCGTTAACTATCTTGAAATTATCTATGCCAATATAGAATACCGTTCCGGAAGAAGCTCCCACAGTTGATTTCATCAAGTTCTCCCTCAGCCTGTTTACGACAGATACTCTGTTCGGAAGCCCGGTAAGATAATCGTAGTATGCCAGGTATGTACGCTCCTTAATTTCCACAGAAAGACGGTAGTTGCTTTGCACAAGGATTACTGCATAAGCTACCAGAGCAAGCATTATAAATACGCTAAGACCCAAAAAGCCAAATTTTTGCAGATCAAGAATCCGCTTAAGATCAAAGAAGCTGCTCTCCACGTACATGCCAGTTCCTATATAAGCTTCAATCTCAGGAATGCCAATTACATAAGAAAGCTTTTCCTCAGCTTTGTTTTTATTCGGAGGAAAGTAATGATATGACACATATGAGCCGGATGGCTTGGTTTTTGCGGCATTAACCAGCATTTGTATTATGTGGTTTCCCTTTGCATCCTTAAGATTCCACTGGTTTGTACCCTCTTTTTCCCGTTCATAAGGCTGCACCAGCATTGTTCCATCGTATGAGCTCATGAATATATAGTTTGGACCGAACTCATCTTCATAGGTCATTGCCCTTACGGTGTCACATATTAGTCTTTTCCCCTCGCTGCTGCTTATTTTGCCGCTCCTTATATCCTCTATCACAGGTTGAATGGTGTTATAGGCAAGCTCAACCATTTTTTTGACAGACTTTTCTCTATGGTTATACATGTGTGATGAAAAATCAGACGATATGATTTGAGAAAAAATGAATTGAAACAAAACTATCAGCAAAGAGCATGAAACAAGGACAATTACTCTTGCCGCCCTCAGTCTTTCAGGCCTTTTTTTCATCAGATCTGTGACCTCCACAGTTTTTTATCATAAATGATTTAATGTCGAATAAGTGTATTATAACACATTTAGTGTCGATTTACAAAGCAAATCCTATAAATGAATATGAGAAAGGTTTATTTTTTATAAATATCGGAAATAACTAATACTACAGCGTAAAGAAATATTGATTTTATTGCAAAAGCTGCTTGGATTTACACTGCATTGCTAAATCTAGAATTTTCAAAGGAGGTTTTTACAAGCAATGGATAATGAGACACTACGGCTTGAAGTGAGGGATGAGGTTGGAGGCGAACGTCCCAAAAGGCTGAGAAAAGATGGTTACATACCTGCTATAGTTTATGGGCACGAAATGGAATCTGTGCCGGCGCAAATAAAGGAATCCGACCTAAGGAGGTTTTTGTCCTCCCGTGGCAAAAATTCAGTATTCACTACAGAATTTGCCGCAGAACATGATTTTTGCGGTCTGATAAAGGATATCCGGTATGATCCCTTTGGCAACAGTATTACTCATGTGGATATCCAAAGAGTATCCCTGGATGAAAAAATACATGCGAGCGTTCCCATTAAGACTGTTGGCAAGGAAAAGCTCGACAGGACAAAGAGCGTAATTGTCCACCAGTTAAACGAAGTGACTATCGAGTGT
>JAOACY010000046.1 GCA_026417615.1 Clostridia bacterium
ATTAAACCAATACAGGAGCATTTACATGACTAGAGACAGGATTTTTATTAAGGGCGCCAGAGAGCATAACCTTAAAAATATTGATGTTGAAATACCAAGGGATAAGTTTGTTGTTATTACTGGCTTGAGCGGCTCAGGCAAATCTTCGTTAGCCTTTGACACCATTTATGCAGAGGGCCAGAGACGCTACGTGGAATCTCTTTCCGCATATGCCAGGCAGTTCCTGGGACAGATGGAGAAGCCTGATGTGGACTATATAGACGGCTTGTCGCCTGCCATATCCATTGACCAGAAGACAACCAGCAGAAACCCCCGCTCGACAGTGGGGACAGTTACCGAAATATATGATTACTTCAGGCTTATTTTTGCCAGGATAGGCATTCCCCACTGCCATGTTTGCGGCAAGGAAATTTCACAGCAGACGGTAGACCAGATGGTAGACAGTATAATGAGTCTTAAGGAGGGTACGAAAATACAGCTGCTTGCTCCAGTGGTGAGGGGAAGAAAAGGTGAGTACCACAAGCTTATTGAGGATGCAAAGAAAAGCGGTTATGTAAGACTTAGGATAGACGGTGAAGTAATAGATATAAACAGCGAAATATATCTGGACAAGAATAAAAAGCATACCATTGAAATCGTTGTGGACAGGCTTATTGTAAGGCCTGATATCAGAAAGAGGCTGGCGGACTCTATTGAAACTGTTCTTCATTTGAGCGGCGGCATACTTGTTGTGGATGTTGTCGGCAAGGAGGAGCTGCTGTTCAGCCAGAATTTTGCCTGCAGTGACTGCGGAGTGAGTATAGAGGAGCTTGCGCCAAGGATGTTCTCTTTTAATAATCCTTTTGGTGCATGTCCCACATGCAGCGGTCTTGGAACGCTTCTTAAAATTGATCCGGATCTTATAATTCCCGATAAATCAAAATCCCTGGCTGAAGGTGCCATTGCCGTCGGAGGCTGGAACATAGAAAACTCTGACGGGTACTCCAGGATGTATATAAATGCACTGGCAAAGCATTACGGCTTTGATGTCCACACTCCGGTAGAAAAGCTGCCGCCACGTATTCTTGATATTATATTGTATGGAACAAAGGGAGAAAAGATAAAGGTAACATATGAAAAGGAATATGGCAGCGGAAACTTCATGAGCGCATTTGAAGGTGTTGTAAACAGTGTGGAGAGGCGATACAAGGAGACGCAGTCGGATTCCATGAAGCAGTATTATGAAGAATACATGAGCAGCAATCCATGTCCCGAATGCAACGGCGCAAGGCTTAAAAAGGAAAGCCTTGCAGTTACCATAGGAGGGAAAAATATTCATGAAATATCAAAGATGCCAGTTACGGATATCAAGGATTTTTTTGGCAACCTTGAGCTTACAGAGAGGGAGAAGCTCATTGCGCATCAGATATTGAAGGAAATAAATGCAAGAGTTGGGTTCCTTGTGGACGTTGGACTGGGATACCTTACGCTGTCACGCTCAGCCGGAACATTGTCGGGAGGCGAGGCTCAGCGTATCAGGCTGGCTACACAGATCGGCTCGGGACTTATGGGGGTGCTGTATATACTTGATGAGCCAAGCATAGGCCTCCATCAAAGGGACAACGACAAGCTCATAAAGACGCTTAAGAGGCTTCAGAAGCTAGGGAATACTCTTATAGTTGTGGAGCACGATGAGGATACCATGTATGCCGCAGACTATATTATTGATATGGGACCGGGAGCCGGTATTCACGGAGGCCAGGTGGTAGCAGCGGGTACTCTTGAGGAAATAAAGCAATGCAAGGATTCCATAACCGGACAATACTTAAGCGGAAAAATGAAGATTGAGGTGCCTGAAAAAAGGCGTACGCCTAATGGCAAGTGGGTTGAGATAGTCGGTGCCAGGGAGAACAATCTTAAAAAGGTAAACGTTAAATTTCCCCTTGGGGTGTTTACTTGTGTGACTGGTGTTTCCGGTTCGGGAAAGAGCTCCCTGGTTAATGAAATACTTTACAAGAAGCTTGCCTCCGAACTCAACAATGCCAAGACCAGGGCAGGTGAGCATGATTTCATGACAGGGCTTGAGCATCTGGACAAGGTTATTGATATAGACCAGTCGCCCATAGGCAGGACACCAAGGTCAAATCCTGCTACCTACACGGGAGTTTTTGACCACATAAGGGAAGTGTTTGCAGGAACTACTGAAGCAAAAATGAGGGGCTACAAGTCCGGAAGGTTCAGCTTCAATGTAAAGGGAGGACGCTGCGAAGCCTGCGGAGGAGACGGAATAATAAAAATAGAGATGCACTTTCTGCCCGATGTCTATGTTCCCTGCGAAGTATGCAAGGGCAAGAGGTACAACAGGGAAACCCTTGAAGTGAGATACAAGGACAAGAACATATCCGAGGTTCTGGATATGACTGTTGAGGATGCGCTGGAATTCTTCAAGAATATACCTCGTATCCAGAAAAAGCTGCAGACTCTGTATGATGTGGGATTGGGCTATATCAAGGTTGGACAGCCCTCTACGACGCTTTCCGGCGGAGAAGCACAGCGTGTGAAGCTGGCTGCCGAGCTTTCAAAAAGAAGCACGGGAAATACCATGTACATCCTGGACGAGCCCACCACAGGACTTCATATAGCTGATGTACACAGACTCATAGATATTTTGCAAAGACTGGTTGACACGGGAAATACTGTGGTAGTTATAGAACATAACCTTGATGTGATAAAGACAGCGGACTATATTATAGACCTTGGGCCGGAAGGCGGACATAAGGGCGGCTATATAATAGCGGAGGGTACGCCGGAGGAGGTGGCCAAAGTGAAAGAGTCTTTCACAGGTCAATTTCTGCAAAAGATTATGGGCAACAAGTAAATTCAAGCAACAACCCTTTGCAAATACCTGTGATATGGTCTAAACAGAAGATAAACAGACTATGGCACAGGTATTCTTGTTGCATAAACCTGATATAATTTAAAGCATAAGGCTGTGGGTTAGACCCTGAAATTTTAATATGCTATACTATTAATAAGCTGATGTTTGAAACAAATAACTGTAAATTCCGTATTTATGAAGGTATTGAAACCTGTAACCATCAGTTCATCTATAAATGACTGCGATAGGAGGTGGCGGTAATGATGATGTGTTCCATGTGCAAAGAGAATTTTGCAGTTGTTTTCATAACAAAGATAATTGACGGGAAGCAGTCTCAGGAAGGTTTATGCCTCACCTGCGCAAAAAAGCAGGGTATACAGCCTATCAATCAATTGATTGAACAGACAGGTATGTCTGAAGAGGACATTGACAACCTGAACAAGCAAGTAGGAAATATGTTTGATAATATTGACGCTGAGAGTTTTAATAATGCAGTTGCCTCTCAGAATACGCCCGGCAAGGAAAACCCATTTTTCAGCTTTTTAAATAAAGCCTTTTCAAAGAATGATGAGGGAGCGGAGAATCCAAGGGAGTCTCAAAGGGAACAGCAGGAGGAGAAGGATGGGAAGAACAACACAAGGACGAAAACCCAGGAGAAGAAACCGCCTAGGAAGAAGAAATACCTTGACGTCTATGGTACAAATCTGACCGAGCAGGCTAAAGAAGGCAAGCTTGATATGGTCATAGGCAGACAGAAGGAAATTGACAGGGTTATACAGATACTGAACAGAAGGACAAAGAACAATCCTGTTCTTATCGGTGAGCCGGGAGTTGGAAAAACTGCCGTAGCAGAAGGCCTGGCGGTAAGGATTTCGGAGCGTCAGGTTCCGGCGAAGCTCTTTAATACCGAGGTATATCTTCTGGATCTTACAGGTATTGTCGCAGGCACTCAGTTCAGAGGGCAGTTTGAAGGACGGATGAAGGGTATTTTGGAAGAAGCAAAAGCTCTAGGAAATGTAATATTGGTTATTGATGAGCTTCACAATATAATGGGTGCCGGTGAGGCGGAAGGAGCCATGAATGCGGCAAATATTCTAAAGCCTGCTCTCTCCAGAGGAGAAATACAGGTCATTGGGGCAACAACCCTCAATGAATACAGAAAGCACATTGAAAAGGACTCCGCCCTTGAAAGAAGGTTCCAGCCCGTAATTGTAGACGAGCCGTCCATAGATGAGACTATAGAAATATTAAAGGGCATAAAGCATTATTATGAGAACTACCATAGAGTAAAGATAACTGACGATGTAGTATGCGCAGCAGCGATTCTCTCCGAAAGGTATATAACCGACAGATACCTTCCCGACAAGGCTATTGACGTCATTGACGAGGCCGGATCAAGGGCGAACCTGAAAAACGTCAGCCTGGTTGAGCTTGAAGCTCTTAAGGAAGAACTGAAGAAGGTGCAGGAGGAAAAGGAGTTTGCAGTGTCCGCCGATTCCATTGAGGATTACCAGAAGGCTGCAGACCTCAAGGTCCGGGAATGCCAGCTCATAAGCAGGATTAAGGCAATTGAGGATAAAAACAAGGACGTATATATAACTGTAGATGATATCGCTTATGTTATAGAGGCATGGACCAAGATACCTGTTCAGAAGCTGACCGAGGTAGAAGCGGAGAAGCTCTTAAATCTGGAAGAAAGGCTGCACAAAAGGGTTATTGGTCAGAATGAAGCTGTCATGAGCGTTGCAAAGGCTATAAGGCGAAACCGCTCAGGCTTCAGGAAGAAGAAAAAACCGGCATCCTTTATTTTTGTCGGTCCAACTGGCGTAGGTAAGACAGAACTGGTAAGAGCGCTGGCAACGGAACTGTTTGAAACTGAAGAAGCACTCATAAGACTTGATATGTCCGAGTATATGGAAAAGCATACGGTTTCAAAGCTTATCGGCGCACCTCCCGGATATGTTGGTTATGACGACGGGGGCCAGCTGACAGAGAAAGTCAGAAGGAAGCCCTACTCCGTTATCCTTATGGATGAGATAGAAAAGGCACACCCCGATGTGTTCAACATGCTGCTGCAGATTCTTGAAGACGGAAGGCTTACAGACAGCCACGGCAAGGTGGTCAATTTTGAAAACACAGTTATAATAATGACCTCAAATGCCGGCACTAGCCTTAAGTCAAACGGAATAGGCTTTGCGAACGAGGGATACAAGGCTCTCGAAAGCAGGATAAGGGAAGTTATGAAGGAAACCTTCAGACCTGAATTTTTAAACAGGCTGGATGAAATCATAGTATTTACCGAGCTTAACAGGCAAGAACTGAAGCAGATTGCAGAGCTTATGCTGCAGGAAGTAATCAATGAAGCAGCAAGCAAGGGCATGAGTATAGAGGTAACAGATTCCGCAAAAGAATTCATACTTGATAAGGGTTATGATGTGAAATATGGCGCGAGGCCTCTAAGGAGAACCATCCAGAGGCATATAGAGGATGAATTGTCGGAGATGTTCTTAAGAGGCAGGCTTAAGGAAGGCAGCAGCATAATTGTCGACTGCGAGGAAGGCAATTTGATATTCAGATAAAAAGGGAGATTTTCAGGTCTCCCTTTTTTATTGAGGAAGGCTTATTATAAATTCTGTTCCGATACCAGGCTCACTGTTCACTTTAACGTCACCGTTGTAAAGGTTTACGATATGCTTGACAATAGATAACCCTAGTCCGGTGCCGCCCATGTTCCTGGACCTGCCCTTGTCCACACGGTAAAAGCGTTCAAAAATTCTTGGGAGGTGCACAGCGGGGATTCCTATACCTGTGTCCTTAACGGAAATGACAATTTTACCCTCCGCCTTGTATGCCAGAACATCTACTCTTCCATTATCAACATTGTATTTAATTGCATTGTCTACAAGGTTTATAACCATCTGCTTGACTCTGTTCTTGTTTGCAATAATTTTAAGGCTTTCATCTATATTGCAGGAAAGCTTGATACCCTTCTTGTCTGCTGTTCCCTGCAATATGGAAAATATTTCCTCAATTATCGGCTTAAGAGAGTAGGTGCTGATATTGGTGTCCTTCTGCTTGCTCTCAATTTCAGACAGCTGGAGGATATCATTAATTAAAACATACAATCGCTCTGCTTCTATGTCGATAATCTCCAGAAATCTTTCAGCAACCTCCCTGTCATCTATGGCGCCGCTTCTTAAGGTTTCAATAAAGCCTCTTATGGAGGTCAGGGGTGTCTTGAGCTCATGGGTGACATTTGAGACAAATTCAGTTCTTATCTGTTCAAGCTTTCTGATATTGGTGACATCCTGGATGAAGAGCAGGCCTCCGGAATTCAAGCTTTCTGAATTTTTCGGCTTTAGTGGATTTGTATATATCCTCAGTACTTTATCTTGAGGGAGGCTAAGAATTATTTCATTAACAAGAGAAATATTCTTTTCAATACTGTCCTGAAGCTGCTTGTTTATCTGATTGTTTCTGACAACCTCTATTATCTTGGTGCCAATAACTTCCTCAGTGTTGCTGATGCCGAAGGTTTCGGCGGCAATGGAATTAAGATGGATTATTTTATAGCTGTTGTCAACTGCTATTATTCCGCTGGGCATGCTGTCTATAATACCCTCTACCTTAATGCTTTTGTCAATCATTTCTGACATGGTTTTTTCAAGCTTCAAGGCCATTTCGTTGAAAGAGGTGGCAAGCAGCATAAGCTCGTTTTTGGGCATTTTACTGATATTGACATGCTGGGAATAATCTCCCATGGCAATATATCTGGATTTGTCGATAAGCTCTTTTATGGGATTTATAAGGGATGAGGAAAACCTGAAAGCCAAAAGAGCAGTTAAAATCAAACCGAAGATTATACCGGTTATTGAGTAGAACCAGATGGCTTTGTTTATGCTTTTCAATTGAACAAGGGCTACCGAGGTTCTTACAACTACTTCAGTCGAATCAACCGGTGCTGCAATGTAAAGGCAATTCTCGTGCCTTGTGGCACTGAATCTTATACTGTGACCAAGCTTGCCGCGAAGAGCTTCCCTAACCTCTTCACGGTCAAGATGATTTTCCATTCCTTCAATTTCTCTTTCAGATTCGCCGAGTACTTTACCGTTTTTATCTATGAAGGTAATTCTGACTGCTTTGGGGCTTTCGGTTTGATTGGTTTCGCTTGCAGCTTTAAGTACAGATGAATAGTATTTGGCTAGAGCATCATAATTAACAGCTCTGCCATTTGCATGCTCACCGGCGATATTTGCCTGTATAAGAAGCGCCATGCTTCTTAATTTTCCTTCAACCTCTGCAGTATAGTACTTCTGTGCCAGCTGCGAAGAAAAAAAACCAGTTATGGAAACTCCTATGATTACAAGAACCATATAGTGAATGAAAATTTTAAATCTCATTTATAATACCACCGGTGTTATTTGCTGCCTTTATCATTGAATCTGTAACCAATGCCCCTAATTGTTTCAATATATACGGGATTGCTGTCATCGTCCTCAATCTTTTGCCTCAGGTAGCGGATATGTACGTCCACTGTCCTTGTTTCGCCGTAATAGTCAAAGCCCCATATTTTTTCCAAAAGCATGTCCCTTGAAAGAACCTTGCCTTTGTTCAGAATAAGGAGCTTTAAAAGCTCAAACTCTTTCAGAGGGAGTTCTATAAACCTGCCGTTTTTTGTTACCTCGCGCCTTGTACAGTCTATTATGATATCTCCGAAGGTTATTATTTCAGACTCAACAGGCACTGAGTTAACAAGCCTTCTGAAGATTGCCTTGACTCTAGCCACAAGCTCCCTTACACTAAAAGGCTTTGTAATATAGTCGTCTGCGCCAAGCTCAAGACCAAGGACTTTGTCAAATTCTTCGCTTTTGGCCGTAAGCATAATTATGGGAACGTTTTTTGTTCGTGGACTCTGCCTAAGCTGTCTGCATATTTCAAGTCCATCGACGCCTGGGAGCATTATATCAAGTATAAACAAATCCGGAACAGTGCCTTTGACCTCCTTAAGCATACCTTCGCCGCTTTCAAATGTCATTACCCTGTATCCGTTTGACTCAAGGTTATACTTTATCAGCTGCTGGATATGTGTTTCGTCTTCAACGGCAAATATTAATTCTTTTGGCATAAAACCCTCCTGAGTAAGGTAATGGGTACATTCCACAGCAAACGAAGGTCATCCTTGTTGTGGAATGTACCGCAAAAATTACGTATCAATCCCGTTTTCATTTATAGCAAAGGGATTATTTTTTGAATCGTTCCTGTTTTCAGGATGCCTTGTGAGGTGATCGTGTTCTCCTGTTACATTATATACAACCCACTCGCTTATGTTTGTGGCATGATCCGCCATTCTCTCAAGATACTTGGCAATAAACATAAAATTTATAGCCTGTTCAACAGTTTGTGCTTCGTTTTTCATGATATTGATAAGTTCAAGTATGATTTTGAAAAACAAATCATCAACTTCATCATCACTGTCGCAAACCTCTTTGGCAAGCTCTACGTCCTGCCTGACATAGGAATCGATTGCCTTGTTTACCATTTGCTTTGCCATTTCGGCCATTTTCGGAATGTCGATAAGAGGCTTTATGTATTTCTCTTTAGCCATTCTGATAGTTATTTCTGCTATATCTGCAGAATGATCTGCAATCCTTTCCATATCGGTTATGATTTTAAGAGCAGCGCTTATTGTCCTTAAATCCTTGGCCAGGGGCTGCTGCCTTGCTATAAGGTTCAGGCACCTGCGCTCAATCTTGCTTTCAAGGTCATCGATAACATCATCGTTCCTGAAGATTTTCCTTGCCAGTTCTACATCTTGCTTCTTTAAAGCAAGGATAGTATTTTCTATGGACTCTTCCACCAGACTGCCCATCTTTATCAGGTCAAGATGAAGGTCTTCAAGCTCTCTGTCAAAATAATGCCTTGTTACCATATTACTGCACCTGCTTTCTAATTTTTTAACTTTATTCTTTTTAAATATATGATAATACAATATTGTAATATTATCATCACATAGTTTTTAAATTGTCAATAAATTACCCGAATCTTCCGGTTATGTAATCCTCAGTTCGTTTATCACTAGGCTTGCTGAAGATTTTCTCGGTATAATCATATTCCACTATTTCTCCATGCAGGAAGAAAGCTGTCTTATCCGATATTCTGCCTGCCTGCTGCATGTTGTGTGTAACAATTATAATCGTATACTTTTCCTTCAGTTCATCTATAAGGTCTTCGATTTTTAAGGTTGATATAGGGTCAAGGGCAGAGGTCGGCTCGTCCATCAATACTACTTCGGGTTCCACTGCGAGAACTCTTGCAATGCAAAGCCTCTGCTGCTGTCCTCCGGAAAGGCCAAGGGCATTCTTCTTCAGGCGATCCTTTACTTCATCCCATAGAGCGGCGCCTTTTAAGCTTTTCTCCACTATTTCATCTAAACGGGATTTTGATCTTATGCCGTGAATTCTGGGTCCATAAGCTATATTATCGTAAACGGTCATAGGGAAGGGGTTTGGCTTCTGAAACACCATTCCTACGCGCTTCCTCAGCTCTACCACATCACAGCCGCTGTAAATATTCATTCCTTCAAGATAAACGTCTCCGGTAATTCTCACACCCGGTATAAGATCGTTCATCCTGTTCAGTGTCTTGATGAAGGTGGATTTTCCACAACCTGAAGGACCAATTAGTGCAGTCACTTTCTTTTCTTCCATCTCCAGGTTAATTTTCTTGAGAGCTTGAACATCCCCGTAATACAAATCCAAATCTTTTGCGCTTACCTTAATATTATTTTCACTCACGTTTAACCAACCCTTCCACACCGGTAATCAGAAGCAGACTGACAAACCGGTATATTTACTCATAAAGTTTATTAAATAATAATTAGACAAAAGTTAACAAAATGTAAAGACATTGTTAATTAATGCATCAGCCGCCAGTAGTTATTCTCGATAGATTCCCGGCTATTTTGCTTGCGAGAAAGTTTATTACGGCAACTACTATTACTAAAACAGTGGCTGTTGCATAAGCCTGCTCAAACGATATACCCTCTTTGGCCAGCTGATAAAGATGGACGGATAAGGTTCTGCCTGACTGCATTACACTTGTAGGTACTCTATAGACATATCCTGCGGTAAGATATACCGCAGCTGTTTCGCCCACAATCCTGCCTATGCTGAGTATAACAGCTGTAAGAATGCCTGGAATTGCGCAGGGGAGGATAACCCTTGATATGGTTCTGAGCCTTGTTGCTCCAAGGGCAAGGCTTCCTTCCTTATAGGCCAGAGGTACTGATTTTAATGCTTCCTCGGTAGTCCTCACAATAGTGGGAAGAACCATAATGCTCAAGGTGAGAGCGCCTGAAAGAATCGACCATTTGAAATGCAAGAAGGTAACAAAGAAAATAAATCCAAAAAGTCCATAGATTATTGAAGGTATGCCTGACAGGGTTTCGGTGGCAAACCTTATTGATGCGAGTAATTTTCCGGGTTTCGAATACTCCACAAGGTATATAGCAGAGCAAATTCCTATTGGAGTAGAAATAACCAGAGTAAGAAGAACAATATAAATAGTGCTGATAATCATAGGCAGTATTCCATGCATATTTTTTGATGGATTATATATAGTGCTGACAAATTGCCAGTTAACGTGGGTTATACCATTGACGATTATATAACCCAAAATCCATATAAGTACACCAATAGAAAGAAATGAACATAACCATATGAGGAACATTAAGATATTGTCTGTTAATCTTGCTTTTCTCATGGCCTTAACCTACCTTTTTCCTAATTAAGACATTAAGAATTATATTTAAAATCATAATAAAAATAAATAATATCACACCCGTAGAAAACAGGATGTCAGCATGCAGGCCAGATGCGTAGCCCATTTCTAAAGCAATATTTGCCGTAAGGGTTCTGACGGGATCCAGTATAGACTTAGGAATTAAAACAGTATTTCCTGTCACAAGGATAACAGCCATGGTTTCGCCTATTGCCCTGCCTATGCCAAGAACCACACCTGTCATTATGCCTGATTTTGCCGCCGGGACAATGACCTTGAAGATTGTTTGAATATGTGTGGCGCCAAGGGCCAGAGAGCCTTCCTTGTAAGAAAGCGGAACTGCTCTCATTGATGTTTCTGCTATACTTACAATTGTAGGAAGAACCATGACTGCGAGGATGATTATTCCCGCAAGAAGGCTGTTTCCAGGACCGCCCAGATATCTGCTTATTAAGGGTACAATAACTACCAGCCCGAAGAAGCCGTAAACAACCGATGGAATTCCAGCCAGCAGCTCTATTGCAGGTCTGAATACCTTGACAAGATTGGAAGGAGCAACTTCAGCAAGAAACACGGCAGTGAAAAGGCCTATTGTGACACCGATAACTATAGCACCCAATGTGACAAGAATAGATGCTGCTATCATTGGAAATATTCCGAATATTTCTGCTCCGGGCTGCCATTCGGTTCCTGAAACAAACTGCCATAAACCTATCTTCATTATTGCAGGAGAGCCTTTTGCAAAAATATAAATTGTGATAACAATTACGGAGAGGACAGCTACAGAGGCACAAAAAAGAAAAACAGCCTCAACAGCTCTTTCTGTTAAATCACGTAATTTTTTATTCTCAGTAAGGTTTGGCCAACTCATCAAAATACACCTCATAAAGAATTGAATAATTATTCAGCTATACACAACTAAAGGGTAACAGGTGATAATATTACCTGTTACCCGAAAGGTATTAATATGATCATATGATTTTTCAATTATTTTACTGTGATGTAGTGCTTAGCCTTAATTGTTTCCTGACCCTTGCCGCTCAGGATGTAATCTATGAAAGCTTTAACCTGGGGCTTCATTTCGCCCTTGGTGAGCATGAGGAAAGGTCTTGAAATGGCATACTTCTTAGCCTTGATAGTATCTTCCGAGCACTCAACTCCGTCAACCTTTACCGCCTTCAATGTGTTGTCAAGGTATCCGAGGGAAACATAACCGATAGCGTCTTCTTTACTTGCAACTGCTGCTTTTACAGCACCGTTTCCTTCCTGAATGAGAGCTGTGGAAACGAGGAGAGACTTCTTGTCTTTTTCCAGCTTGAGCAATTCTTCGAATGCTCCTCTTGTGCCTGAACCAGCTTCACGGCTTACTACAACGATGTTTTTGTCAGGTCCGCCAACTTCTTTCCAGTTCTTGATTTCTCCCAAGAATATTTTAGTAATGTCATCCTTCTTGAGATCTGACACAGTGTTTTTAGGATTAACTACAACTGCAATACCATCAAGGCATATAACTGTTTCAGTTAAGCCTGAATTTTTTTCTTCTTCCTTAAGGTCACGTGATGAAGTGCCTATATCAGCAGTACCGTCAATGGCAGCCTTAACACCTGCTGAGGATCCGCCGCCCTGTACATCGATCTTAACGCCTTTGTTTGCTTCCATGAATTTGTCAGCCAGCTCTTGAGCCAGAGGCTGCACAGACGTTGAACCAGCTATTATTATATTGCCTTCCACACCCTTGGTTTCTTCTTTCTTTGTTTCCGCAGCTTTTGTTGTCTCCGATGGCTTGGTTTCTTCAGCCTTCTGTCCACATGCCGCAAACAGAGTTGTCATGGCAAACAATACTGCCAGAACAAGGATTAAAGATTTTAAGCTTGTTAACTTTCTCATTTTTTAGTTACCTCCTGATAAATATAAACTTGTGTTTTTTATTGCCTCGTCCATCCTACAAGTCGCAAATTAATGCTACATTAAATAAATGTTAAGAAAATGTTAACTTATCAACAACAAAAACTAACATTTATTTAAAATAAATTTTACATACTGTTAAAGCCTGCATATAAAAATTGGAATATCATTAAATCATGCATTTAGTAATTATTATTTGGAAAAGAGGATTAGTTTATGCTTTCTATAACTCACAAGCTTATAGCACAAAAAGTATATGATGTTTTGAACTCCGAGCTTGGTATTAAGATTGATCTTGAAGGCTTGAAGCATGGCAGTGTCGCTCCTGACATTTATCCCTCAATGCTTTTGATGTCACATTGTATGGATGGCTCAATTGACCTTGTTCACGAGGCAATGGACAGCATCCTGAAAGAGACTGTGCCTGAAAAAGGCAAAGAGCTTGAAAAGTTTTCGGTGAAGCTGGGTATAATTGTCCATTTTGTATCCGATTACTTCTGCAAAGCACACAATGAGAAAAGGTACAGTAACCTATTATTGCATTACGTTTACGAGAGAAAGCTGAAGGTATTCTTTAAAAGGAAAATAGAAGCCTGCATGCCGCTTGTGAGGCTTCTGAAATCCGAGGATTGGAAGACATCCGGTGATATTAAATCCATGCTTAAGGATTGGAACGACGAATACAATTCTCTTGAAAGGTCAATGATGAATGATGTGATTTATTCAGCAGGGGTATCAATGATAATAGCTTTGAATATTGTATCCCGTTGCATGGAAAACATAGGTGAGGAACGGATTAGAAAGATTGCCTAGTTGGTGCTTGTTTGAAAAACTAGCAAGTATCCCAATCTGTATTCACTTCTTATCAAATCCTGCATATATTGTAGAAGGACTCTTCTTTTTGATAGATAACGGAGGATGATAAGATGTATATAAATGCAGGATACAGGGCACCTGTAGTTGTGCCTTATGACAGGGTTAAGGCAGTCCAATACGCACATAGATGGGCATTGGGAAGGAATCCAAGGTATTACAATTTTGACGGTTTTGGGGGAGATTGCACCAACTTTGCCTCCCAGGTAATTTACGCAGGGAGTGGTGTAATGAATTACAAGCCTGTTTATGGCTGGTATTATATAAACGCAAACAAAAGGTCGCCGTCCTGGACGGGGGTAAATTTCCTTTATAACTTTCTCGTTGCGAATACGGGTGTAGGACCTTTTGCAGAAAGGGTGGATGTAAAGGATGTCAAGCCTGGGGATATTGTACAGCTGTCTTTTCAAGGAGGAAACCGCTACGACCACTCACCGGTTATAGTTGTAACGGGTGCGGTTCCTTCAGTTGATAATATTCTGATTGCAGCACATACCTATGACAGGGATATGTATCCGTTGACGGAATACAGCTGGAAAGAGATAAGGTTTATACATATAAAGGGCGTAAGGAAATAAAAAAAGGTGCCAAAAAAGTACCGGCACCTTTTACTATTATTTAGCAGTTTTCATTGCTTTTTCAGCTTCTGCTTCTTCGGTGATGGACAGAGCATTAGCAAGATCAAGTATAAGAATAATTCTTTCTCCTGTTTTGGCAACTCCTTTTAAATATCTGCTGTTTACTCCTGTCATTAGTGCTTTTGGAGTATTCTCGATGTTTTCATCTTCTACACGGATTATTTCATTGACCTCATCCACAATAAAGCCTATTGTCATTGAATTAACGTTTACTATTATTATTTTGGTGTTATCATCAAAAGCCACATTAGGAAGTCCGAATTTCTTCCTGAGGTTGAATACCGTGTGCACTTTTCCTCTTAAATTTATAAGGCCCTCAATATAATCAGGGGTATTTGGCACCTTGAATATTTCCATGGGCTTGATTATTTCTTTTACTTGGGTAATGGAAATGCCAAAGCTCTCGCTGTTTATATTGAAAACAACCAACTGCTCACCTGCCATAAATCGTCCCTCCCGAATTAAAACATGTCGAAAGTGTTGGGAAAATGTCACATATCCATATTATATCAGCTAAATACAGGAAGGGCAATATCAATTTACAGCGTCAGTCGGGGAATATGATGGAGGAGATATCGCTCCAATAATCCTTCAAAAGTTTCTGGTATTTTTCGTGGAACAAGGTTTTGTGCTGTTCCTCCCATTGAGCCAATGAATTGAGGAAATTTCTGGCGTCATCGTCCTCAACCACATCCATGGCTTTCTTGTAGAACAGGGCAAAATCGCTTTCAATGAGATATGCCATACGAATTATTGAAAGATCTGAAAGCTCTCCGCCAGTGCCGGATGAAAGATCGGAATTGTTTGAAAGTATATGCGGGTCCCTTGAGGAAAAATTGTTGTCAACCACCCAGGAAATTACGATTGGTGGATCCTCGAAGCCAAGCTCGTCATATTTGTTTTTCAAATAGCTGTAATGCTGCTTTTCTGTTTCGGCAAGCTCGTGAAAGAGTTCCCTGGTGGCAGGAGAGCTAGCCTTATCCATATAGAATGCATAGAAATCCCCTGCGTCTTTTTCCATCCTCATTGCGAAGTTTAATATTCTTTTAAGCTTTTCCATGGAATTAACACCCCTTGTTTAAATTTTATTTTTGTTAACGAAATATTTATTCCCTGGAAAAGCAAAAAGAAACAAATTATTATATTAACTCCTATAGCTTGCGTTGATTTTCACATAATCGCAGGAAAAATCACAAGTCCACATCCTGTCCTTGAAATTTCCCTTCTTAACATTAATGCTGATTTTTATTTCCCTTTCCTTGAGAATCTGCTTTGCCTTGGCTTCATCAAAGGGAAGAGCTGCCCCGTTTCTGCAAACCATAAGGTTGCCGATATGGATATCAACAAGATTGGGGTCGAATTCTGCGCCTGAATAACCGGCGGCGGTAATTATCCTTCCCCAGTTTGCATCTTCTCCGAAAATTGCGGTTTTGACGAGAGGGGATCTGGCTATTGAAGACACTATTTTATACGCATCCTCCTCGCTTGCTGCTCCGCTTGCGGATATCTCCACCAGCTTTGTTGCTCCTTCGCCGTCTTGTGCAATCATTCTGGACAGGGCGGTACACACCAGCTCAAGGGCTTGCTTGAAATCACGGTATTCTATGCTGGCTTCCTTGATTATTCCTTCATTTTCCGCTTCGCCGTTTGCAAGCATCAGAACCATGTCGCAAACACTTGTGTCTCCATCAACGGAAACTCTGTTGAAGGTATATTTCACTATGTCCTTCAGAGCCTTATCCATCAGGCTGCGTGAAATATTGGCATCTGTAGTTATAACACCAATCATTGTGGCCATATTTGGGTGTATCATCCCGGAACCCTTTGCCATGCCTCCGATTGTGACCTTTTCACCCTGGATTTCAAGCTCCACAGCGATTTCCTTTGGAACAAGGTCTGTGGTCATTATTGCTTCCATCGCATCGTGACCTCCATCCGGCGAAAGAGTTGCTATGGCAGTTCTGACGCCTGATTTTACGCAAGTCATGTTAAGAGGCATTCCAATAACGCCAGTAGAACCCACCAATACGTTTTCCGTTTCGCAATCAAGAAGCTCTGCGGCAAGTCTTGCGATTTCTTTTGCATCTAAATAACCGCTTTCACCTACGCAGGCATTTGCATTTCCGCTGTTTATTACTATAGCTCTTGCATACCCGCATTTAATATGCTCCATGGTAACTTGCAGAGAATGACCTTTTACAACATTTGTTGTGAAAACACCGGATGCCACGGCAAGATCGTCCGAACAAACTAATGCCAGATCCTTTTTGCCGTTCTTTTTTAGGCCGCAGGCAGCACCGGCAGCTGAAAAACCTTTTGGGGCGGTAACTCCGCCGTTTATTATATTCATTTGCGTCACCTCGTTTTTGAATGAAACATATTAAGATTATACAGTATTAATTGTACCTGTTCAATAAAAATACAGGAGCAGCACACAAAATATGTGCCGCCCCTCAATGGTTTATGCCTTTGACATTACTTTATTTTGAATTTTTCAATAGCTTCAAGGAGCTTTTTCGAGGCTGCGTCCAGATCAGCTGCATAGTCAACCAGCCTTTCCATGCCTATAATCTGTTCTTGGGTTGACGCTGTTACTTCCTGGGTAAATGCGGCAGTCTGCTGGGAAAGGGCGGAAATATGGTTTATAACATTAATGGCGTCATCCTTGTGACCATGCATTTCATTTACCTGGTGTTGTATCTGAAGAACCTGGTCAACCAGCTTCTCCATTGAGGAATAAATTTTTTCAAAAGCCGATATTGTATTTGAAACTGCTTCATTCTGGGATTTCAATATTTCCTCGGCAGATAATGCCCTCCCGAGCGTTTGATTTGTTTGGCCCTGGATATTCAACACCAGCGCCGAAATCTCTTTTGTACCTTGCATTGCCTGTTCAGCTAGCTTTCTGATTTCTTCAGCCACAACGCTGAAGCCTTTGCCCATTTCACCGGCTCTTGCGGCTTCTATTGATGCATTTAGTGCAAGCAGGTTTGTCTGATCTGCAATACCTCTTATGACCTTTACTATTGAAACAATGGATTTTGAGTTTTGGTCCAGCGCCTTTATATCAGACAGGATGGCCTGTGTGGTAGCTGTTGTCTTATCGGCCTTGTGCTTCAAATCCTCTATGGATGAGAGTCCCTGTCTGGTGAGATCCATGGATTGCCTGGAATAATCCTCTATCAGCTTAGTACCTCCGGATACCGTATTGATCATATCAGAGAGATCCCTCATTTTTGTGGCTGCCTGTTCAGAGTCCTCTGCCTGGCAGGATGCGCCTTTTGATATCTGCTGTATTGCATTTGATATATCAAGTGAAACAGCGGATATGCTTTTGGAGGTTTCTGCAACCACAACTGATGATGCATCGACATTTTTGGTTAGTTCCGCAACCTGTTCTAAAAGGCTTCTCATTCCGGAAATCATTGCTGAAACCTTGCAGCTTAGAATACCAAGCTCATCCCTGCGCTTTGACTCGGGGTTTACGGTCAGGTCGCCGGTTGCTGCTTTTGCTGTCGCCTTCATTATATTGGTTATAGATTTGCCCATCTTGAAGGCCATAATACCTCCAAGCAGAATTGCAAACATTGCCGCAAATATAACCAGCATTAAAGTGAGAATGAATATGCCATGCGCTTTGGATGAAAGCTTCGAGACAGGCGTAAGACCCATAAGTATGTAGTTTGTTGCACCTATTTTAGCGAAATTCATCAGATGCTTTTCGTTATTATAGCTTACTATTGCAGAACCCTTCAGTTCCGTTCCGTTTTTAACCTTCTTATAAAACTGCTGTTCAGTCAATACTGAGGTGCCGGAAGCGGTTTTTATTGAATCGGATGCTTTGGTGACTATATCTCTGCCATCCGGGCTTATTAAATGTATTTCGCTGTCAAAGCCCACATTTGCGTTTTTGAGGAGATCGATTATTAAACCAAGCTTGATGTCTATTGCGAGAAATCCTGTTATTTCGTTGTTTTTCGGATCTTTCACAGCTCTTACTGCGGACATTGAGTATTCTGCTTTGTTGGCTTTAAGGAATTTGTCCAGATCCGGATGACTGCCAAGCCACGCAATGTTTCCATTTAATAGTTTGGCCTTCCTGTACTCATTGCTTTTTGCCAGAGTTTCCGCATTTAGTCCTGCTGTTGTGTAGCCCAAGGTAGAAAGGCTTTTATTGCCCGATCCTACAAGCACTACATCAGATATGTAATCGTTGGCTAAAATAAGCTTATCTATCTGACTGTTAATTTGTGCCTTTAGTTTATCTAATTTTTCGGTATCAAAGGATGCTGCGTCCTGAGACAAATATTCCTGCACCGATTCATTTCCTGCCAATTGAAGTGTAGTCTGGTCAATATTAAGAAGAAGCAAGCTTATGTACTTGCTGAGCTGATCCATATTCTGGCTTGATGAATGGGCAGCCAGCTCCTTGATTGAGGAAGATGACTCCCTGTATGATACTGCCCCTAGAATGATTATAGGTATTATGGCAACCATAAAGGCGATAATGAGCCTTGTTCTGATGACAATGAATATTTCTTTTGAAAAATTATCTGTATGTTTTATGGGCTTGTTTTTTTTAAATTTTATTGAAATAGACATAATATGTACTCCTGACCCTATTTATATATTAATTGTATTTCTAATAACTGCCATTAGATATTCTACAAAATTAGTGTTAATTTTTATTTACATTTATGTTAATATGCTGTTTTTATGTAGAATGAAGTCGAAATTGCTTATGGATATGAATTCTTAAACCCTTGACACCTGAGCTGGTTTCAGATAATATTAACTAAAATTGTATATTTATCGATGAGAATAAGAGGAGTAGGCAGTATTGTCCCTCAGAGAGGAAAATCCGAAGGCTGAAAGATTTTCCGGGGTTCAAGCTGCTGAAGGTTGCTTAGCAGAGGCTGGGGAGACGCTCCTTTCTGAAATAGCTGGTTTTTGTTTAGCGTTAAGGGATGTCCCGCCTGAAAACACTCGTCCGGCTGGGGCCGTTATCCCCCATAAAGTCGCTGTGCAGATAAAGTGTCATTATTGCCCAGGCTATAATACTTTTTGTATATGCTTCCTGGCATGATTTCCTATAGGGAGTGTCACTTAATTATTCACAGAATTTTGGTGGTACCGCGGAGTTAAGCCCTTCGTCCAATATTGGATGAGGGGTTGTTTATTTTCGGGAGGTAAACATGGTGTTGTTTGTGCTTAAGATTCTTGGTTTTATATCCATTGCTGCGGGCGCTGTGATGGTGTTTGGCGCAAGAAGCTTTGTGAAAAAGTTCAGACTTGACCAAAGCGTCAAGTGCGATTTTGAAAATGAGTTCACCGAAGAGGAGCTGGAGCGTTACAAGTTCGACAAAGCCTTGGTGAATTATAAAATGGTTGGTTTGCTTGTGGCGCTTCCTGGACTTGTTGCAGTAATTTATATTTATAAATAAAAGGGGAGGATTAGACATGGATGAGCAGAAAAACATAGCAAAAACATACGACCCGAAGCTGGTTGAAGACAGACTTTACAAGGAATGGATGGATAATGACTATTTTCATGCGGTGCCTGACCCGAAGAAGAAGCCATACACAATAGTAATACCGCCGCCGAATATTACAGGGCAGCTTCATATGGGGCATGCTTTGGACAATACCCTTCAGGATATTCTTGTCCGCTGGAGAAGAATGCAGGGCTATTGCACGCTTTGGCTTCCTGGCACTGATCACGCCAGCATAGCCACAGAGGCCAAAATTGTTGATGCAATGGCAAAGGAAGGCATAACCAAGGATATGATAGGCAGGGAAAAATTCCTTGAAAGGGCATGGAATTGGAAAGAGCATTACGGAGGAAGAATAGTTGACCAGCTGAAGAAGCTTGG
>JAOACY010000121.1 GCA_026417615.1 Clostridia bacterium
ATGAAAAGGCAAAAGAAATGAGAGAGACTCTAAAGGGTACAAGAACTGAAATCAAAAATGAGATTTCGCAAAACTGGGGCAGCTTAAAGGAGAAGCTGAAAGAAAACCGTGACAGCTTAAAAGGTGCACGTGAATCATTGAAAGCTGAAAGGGGCGCTCTCAAAGAAAGTGCCGCAGCAATGCGTCAGCAGCTTAATGATGCAAAAGGCGACAAAGACAAAATTGCCGGATTGAAGAATGAGCTGGAGCAATTGAAGCAGCAGGCAAAGGACAAGAAATCAGAATTCATCAGCTTTAAGGAGGAAATTTTAGGGAATTTGGGCGAGTTCAAGGAAATCATGGATGGATTGAAAAGCTTCAGAACTGAAGTTAAGCCATACAGGGATGAAGTAAAAGCTATACATGCGGAGCTCAAAACCCAGCACGATGCCATGCAGGGCTACAGGACGCAGCTGAAGGAAGCAATTCAGGCCAAAAACTTCAGCCAGGCAGGTACACTGCTTGATCAGATGATTTCAACCAGGGGTAAAATAAATGAAAACCTGGCAAAGCTTATTGATTTGAAATCCAGCATATTAAACGCAGCCAAAAAGTAATTGATTCGGCTTTTTTCTGCCGGCAGTTCACATAAGTGAACTGCCGTTTTTTCATTTGCTGTAAGGGAAAACATTAAAATTATGTGTCATTTTTTTGATTGATAAATGGGCTTGAATTAGGTATACTACTTAATGGACATGCACTTTTTAATACATAAAACTTTATGTTATCAAGGAGGACAAAATGGAAGATTTGTTTATCGGCTTTACTTCCATAACCATTTGGAATGTGATTATGTACATAATCGGAGGCATGCTGATTTATCTGGCAATCAAGAAGGACTATGAGCCTATGCTGCTTTTGCCTATAGGCTTTGGCGCCATTCTGGTAAACATACCGCTTGCTTCGGTGCTCTCTTACGAAGGTAAGCCGGGAGTTTTGCAAACACTGTTTGAAGCCGGTATCGCAACCGAGCTGTTCCCCGTGCTTATATTCATAGCAATAGGTGCAATGATAGATTTCACCCCTCTTTTTAAAAACCCCATAATGATATTTTTCGGCGCTGCCGCACAGTTCGGGATTTTCGCCACAATCCTTGCAGCCCTTTTTCTTGGGCAGTATGTTCCATGGCTTAATATTGACCTTAAGGTAGCATCTGCCATTGGCATTATAGGTGCAGCCGACGGACCTACGGCAATCTTTGTTGCCAATAAATTTGCCCGGAACCTCTTAGGCCCCATATCTGTTGCCGCATACTCCTATATGTCTTTGGTGCCAATAATACAGCCTCCTGTAATCAAAGCTCTCACAACCAAACAAGAGCGTATGATTAAGATGGAATATCATGAGGAAAAGGTCTCCAAGACTGTCAAAATAGTTTTCCCTGTCGTTGTAACAATTATAGCAGGTATAGTAGCTCCAATAAGCGTTCCTCTCGTTGGCCTGCTAATGTTCGGAAACCTCATCAGGGAAAGCGGTGTCTTGGAAAGGCTCTCAAGCACAGCCCAAAATGAACTCGCAAACCTTGTGACAATACTTCTTGGAATTACAATCGGTTCCACAATGACTGCGGAAAAATTCCTGACTCCTGCTACTTTGCTGATACTGGCCATGGGTCTTGCAGCCTTTGTATTTGATACCGCAGGCGGAGTTCTCTTTGCAAAGCTGCTGAACCTTTTTTTGAAGAAAAAAATCAACCCAATGCTAGGCGCTGCCGGGATTTCAGCTTTTCCCATGTCAGCGAGGGTTATCCAGAAAATGGCTGCCAAGGAAGATCCGACAAACTTTATACTTATGCAGGCTGTAAGTGCTAATGTATCCGGTCAGCTTGGCTCAATAATAGCGGGAGGAATAGTGCTCGCTCTTGTACCCCTTTTAGTCAGATAAAATCAATAATTTTGGGTTGGAGGTAAAAAATGGTTGAATATTTTGCAAGCTCATCTGCTTCTCTGATTGAAAAAGGACTTTTCATAATGCTGGTAGGTATAGCGGGAGTATTCTCCGTGCTTATAGTATTCTTTTTACTTATTAAGCTGCTTGAAAGGGTATTCCCCGTAAAGGCTGAAGAGGAGCAATCATGTGAAGAATAAACATTATCCATTGATTTTGTGTTATCTTCGTGTTAGAATTTGACCGTTCTCCCAATATAAGAATTTTGGCAAGACAATACATTTTTTGGAGGTGAATTAATTGAACACGTCATTATATATTTTATTGGCAACGGTTGTTGTGCTTGGTGTCTTCTTTTATCTGCTCATGCGTTCAGCCGACAAGCATCTTAAGACACCTAAAAGCAAAGGAAGATCAGGAAAAAGATAAAAAAATCAAGAATATATTCATTAAAAGCAAAGGATAAGCCAGTTTCAACTTACAAAGCTTATCCTTTTTATATTTACTTCATAACCCTCATTGCATTTAAAACTGCAAGAAGAGCCACACCTACATCCGCAAAGACCGCTTCCCACATTGTGGCAATACCACCTGCTCCCAGAGCAAGGACAATCACCTTTACTCCCAGGGCAAAAAGTATATTCTGCCAAACGATGTTCCTTGTTTTCCTCGCTATCCTTATGGCTTCTACAAGCTTTGAGGGTTCATCCGTCATAAGAACAATATCCGCTGTTTCTATGGCTGCATCAGACCCCAGGCCTCCCATTGCTATGCCAATGTCAGCCCTTGCCAGAACCGGAGCGTCATTTATGCCATCACCTACAAATACAAGCTTTCCGTTGCCTTTCTTTTCTTTTTCGAACATTTCCAGCTTGTCTACCTTTTCATGGGGAAGAAGTCCGGCATACACCTCATCTACTCCTGCTTCAGCCGCTGCTTTCTCCGCGGAAGGGCGGCCATCTCCCGTAAGCATTACGGTTTTCCTGACACCCACAGACTTTAATACCTGTACTGTTTTTCTCGAATCTTCCTTAAGCTCATCAGAAATCAGAATATACCCTGCATACTGCTTATCAACAGCTATGTGTACCACAGACCCTCCAGAGTCTTGCGGCGACTCATCAATTACTATGTTTTCCTTTTCCATAAGCTTTTTGTTGCCTGCCAATATTTCCCTGGCCCCGTATTTTGCAGCAACGCCATGCCCGATAATTTCATTATAATAACGGACAGAATTGCTTTCAAATTTCCCTCCATAGGCTTTTAATATTGAAACTGCAACAGGATGGTTCGAGTAGCTTTCAGCCGCTGCAGCAAATTCAAGGAGCTCCTGCTTAGACATGCCCTCTTTAGGCTTTACAGCAGCAACACTGAACACACCTTTTGTCAGTGTCCCGGTTTTGTCAAAAACAACAGTGTCAATATTGTTTAAAGCATCCAGATAATTGCTTCCCTTAATCAGTATTCCTTTTCGGGAAGCCCCTCCTATACCCCCGAAAAAGCTCAACGGGATAGAAACCACCAATGCGCAGGGGCAGGAAATAACCAGAAAAATCAGTGCCCTGTACAACCACTCTGAAAACAACTGCCCTTGTACAAGCAATGGAGGAAGTATGGCTGTAAGAGCTGCCGCAGCCACAACTGCCGGAGTATAATACCTTGCAAACCGGGTTATGAAGTTCTCTGCCGGTGCTTTCCTTCCTGCAGCATTCTGTACAAGCTCAAGTATCCTTGAAACAGTTGACTCTGAAAAATTTTTTTCAACTTCAACCACTAGCAGTCCATTGCTGTTTATAAACCCGGCTAGCACTTCACTTCCCGGCTCAACCTCCCTTGGCAGGGACTCGCCTGTCAGCGCAGAGGTATCCACCATTGATTTGCCTTCAACAATCCTTCCGTCTAAAGGTATCCTTTCTCCCGGCTTTACAACAACCCTTTCGCCAACCTTTACTTCATAAGGCATGACTCTCCTGATTTCTTCACCCGCCTTTAGATTTGCATAATCTGGTCTAATGTCCAAGAGGCTTTTAATAGACTTTCTTGAACGGTTTACAGCCATATCCTGAAACATCTCTCCAATCTGGTAAAAGAGCATAACAGAAACACCTTCAGGATATTCGCCAATTACAAAGGCGCCAATTGTAGCGATACTCATTAAAAAATTCTCGTCAAAGACCCGGCCTTTTGCTATATTCCGCAGAGCGCTTAACAGTACTTCTCCGCCAAGTATAACATAAGCTGAAGCATAAAGGACAAGCTGAACAGTTGAGTTAAGCCCTGCCAATAATGCTGCAGCCAGGAGAAATGCCCCAGAAAATAACCTTACAATATCAGACTTGCTAATAAAAGCCTGCATTTCTTGATTCTTATTTTCACCGGCCATGCCATTGCTGTCAACAACCTTTATACCAGATTCAACACTTTTTGCTATTCTCGATGCCTCTTCAACTATCCTGCTGCCGTCTTCCTTTTTCAAAAGCTCAATAGACATTTTTTTTGACACAAAGTCCAAGGAAGCACTTCTTACACCTTCAATTTTTCTGACCTTTTCTTCAATTTTCAAAGAACAGCTAGAGCAATTTAGACCTTCTAAAAGAAGCTCCCTTTTAACCGCCTGTGACATCTTAAACCCTTCCTTCCAAATTCATTATTCCGTTATGTGGCTTAGGCCTTGGTCGAATATTTGCTTTATATGGTCATCGTTCAGTGAATAATATACTATCTTGCCCTCCTTGCGGCTCTTCACCAGCCTTGCCTGCTTTAATACTCTAAGCTGGTGGGATATAGCAGACTGTGTCATGCCAAGAAGAGATGCAATATCGCACACGCACATTTCCGATGCAAAAAGTGCATAAAGTATCCTAACTCTGGTGGTATCCCCAAAAACCTTGAACAATTCCGCCATTTCATACAGACATTCCTCACGGGGCATGTTCCTTCTCGCTTCATCTACAATCTCCTGGTGAACTACATTACAGGAGCATTTTTCAAAATCATTTGCATTATCTTTCACAGGGTACCTCCTATGTAGTTTGAATATTTGAACATCTGTTCATATATTATTATATCCCAAAACCCCTTTCCATGTCAACATGTCCAGCAAATTTATTAATTATTGCATGAACAAATGTATTGTATTATTATATAAAATAAACACATGTAATCTATTTGAGGAGGCTTACACCTGATTTTCATGTAACATCAGGTTTTGGAATTTATGAATATTGATAAGGAGTTTATGTCAAATTACAAGCACTTTTTCCTTCTTGCCTTCTGGCCTTTAATTCTTGTATGGTTTTTTCTTTGCGAGAAGGCTCTCGTGCCCAAATTTTACATGTATTCAAGACTGGATGATTATATTCCTTTTGTAAAATGGTTTGT
>JAOACY010000123.1 GCA_026417615.1 Clostridia bacterium
TCCTCGCTCGCATCAATGTGACATCCTGTCACGTTATGCTCAAAATGCCATCCGTGGCATTTTGGCATCGGAATTACTGCAACTTCGGTGAGTGATTTATGCATCTTGCTTCAAGAAAAGCTGTTTTTGCAGTAGAATCAACTTATGCATATCAACACAATTTATCAAGTCCACAGATGTGAAATATATTGAGTATCTGGTTCAGAAGGGAAATAGCCTGTTTCATATTCAAGAAGCATGAAATAGCCCAGAATACTCCATCCCCAGAAAGGGTTTAGTCCAAGTCCGTCACCTGTCTCGGCATTATAGTATTCTCTAGTGTTATCATTTTTAAGAAGCATTTTTAAGGTTTTCTCAGCCAGTTCACCGGCAACTTTTTTAAAGCCATATTTAATTAATCCATGGAAAACATAATAGTTAGATGGTATCCAACAAGTCCCCTTCCAGTTGCAGCAAGTTTCATAATCATATTTTTCCTGACGGTAGCCTGGTTCTAGCTTAGACATGCTGGCAACAGGAAATTCAAGCCAGAATTCATCAGTATTTAAAAGATGCTCTTCTACAAGTCTTTTAGCCTGATTCTGTGTTGCAGCACCTACCCATAACGGTGAAAAACCAGCTACAGTTTTACATTTTATAAATTGTCCAGTTCTCACATTAATATCGTAAAAAAAGCCATCCTTTTCATCCCAGAACACTTCGCTTATTTTTTTCTTTAATTCATTTGACTGCGTTCTATAATAAACACAGTCACTGTCTTTTGAAATAGCTTCGGACAGTTTTGCCATAGCTTCATATTCCCTTACAAGAAAAACAGCTAAGTCAACACCCTCACAAATATAAGAATCGATTGAGCCTCCTCTTTCATCCTGATTGTCCATACCCGAGTGATCAGCACTATTCCATACTGGTAAACCATTTTTATTGGAATCGTATTCCTCACTTAACCAATAATCCAGGTACCTTTTCATCTTTTCATAATAACCCTGCAAGAGCCATAATGTTTCGCCGGTTTGCTTTAAAAACAACAAAGCCGTTTGTGCAATAAATGGTTTGAAATGCTGTCTATCTTTAGGCCATTTAACTCCTAATGTTCTTGAAATAAATCCGTTTTCTTTCTGACGGTCAAGAAAGCATTCAATGCCTGACTTGCAATACTCGCTTATTCCAAAGTATGAAAGTGCCAGATTCTCAAAATACATATCCCAGTCAAAAAGCTCTCCAAAGCTATACCCTGTAACACAATGACGACCTTCAACATTTTGTATGCCTTTCGACAGCAGGTTATGCAGATCTCGTTTTAAACGTTCGGAAACAAGCGGAAATAAATGTCCGTATATTTTTTGAGCGTTCACTGTAATCCTCCCTCTTATATTTGCTTGGAAATGTCTGAAATTAAATAAGACCTTTTATGTGAAATTAATAATTCTTATTTAGACAATCAATTTTATTGGTGCATGCTGATATATAATATAGCAACATGCACCAACTTCAGCTATTGATAGGTTATATCGTCAATGGCATTGTCCCAACCGCTGCTGAAGGTTATTGTTATAGTTGCTCCAGGATTAGTCCAGTTTGTTGTGATTGTAACTGGAGAACCTATTTGAGTCAAAGTTCCTGTTTTGTTTGTATTTACTCCATCACTAATAGTGTAATTAGTATTAGCTGTTCCTGTGCTTATTTTTATGCTTTTTAAAACCTTCCCGGTCGGAAGTGTAAAGCTTCTTGAATTAACATTGGAACTGAAATACCCGCACTTTGTAAGCCCGTAATAATTTCCGCCGCCTTCCCAAAGCCCAGTGCCAAAATCAATACCGCTATGCACTCCGTTTACAGCTCCTCCGCTTGCGTCATCAAAGCTGTAAACTGTTGGCGTTGGTGGAGATGAGCTTGGATCAGCTATAGCAACCTGTGCTCTGTATTGGGGACTTACAACATAGTTCATGGTTAGCTTTTGTGGCTGTAGAACAATGCATACTGATTCAGTTCCTTCTGCTATTCCGTCATTTACAAGACTAATCGGAAGAGTAATGCTACTTGTGTTGGCAGGAATCGTTATACTTCCATTCAAATTTGAATAATCTGTACTATTCGATGCACTGCCCTCAATTCTGTAATAAACTGTTAAAGCATTGGTCAGATTCCCTTTTCTACTGATAGTAAATGATGGATTCGTTGTTCCTTCAATTCCATATAAAACATTAGGCTTAATAGAAACTAAAGGAATATTAGTTGATGGGAAGGATATATTGGAGACATAATTATTTATCTCAAATCCCATGTTAGTCAAATCGGTAAGGCTAGTCATCCTTTTCCCGCCAAGATAAAGGTCATTAAAAACTACATCAGAAACATCATGGCTGCCAAGTTGGTCCGGAGGAGAACCTGTTATGCGTGATCGTGAGAAATCGCCAAAATAACTGGTGCCTACTCCTGGAAGATCCCATCTCGCAAATTTAATATTATAAATTCTACCCTGTCCAGGACCAGGTTCACCGCCATCAATCCCATCGTATGTTGTCTCCATTCTGAACGCACTCAACTCCAAATTTTCAGCATTGATACCTTTTAGGTAGCTTTCATAAATGTTTGCCGTATATTTATGCGTAAACATGTGATTTGCTACCATACTCTGGATTCCTGTAATGTTTTCATAATGAATTTTTCTCATGAATTGGGCATACTGCGCACCTATTTTAGTCATACATCCATTATGTGTATTCCATAAAACAGCATTTGAAATTGTTATATTTTCCATTGATTCTTGATATCCTGGAGCAAAACAATCATCAGTATTTTGAATAAAAAGGTCGTCAATATTTATGTCAGAACAGCCATCATTAGGATCAATTCCGTCCGTATTAGCATAATCTGCATCAGAAATAAATTTAACACCTGTAATATTTACACTCTGTGAATGTGCAATAAAGCAATTCATATTTCCGGGATCAAGAGCCATAACGTCTCTTACATTTATATTAGTGCTGCTTTCTATAAGAATAATTGGAGCATTGTTATAGTCAGGTGCATCATAACTGTCTTTCCGGAAATGCGAACCATTGGCAAACAAAATACCTCTTCCAGTCAAGCTAGCATTATTCACATTTGTGAAATCAATCATTCCGACTCCACCATCAATCCTGGTAGTTGTTGCTCGAATCATGGCTCCTTGCTCCAGGTGCAGCCTGACATTACTTTTCATATAGATATGATCATTTATATTATATGTACCTGAAGGGACATAAACTGTACCGCCGCCTGCCGCATTAGCATCATTGATGGCTTGCTGAATTTGAGCTGTAACAAAGGATGACCCTGTATTGTCAATCCCTCTTGCTACAAGGTTTATTACACCTGCTCCACTAGAAGGAGGCTTATTGCTTTCTAAAGGATCCGCAATTATAATTAGCTTCTCAACCAACCCTTCTCCGCAATTAATACCAAACTTTCCGCCATAATGAAGAACAAATACTCCCGGTCTTGTTATTGAGAATGTCATGGTGTTGCCGTTTACAGCAACAGGAACCTGATAGTTTTCAGGGCTTAATCTCCAGAATTTTGGTATGTTCTGTGTGCAATTTATTTGGATAGTTGCTCTGCCTGCAAAAGAAAATCTTGCAATTCCAGCTCTTCTTGTCACCTCCGAGGCTCCCCATCCGTAAGCTCTCTCGGTTTCATATTTAAAAACAGGTACTGCAGTTCCGTTTACTTGCATTGAATATTTACTGCTGGCTGTTAGTCCCGTTGGTAAAGCTGCAACCTGCACCAGATTGTTCTGGCTGCTGTTAATAACATTGAAACCCCATACATTTCCCTTGACAACAACACCAGAACGTATTTCATCAACTCTCCACCAATAAGTGGCATCTTTTGATACAGGCATAGTGTAGCTTGATCCTGTCTGTTCTCCCTTATACTCTTCCGATGATGTTCCTGCTGACCTAACCAAATCTTTGTCAGTCCCAACATAAATCCTATGTGCTGACGCACCCAGTCCCGCTGTCCATGAAAGTGTTATGTTTGAGGAAGATGGCCATGCAACATTTTCACCTGCGAAAGGAGTTGGTTGAGAGGCCTTATCTGGATCCTCTCCTCTGTAAATAGCTGCAATTTCATCCAGCGTTAATGCTTGCGAATATATCCTTACATCATCAATCAAGCCTGTATAGTTCCTTCCAGTATATGCCGAGTTTGCCCCTATAAAAATATTATTGCTGCTGGTCGTGCGAGTGCCTGTAACGGAAACCGATGATAATCTGCCGTCAATATAAATCCTCATTTCGCTTCCGTTATATACACCAACTATGTTATGCCATGCCCCATCTGAAACTCCCACATCCCATTGGTAATTACTGTTGCTTACCTTATTAGACAAGCCTCCCGCATAAAATTCTACGAAGTTAGAGGCCGAACTGCGTTGCAATCCCCAGTCATTGCCTTTTGTAAATATTGCTTCATTATCTTTATTAAACAATGCCTTGCGAACCCATACCGATAAGGAAAAGCTGCCTGTTCCTGATATCTTGGACGGATTTCCGCAATTAATATAACCGTTTCCGCTAAGCTTAAGCACAGAACCCCTGTCAGGATCGTTTACAATAGAGGCTGTGCCGGAAACAGTTCCGTTAGCTGCCGAACCATTATTTGAGGTATCAGGTGTGGAATTGCTGCTTATGCTGTCCAGAGGCCAATGAGCAATCAATGCCGAAGACGCAAAGACATTTGTTTTCACAATATCAAAAGGCAGATACTGTGATACAACAAATAACATGAATGAAAAGATTAGAATTAGTACTGATACTTTTTTTTTGATACTTCTGAATTTGAATAAATTCATAATACCACCCCTTCTTTTATTTTTTTATCTGGTATTACAAAGGATGTGACAATGATAAATAGATATTATTTAAAATAATTATAGTAAATTCACTTAAAATACACACTGGAATTTATATATTTTTAGTGCATTATTTTTGTAATGTGTGGAATAATTAAATGCTTTCTTTTAAATGCTTTTCTAAAAATTCGAATGCTTTTTCTCCACACCATCTATGTCCACCCTCAAATATGTGATGTATCAAAGAATTTTCGCATCCAAGCAAGCGATAGGCCTTTCGAGTAATTTCTACCTGTTCTGACGCATTAACTGTTCCCCTATACCCATTCAGAGGGTCAACATTTCCGGTCTCAACTAGAAGCGGGCGCGGAGCAATCAACGCTCCTATATCACCCATATCAACCTGCTGCCAGAGACCAGGTACATAATTACAGGCACAATGGTCATTCTGGATTAAAAGAGAATCGCGGTATCCATAAAAATATCCGCTAACAACAGCGCAGACTATTCTCTCATCCAAAGCCGCAAGCCATAGAGTCTGCAATCCACCACCCGAAAGTCCTGCACAGCCAATTTTATTTGGATTACAATCAGCACGGGTTTGAACGTAGTCGACCAAACGCATAAGATCCCAAACCCATAAACCAGTCAGTGAGCGACCTAGGCATATAGCCATATGATTGATCTGCCGGCAAGTACTGTTCATGTAATTAATATCTTCATCTCCCTGTCCAACCAATTCCCTTCGCTCACCAAAGCCACGAGCATCGGGACAGAATACAATAAATCCGCGTTTAACCAATTCAAAAGCATAAGTATAATTATCGCGCTCCACGGCATGACGTACTGCAGGTATTTCCCAATGTACTGCTGTTGCAAGCTTACCCCCGCTGGCATGTCCGTGTGGTGTAATCATTACAGGTCTTTTTTCTTCTGCTTGCAAGCCATTGGGAATTAAAACATAAAAAGGCATTTGAACACCGGGTTCAGTCCAGATAATCCATTTTTCACGAATGAAACCCTCGAATCTTTCTGATTTAATAAGAGACGGTTCAAGCTGACAATGCTCCATAAGTTCTATTCCAGTAATCCTTAGAAGAACATCTCTTGTTTCCTTCTTCCATAATTCGTATTCAATTTTATTTGATGCTTTCAGTGCCTGTTTCCGAGCTTCCTGCTCAAAAATTTCCAACATTCGGTTTATTGATGTGTAATAATGCTCTACATGCATAACTATATTCCTTTCTTAAGTTAATCCACTAATATAGTAGTATTAAAATAACACTCTATTTCAAAAACGATTTTTTACATTTCTTTAGCATTTCAAGACTTGCGAGAGCTATCTTTTCTCCTGCTTCAGTTTCCAAATAGCTGTATGGCTTTATTTTACGAACCTCATAGCCACCTTGTTGAAAAGCTTCTGGTGTAGGTACATATCCGCATTCGCCGTTGGTCAATTCTGACACCATGGTATATTTGAATGGGGATTTTTCCTTTATTCTAATACCATATTCACAAAATAACTCTGCCGGGTTGGTTGAAACAGCAAATTGACCGCCCAGTGCAATTACCTGTAAAGGCAGCTCATATTGCTGAAGTGGCAAGTCCCCATACTTCTCTCGATTGATACGATATGCCAAAAAGAACTCCTCTCGGCTTTTGGCGCTGCTGCCTTCTTTCGGTCCAAAAGTATCATCCTCTTTCACATCATAATCCGAATAGGGGCGTTCCCATACTTTTAGTATTTCCCGTTCTACCCTTATAAAAGGAACTTTCAGAGACTCAAGCCTTCCCATTATTTCTATTGCAGTACCGGCCAGGCTAGTGCCTAGTTTCTTGTAATAATCAGGATTAAATCGTCGTGAATCCTTATGGTTAATCCAATTCGTGTTTCCACAGGCTCCCAGCAGGAAAATTACAACCATATCATCGCCATATACCTTATACAGGATATCCCTCATTACTCCAACCATATCTGCGCTGATTGCATCCCCTGCTGCATTGTTATGGTTAGCAAAGTTGACAAGTATGGCAATCGTTTTTCCTTCCTCCCCCTCTATAGAACATACTAGCATTTCATCATCAGCTACTCCGGAAGGCATACAATCTTTTAAGAAGTCCTGGTCTACCCAATTCATCACTATACTTCCGTCAGGCTTTTGCAATCTTCGATTAAAAACACAATTAGGGTTACGACCTTTCCCTGCACTGAGTTTGGCGGGACATTTGCGCTGTTGAGCCATACGCACAGCTGTAACAATTTGCTTTATAAAATAATCTACATAGCATTTATCCACCTCTCCAAACACCTCTGGAATCGGCGAAAAAAGCAATGGTCCAGAGTGTGTATGCGTAGCTGCCACAAGAATATTTGAAGCAGGAATACCGCAAAATTCGGAAATATTTTGTGTTATTTTCATATAAATATTCTTGTCAGTTATGGAGCACACATCAACTGAAATAATAGCTGCTTCGGTTTTTCCATCATCAACTACCAAAGCATGTGCATAGATTTTGTCGAGAATCCTGGCAGATCTTATAATTGAGTACGAACCAGCAATGCATCCGCCTAATGGCGGAGTTATATCACATTTGTATGCACCTGACCTAATTATTTTATCCATAGAAACCTCCCTCTTTACTTCTCTGAAGTACCATATTTGTTTGTTGTGTGTGCAACTGCCAGATTACCAGCTATAATTAATGATACTCCTACAATTGAAACTGACGAAATGGGTTCTCCAATAAAAATTGCAATGAATACTAAAGTAATAAATGGTGTTACAAATGAAAGCGCTGCGACTTTGGATGAAGAGGTTGTTTTCAATAAATGAAACCAAATAGCATAAGTCAGCAGAATATTGCTTATACAAAGCCATGCACAGCCTGTTAGGGCAAGCATTCCAGGAAAAACGAATTTTGAAAAAATTATCATTGCAAATAGATCCAGAAAAAAAGTTACACCTGTATAAAAGAAGCAACTAATAAGTAAATCTTCTTTGTTAATTTTAGACATAATAGAAAAAACAGCCCATGATAAAGCAGCTCCTACAGCCATAAAATCTCCGCCTAAATCCGAAAAACGCAATCCTTCCATACGTCCACCTGTAATAACCAATATTACCCCTGTAAATCCAGTCAATATTGAAATCCATTTTTTTAAACAAATTTTCTCTCTTGAAAAAGGTAATGACAATAACACAATAAAAACAGGAAATAAATAATTGAGCATAGATGCTTCGATAGCAGGAATTCTTTCCAAAGCCAGCACATACAAAAAATAGTAAAAGAACTGAGGAAGTGCTAATAAAATTAGTTTGCTGCATCGCTTCCATCCCATGCTCGGAATAGCATACCACATCTTTTTAACTATCATCACTATGCAAAGAACAATCATTGCAATCCCAAACATATAAAACTGCAGCTGAAAACTGTCCAAATCGTAGAGCACCAGCTTGGTCACCGCTGAAAATGAGCCCCAAAACAAAAGCAAGATTGTCATTAATACATATGTGTTTGAAAAAATACTCATAACAGGCTTCTTACCCAACCGCCGTCAATGGCAAGGGATTGACCAGTCACATAAGAAGCTCTTTCAGAAGCTAGGAATGTTACAACATCTGCGAACTCCTTAGGGTCACCTATTCGTTTCATTGGTATCTCCCCAGTCCACTTTTCAATAGCCTCTTTATAAGATATATTATCAATTTCCGTTGCCTTTTTTGCTAGGTAATCTAATCTCTGTGTCATCGTATAGCCAGGAAGCACGCAGTTTACTGTAATACCGCTGGTTGCAACCTCATTAGCTAAAGTGCGCGCAAATCCAGTTACAGATGCGCGTACACTGTTGGATAAAATCAGGTTTTCCACCGGTTGCTTAACAGCAATTGATGTAGAACATATAATTCTGCCCCATTTTCTTTCTTTCATTCCATGCAAAAAACCCTGAGTCAATGTCACCACACTCATAAGTAACATACGGTAGCTTTGAGTCCACATGTCTGCTGTTGTTTCTTCAAATCTACAAGAAGGCGGACCACCAGTATTATTAAACAAAATATCCACATGACCAAATCTCATGAGGGTTTCACGGACAACCCTTTCCAAATCAGCTGGCTTAGAAAAATCAGCTTGAACAGTAAATACCTCTACGTCACTTTCGTTGCGTATTTCAGATGAAACTCGATCTAACCCTTTTTGATCTCTAGCACTTAATATAACATTTACACCTTCTAATGCCAGACTTTTCGCTACAGCCTCTCCAAGCCCCGAGCTAGATCCTCCTACAAATGCTATTTTACCTTTTATTCCCAGATCCATTCAAATTTCTCCTATAAGCTAATTAATCATTTTTATTTCTGCTTCAGATATAAGTCTGTTTTATTCAGCCAGTCCTGTCGCGGTGGACTGAAAATATCCACATCCAATGTATCTTCCACTGCTTGTGCCTTGTGAGGCACATTGCTTGGAATTATCAGCACATCTCCTGATTTTAATAATACTGGTTCACTATCCTCTTTCCCAAGCCAGAACAACGTTGCTCCTTCAAGAATATAAGTCAGCTGCTCATTCTCATGCTGATGAAACGGTACAATACAGCCTTTTTTAAGATAGACATGAGCAAGCATAATCCGTTCTCCTGTAATAATCCTCCTGTCCAGCATTGGATTTACTTTTTCAATTGGTACATCTTCCCATTTATATTTATAAGCACCCAATGGTAAAGGCATTAGAATTTCCTCCTGAATTTCCATTTTTTGATTGAGTGTTTTTCTTTACAATGGCAGGGCCTTACCGCTCCTGGCTGACTCAATCTCAGTGAGCAGTATCTTAAGCGAACATAATGATTCCTGAGGTGTAATAGTCTCTATTGGATTTCCGGTGCGAACACATTCTACAAAATATCTAATTTCATTGTATATTCCCCCGGCGTTCTTTAGATTAATATTAGATCCAATGTCCACAATCCCATGCAGCTCTGGTTTAAAAGCTTCACCAATTGCTGGATAGACCGTAACCACATTGTCGGTGAATTCTACAACTGCTTTATCAAACACAGCCTGATACCTCATAGAGAATGGTATTGGTCCTGCATACCATGCTCCTTCTCCTTCAATGACAACATCTCCATAAATGTAACGAGTACTAAGGTAACTATTGTTATTCTCAGGATCCTCATAACCGATACTATGCACTTCCTTTGGCATACCCATAAAATAGTTTATAAAATCTGTATCATGTATATGTAACTCAAAGGGGGCCTTCCCGCTCTTTTCAGAGGTATACCAGCCGCTCCCCCAAATTGGTGCCTGACAGATTCGATAAAAACGAGCATTTTTCAATTTACCATATGTTCCTTTATTCTTTAGCTGAATTAAGTATTTATACTCAGGCATAAATCGAATAATTTGAGCAATCATGAAATGTACACCTGTATCCTTTGCCTTTGCAACCATCATTTCAGCATCTTCCATATTGTTGGCTATCGGTTTCTCACATAATGTATTTATGCCTGATTCCATGCACTGAATTGCTATATCCTTATGCATGTAAGAAGGCACACAAATATCAACCATGTCTGGTTTTTCATGTTTCAACATGTCATCAACCGAATAATAAGCCTTGCAATTATGCTCTGACGCCATCTTGTCTGCCTTTTCCCTTACAACATCCACACAAGCCGAAACCTTAACATCATTCATAAGCTTGTATGCATCACTATGGGCTGTTGCGATTCCTCCGCATCCAATAATCACTGATGAAAACAATTCAAATTCCCCCTTATACTATTGTTTTATATAAGCTATATTAATTTTTCAAGCAGAGCTTTGGCATTTAGAATATCCTTAATCTGCTGTTCACCGGAAATCTCCCGTTCTATGGTTATAGGACCGTCATATCCCATACTTTTCAGTTTTTTTATAAGTTCTGGAAAGTTTACCTTGCCTTCTCCTATTGGAACTTCTAAACCAAGGTATTTACCGGTAGTTGGATAGAGAGCATCTTTTGCATGAACGCCACGGACGTATTTCCCAATAACATCCAGTGCGTCAACTGGGTTAGCTTTCCCATATAATATTAGATTTGCCGGATCAAGATTAACTCCCAAATTGTCAAGTTCAACATCTTCAAATAAACGCAGAAGCACTACCGGTGTTTCCTGCCCGGTTTCAAACAGGAAGTGCTGTCCGTTTCGCTTACAGTAGCTTGCCAGATATCTGATTGTAGAAACAAGTCCCTTGTATTTTACATCGTTTGGGTCTTCTGGAACAAACCCCACATGTGTAATAAGGTTTTCTACTCCAATCATCTTCGCAAAATCCGATCCCATCAACAGCATCTTCAGCCTGTCATTTCTGTATGCTTCGGGTACTAAGCCAAGTGTAAGCGGTCCCTCGTAGAAATTCCATACCGCAGGTCCATCCCAACCACACCAGAAGGAAGTAATATCAATTCCAACATTTTTACTGGATGCTAACACAGTATCTGCAACCTTACTATTTAGCATGCTTCTGTTCCAACAATTCAACTGACAGGTGTGTATACCCATATCCTTAACCTTTTGAAATTCCTGCTCTATAGATTTGACAGGATGATGAACACCCGCATGTTCATGTTCTGACATATTTATTAATACACCAAGCCTCATAAATATTCCCCTATTCGTTTTTTTTATAATTGCTCATTGTTAATCATATTTCATACATTTTCTTTGAGTTTTGCTAACTGCATCTTATGGATTTCAGTTACTCTTTCTCCAGTTCCCTTTATAAACCAAGATGCCCTAGGTTCATAGCCGCCCTCTTCCCAAGCATACTCAGTTGGCAAATAACCGGCCCAGCCATTCGCCAGTTCACAAACTAATGTAAACTTAAATGGCGAATTTCGTTTAATTTCTAAAGCAAAGTCACAAAAATATTCTGAAGGATTAGCTGTGATGGCTATATCACTACCAATTCGAAGTGCATTTACACGAAATTCAAATTCACCTCCTTCACGGGTTATTGGATTATCTTCGGTTTTATCTATTGCAAAAAACTCTTTTGTGGTCATCTGGCTGCCAAAAGTCCCATCTTCACACAAATCGTAATCATTTTTTTCTCTTCGAGTAAGCATAAGCGTTTCAGATATATAATCTATATCATCCACATTTATACTTTCCATTTTTCCAATTACATTTTGAATTGTTTTAAAAATACTATCCGAAAACCTTTCCAGCTTTTGGTAAGAATCATCGTTTTTCGCATCATGCTTAGAAGCATCAATCCAGTTTTCATTACCACAGGCGCCTATTAAAAATATCGGTACAAGCTGCTCTCCATAAGCCTTAATTAATTTGCGGTTAACATGCCCTGATTGATCCGGGCTAATAACGCCTGACAAAATATTATTATGATTTCCAAAATTCCATATAATTGAAATAAGACGTTTGTGAACATCTTCAAAACATATAGCCAGTAACTCTGGGTCTGTTATCCCACTAAAATCACAACTATCTGCATTCTCATCATACATGAAATTCATCAAAATCCTGCCATCCGGGCGTTTAAGCCTTCGATTGAAAACTAATTCTTTATTCTCGCCTCTACCTGCGTAAACAGCTGACACCAACTGTTTCCTTTGCAAAGCTTGAATTACTGCTGTTACAACCTGACGGCAGTAATATTGGGTATATAGATCCTGCTTGTTTTTATCCAACCACTGAAAGGCATGTGTATGGGTTGCATGCAGAGAAATCCCTTCCTTGGGAATTCCGGTCAATTGGCTGATTTCGCTTATAATCTCTAACGCTATGTTAACAGGAATTACACAGATATCAGTTGATATGATAACTGCTTGTTTTTTACCATCATCCAGAACCAGTACGTTTGCGTACATAGGAGATTCAACTTTATACTCAAGCAGATTTGACTTTCCCTCATGTACTTCACCCGTACCTGCCGGAGGAGTAATTTCACATCTATACACACCTGCTAATATATTTTTGCCCATAACGAAACCTCACATTTAATAAGAATGTTCATTATTATTAATTTTTATTTCAGCTTTTCAAAAACTCATAATATTAGACCCTATTTGTTCTCAATATACTCAAAATAATCAAAGTCGGCATATTTCCTTTCTCCTGAAAAATCCTGACAGCATACACCAACAAATGCGCCTGTAAAACCAAAGCTTTCCTTACAGCTTTCATCGGAAAGAATTCCTGCGTCCAGAATCGGGCCTATGGCAGTCCAGCTTTCTCCATCTACAGAGTAATAGAATTGAAGGATATCATAGGTTACAGTAACTTTAAGATATATTCTCTTTATTCCATTTAATGAAACATCGGTTTTAAGTGGATAGCTGACATTGAAATTATGACATTGAATTATGCCCAGGCATTTACCCAGAATTTCATTATGGGTTACTCTAAGATAAATGTAGTTTTCAGTATTATAATAACAAACCAGTCCAGCCATTTGCTTAAATGAATCAGGTTCAAATTCTACACAAGTGGATGCAGTGTAATTAAAGGATTGCTGACGTCTTGCAACAAGGCTCTGACAGAAAAGAGAATTTAAGGATTCACGTCCCTTTAGTCTCAAATAACCACTTCTTTCTTTTAAGGACATCATATCTTCGCCCAAGGGTATTCTCAATGTCTGAAATTGAATGCTGAGAGTCTCATTATCAAAATCATCACGTTCATGCTCTTTTTCCTGTATAAATTCAGCAAGTTCTGGTGCTTCAACCTCTATGAGAGGTTTATTGCCACCGCATTCAAGCTGCAGCCAGTTATCCTTAGTCCAAATCATTTTCTGTATGCTGGTTTCTCTGCCCAAAATGCACTTTCCATTTCTAGGCATAGGCCTGGAGCAAAGGTGTACCATATAGACCTGTCCGTCAGGAGTTTCAACAAAGTCAGCATGACCTGCCTTTTGCATAGCATAGGTAGGTTCTAATTTTGTTGTAATAATTGGGTTGTTTGGAGCAACTTCATAAGGTCCAAAAAGAGAAGTAGATCGTGCAAGTGTAACACAATGATAATTTTCTGTTCCACCTTCGGCGGTTATGAGGTAATAATAACCATTGCATTTATAAAGATGAGGCCCCTCAGTTAATCCAGCTTCAGTTCCGTTAAAAATATTGTAGACAGGTCCTGAAAGCTTCTTTTCTTGTTCTGAATATTCCTGAAGTATAATGCCGCCAAACCAATCTTTACCTTTTTCTTTGTCACAGGACATTCCAACAAGCCATTTCCTGCCATCGTTATCATGAAAAAGTGATTGGTCAAATCCTCTGCTATTCAAATATACAGGTTCGGACCAATCGCCAAGAATATCCTGGGTTGTTACAAGATAATTATAAACGTCCATGTATCCACCCTTAATATTTTTCACATCAGAGTAAACTAAATAATAGGTGCCGTTATAATAAGAAAGACATGGAGCCCATACTCCTAATGAATCTGGGTTGCCACGCATGTCCAGCTGTGTAAGTCTATTTAATGGGCGTGTGACTAGTTTCCAGTTAACTAAGTCCCTGGAATGATGAATCTGAACGCCAGGATACCATTGAAAGGTAGATGTCGCAATGTAATAGTCATTTTCAACTCTGATAATAGAAGGATCCGGGTTGAAACCTTTTAGAATGGGGTTAATTATTTTTTTCATGTAAACTCCTTATATTTATAGTTTGTATAAATTTCGATAAACATGGCTGCTATTTAATATTATCTTTCTGCTTAGTTCCAGAACGTAGCATTGATAATTGCCTGCTATTGAACAGTTCACTTCAAGCAGTGTAGCCATGAATTTAAGATACCGTGCTCAATTATTACGGACACTATTTGGGAACAGGCTATAATTATCCAGCCTGTTCCCAAATAGCTTGTAATTCAACCTTCAGGATTGAATGTTCTTGTCCTTTATACCGTTTTTGTTTCAAAAGTAGTCTGGCAAAACTACACAGGAAAACTTTAGCTTATTTATATTGCTGATACTTAGTAGTCCAGTATTTTTCTAATTTTTCAAGGCCGCCACTTTCACATGTGCTTAAAAACTCGTTATATATTTTCATACACTCTGATTCGTCTTTAGCAAGGATCATCTTAGGATAGTATGTTTGTGCGTGTGTTATTAACCTTGCAAGTATGGCTCCTTCATCAGTGTTACCGGGGGGATCCATTCTGCCAAGGAATACCTCGTAATTAAATTTGTCTGCGTATTTGCTTTTCCAGTCATTCTTTATTTCTTTTGAAATAATTACATCATCCGTCCAATATGCTCTCAGTGAATAATATGCGTCTGCAAACCACATATAAGCAGAAATGCCCGTTTCATTCAACAGATTTGCATCAGCTTCAACTTTCTTTATCCATTCGGTTGACCTTACTGGCCATCCATTTGAGTCCAAGGTATAGCATTTGCCTTCCGGACCATATGAATTATCTGCTTTACCTTTAGGACTTTCACACCATTCAATAAATTTCATAATTCTTTCAGGCTTTGCTACTTTTGAAGAGATAAACGTTGCTGTCCAACCTGAATCAGCTTTCGTAGCTTTTGCATCAGCAAAATATGGAAGATAGTCATACTTCTTCGATCCATCTTTGGGAACTGGGTTCCAATATTCAAGTTTCGCCGAAAATACAGCTGCATTTCCATCACGATATTTAGTTTTCTTTATTTCCTCTGAGTCAATAAATGAACCATTATCAATAAGGCCATTAACGTAGAGTTTATTCATAAATTTGATATACTCTTGGAATTTTGAACCTCTGATAGAGGAAACAACCTTATCATTAATAACTTCATATTTTCCAAGCCCAAACTGAGTCATCATAAAATAATTTGCTTGATACTCAGAAAGCTTAAATAAACTATCCTCCATAATTGAAGGTCCAAAATAATATGGTTTAATCTTTGGATACTTTTCTTTTATGGACATTAATGCTTTAAAAAAGTTTTCCGGAGAAGTCATATCTGGTTTGCCAATAGCCTCATAAATATCTGATCGTATTAAGTGAACATTGGTTGATGTATCTATTTTGCTAAACCCCTCTTGTTCTTGAACCCATTTTGTTTTAATGAAGTTTGAGAAATAATAGTTTTTCCCGTCATTCCATTTGTGATATTGGAAGTACTCGGGTTCAACATATTTTCTGATATCTGGCGCAAATTCATCAATGAGTTTGCCAATATCCTGAACATAACCCCCTTCAATCAAGCTGCCAACTGCTGGACTTGAACAGTCTACAGTTATTAAATCCGGAATCTGATTAGATGAAAGCATGATTTGAAGAGTTTCTGTGGCTCCCTGCGGAGGTTTTGATGTCTTAACTATACAATTTGTTTTTTCCAGGAGATATTTGCCATACTCCTTTTCTTCCAATTTTTCACCGTTCCACCAATCGAAATCCACATAATGAGTAAATTCATAGGGTGTACTAGTATCAATTGTACTTTCGGAAGCTACTGTTTTTTGTGGTGCACTAGTGGTAGGTTCAGTCTCATTTGCTTTCTTGCCGCAGCCAGCGAACACTGTAACTGTTATCATTACTGCTAACAGCAATGACAAGATAATGTTTTGTTTCTTTTTCATGGTATCCTCCTTAAAATTTATTAAATTTTCTCGAAAACTTCAAAGGCCTTCGAGGTATATGTTATGGAGCATAATTTTTTACGCCCCTAACATTCTAAAAATAATTTCTTGAAAGTTTCATGAATAAATTCAATATCCATTTTTAGTACATTCAACTAGCCTTATCTTTGTAGTTCGAATACTTTTCTTTCTATTCTATTCTTTAACTGAGCCTAGCATCATACCCTTAATAAAAAACTTTTGAAGCATTGGATAAACAAGTGCAATAGGTAATATAGAAACAAACATCGTAGCATATTTTATTGAATTGAAAACTTCTATACCTGCACTATTCAAGCCTAGCATTTTTCGAACCATCTCAGCTCCTTGAGCTTGAGAAATTATCTTGAAAAGAATTACCGGCAGAGTGTATAAATCCTCTCTTCCAACAATAAAGTATGTTGGATAAAAGAAGTCATTCCAATGAGCTACTCCATTAAAAAGTGAAACTGTTGCTATTATCGGTGCAGAAAGCGGGATGAATATTTTAATAAATATATAAAAATCTCCTGCACCGTCTATTTTAGCCGATTCTTCTAAAGCCTCCGGGATGTCCATAAAAAAGTTAATAAATAAAATTGCATTAAACACCGAAAAAAGCATCGGTACTATATATACTAAAAAATTACTCAACAGATTTAGATTCTTTAACACCATATAGAAGGGTATAATCCCCCCCGAAAAATACATAGTGATAATATTGAACCTTAAATAAAATTTTCTAAAAACCAAATATTTCTTAGACAGCGGATAAGCAACCATTGCGGTGAAAAAAACAGATGTCACTGTACCTAAAATAGTTCTCATAACCGACATCATAAGAGCTGAATATAGCCTGGTTTGAGAAAATATTGATTTGAAACTATCAAATGAAATTTTTCTAGGGATTATATACACATAGCCATTATCTCTAATGTCTGATGGAAGGTTAAGTGCATATATGAGTGTATAGTATAATGGATATAGTGTTAGCAAAATAGTTAAAAAGGTTATAGTTATTGATATCAGCTTAACAAACTTATCTTCAAAAGTATTTTTAGCAAATATCCCAATGTATCTCATATTAATCCTCTCAAATTTAGTATTAAATATTAATAAATACTTGTACCGTTTATTTTTTTAGAAATATAATTTGTTCCTGTAAAAAGGACAAGCGAAACAACAGATAGCACAATGCCCACTGCAGCCGCAAAAGAAAGTCTCCCTAACTGTAGTCCTAACCTTACAACATATGTATCTAACACCAAAGAATAATCATAATTCATAACATTGCTAAATAACAATGATTGGGTAAAATTGGTGCCATTCATACCTCCTGCAACCAACCCCCCCATACTCAATATAAACACAATAGCCATAGTGTTTTTTAGATAAGGTAAAGTAATAAACAATATACGCTTAATTCTACCTGCGCCATCAATTAATGCTGCTTCGTAAACCTCTATTGATATCCCTGCAATTGATGCTAAATAAATAACCGACCACCATCCCGTTGATTTCCACGCATCAATTATCGCCATAAGAACCCAAAAAGACTGTTTCTCCTGCAAAAAAGCATAAGGCTTAGTTATAATGTGCATTTTGGCAAGTATAACATTAACCAATCCATCATCAGACAACCATATTTGGAATATACCTGCTATAACAACCCAAGCAATGAAATGAGGTAACAAGCTTGCCGTTTGTACTATTTTCTTATAGAATCCATTTCTGAGTTCATTTAGAATTATTGCGAAAAAAATTGGTATAGGAAAGGTTATGACAAGCTTAATCAAACTCATCACTAAACTGTTTCTAAAAGCTCTCCAAAACAATAAATCTTTTCCTAATGCTATAAAGTGTTTTAACCCAACAAATTCGCTTCCTAAAAATCCTTTAAATGGTTTAAAATCCTGAAAACCCATAATCATTCCTATCATAGGTAAATAATTGAATAAAATCAAAAAAATAATTCCGGGTAATAGCATAAGATGTAGCTGCTTCTGTTCCTTAATTCGTTTAAAGATAAGCATTTTATTACCATTATCAACCAATGTTTTTTTCAAAGTTTTATTAAACATACTACGCTCCAAATTTATGAATTTTTGATTATTGTTACATGTGGACTACAAATCCACAAAAGTCATACATACAAATAAACTTTTATATATTAAAAGTATTTTTGCCTCAAACTTGTAATATTCAATGTTTTCAAAGAACATTTTTGTCACCATACTATTATCTGTCTCTTGAAATAAGAGCAAAATTATTGTAAAATCACCATTATAAGATTGCAAATAATTAGTATGCTCAAAATTATGTTTGGTAAAATAATAAGTTAACAACTCATAGTATTAAATTACTTATTGATATATTAGCATCGGATTTATAACTTTTCGATGGAATCATTTTAGATTTAGTGTATTTTTTTTGCTACCATACAAAAATAACTTAAAATATTTTATTTGTATATCCATAATGCACATGTTTGAAAAGTTTTAAAGGTAAATATTATACTATATAAAAAAGATTTCGGTGATTATCTTGTTAAAAAACTTTGATAAATTTAGATTAAACTATACAACAAAACTTATGCTGTCTAATTTACTTTTACTGGCATTGCCAGTATTTGTTCTTTTTTCTTATTTGTATTCAAATTCTGTAAAAGCTATTGAAATTCAACAATCCTCAAGTCTTATGAATGAAGTTATTACAGCAAAAGCTCAAATTGAAAAGGAATTATCATCATTAGAGGAAAAAGCTTATGAAATATGCTCCAATCCAATTCTCGTTAATTATTTCAATAATCTTAAAATTAGCGATTTTGAAAGCATTCAAACTGCAAAGACTTATATTAATCCTTTAATTGCCTGGACATCAACATGGGAAGCAGGCAAGTTAAAATTTCGATTTTTTACGAATAACATCAAAATACCTGAATCAGATAATATTTACCACTTTCAAGACTATACATCAACTATTTGGTTTAAAGAAATGGTTGCGTCTTCTCTTATTAATCCCAAATATGTAATATTAGATAATTCAAGAAAATTAAAATTCATGCAAGCACCTGATAATGCTGACATTAAATATACCATATCAATCTTTATGCCTTTTCCTTCAAATATTTCAGAATCAGCAAACACATATATCGAACTTTATTTTAAACCTGAAGCGTTATTTGACAGTGCTGCTGCAAAAGCAGTTTTTCAAAAAGGTATGTTTCTTGTTCTGACTAATGATGAGAAAATTTTATATTCGACTAAAAAAAATATGGAAAGTCTTTTGAAAGATGCTAAAAAATCTTTGAAAAGAACAAATTATTCAAACAATTACTTTTATCATGAAAAAACTCATTATAATATTTATTCTGCTGAAATACCTAAATTAAACTGTATAATTGCAGGAATTATACCTCAATCAGAATTAATGAAGGATGTGAGAAGAACAAAAACGATTTTTATTTTTGAATTTTCATTAGGAATTATTCTCCTGATTTTTTTCTCTTTTTATATATCAAGTGCGCTTACAAAAAAAGTAAAAAAACTTGTAAAGATAATGAGGCTTGTCCAGAAGGGTGATCTTAATCAAAAAATAGAATTAAAAGGAAACGATGAATTTACTGAACTTGGTAATGATTTTAATATTATGATTTCAAAAATCAGACAATTAATTAATGAGGTTTATAAGGCAGAAATTCTTCAGAAAGAAGCTATATATAAATCTCTTCAAAGCCAAATAAATCCTCACTTTTTATATAACACTTTAGAAACAATAAAAATGATGGCAGAAATAAATAAAAATAGAGATATATCTGACGCATTGACCTGCCTGGGTATGATGCTAAGATATAATTTAAAAACCGAAGAACACTTTGTACCATTAAAAAATGAACTAGACCAAATACAATATTATTGCGCTTTAGAAAATCTTATGTTGAACAATAGACTTTCTCTAAATATATCTTGTCCCGAAAGTTTATATAGCAAAATTATCATCAAGCTTGTAATCCAGCCATTGGTTGAAAATGCAATTATTCATGGTTTCGATAATTATAGCGGACCTTGCATTATCGATCTTATAATAAAAGAAAGCTCAAATACTTTGGTAATAATAATTAAAAATAATGGCATACCTATACATAAAGAAAAAGCTATTCAACTTATGGATTGGATTTCAGGCAAAATACCCCCAAAAGATATGCCTGTAAAAGGTTTCGGTGTGGGCTTGAGAAACGTTCATGAAAGAATTGTAAATAAGTATGGTTCATCATATGGAATTATTTCAATAAATAACCAAGAAGACTATACATGTTTTACTCTATACCTTCCCCTTATTGATGTTATATAGATGAAGGCTAGTGTAATGATTTATATGGTCTATATAGAGGGTGGAATTTATGGTCAGGATATTGATAGTAGATGATGAGGATATTATAAGAAGAGGACTTATTTCAATGCTGAAAGACATTGTAATTGAAAAAATAGAATTTTTGCAGGCTGAAAATGGAAGGGCTGCGCTTGATATTATTCAAGGTAATTTTCCGGATATAATAATAACAGATATTAAAATGCCTTATATGGATGGCTTACAGTTTATTGAAAGAATAAGGTCAATAGGATGTATCTCAAGAATAATAATTATCTCTGGTTTTGGTGAGTTTGATTATGCCAAAAAAGCAATTACATTAGATGTAGATGATTATTTACTTAAGCCTGTTCATAGAGAAAAGCTTCAACTTGCAATAACAAAGTCTATTTCGCTAATAAAATCAAAGGACTCCCAGCCTCTTATAGATAAGCAGATATATATTCTTAATCAGACCATTGAAGAACTTAACAGAAAAAAACTCTTTAACTTTATGAATGGTATTAATACCGATAAAATTGAACTTGAACATATAATAAAGATGCTTTCCGAGTACTCCGTTACAGATTATTTTTTTGTTTTAATTGTTGATTGCTTGAATTCTTTAGATATATCACGCAATAACGTTGAAAGAGAAATAATATCATTATTTGAAAACGAAACTAGAAAATACTTGCACGTTATGACATTAGAAACACAACTAATATTTTTAAATGCAATAAAAGATGAATCAACCATTCAAATAATAATGAATGATATCCAATCGCTTCAAAGCTCTTTACTTAATCATAAAATTTCTGTAGCAATAGGAATGAGTGACTTTAAGATTGGAATTGAATCATTACAAAGACTTTATTCTCAAGCTAAGATATGTATAAGACAGAAGCTTGTTGGTGGGCAAGATGTTTTCAAATACTCCGAGATAAGCAAAAGAAAAGCTCATATAACCTTTTCTGAAGAAATCTGGTCAAAAATAGATGTTGCTCTAGAAGTAGAGGATAAATTTATGCTTGATAAATATATATCCGAACTGCTTTATCAATTCCTTATTCAGAAAAATTTTTTGGTTAAGCAGATTGAGGATGCTATGTTTACTTTTATTGTTAAAAAATTATCTGAAATTACTGAATATAATACTGATAACGAAATTGTTTCATCTTGTCTGCATAACTTTAAAAATGATATTATTTCATGTAAAAAAGTTGAAGATTTAAAAATAGCTTTTTTGAAATCATTAAATCATTATATCGAAATTAATAAAAACTATCGCTCAAACAACAATAATAAAAAGATAATATATATTGTTCAAGAATATATAAAAAAACATTATTCAAAAAATTTAAGCCTTGACGTGCTGGCAAATTATGTATGTATGAACAGTGCCTATTTTAGTTCATTATTCAAGCGAGAAACAGGTCAAACGCTTACAAACTACATTATGGATGTTCGTTTGAACAAAGCAATAGAGTTATTAAAAGATCCAATCAACAAAATTTATGAAATTGCTGAAAAAGTTGGTTTTGATGATGATAAATATTTCAGCAAAGTATTCAAAAAGAAATTTGGAGTTACTCCGTCAGAATTCAGAGAAAAATCATGAATGATATCAGTTTGTGGAAATTTTGGATAATTGTACGAACTGACAATGATTAATAATTAAACCATAATTCAATTAATTTTTCATTGCCATTTTATTATACATCCTGTTATATTAAATACGAAAATAGCTTACATTGAGAAAGTTATTGGGAAAATGCAATTTTACCCACCCGTAAACAATACCTCTAAGGAAAGTAAATTTATGCTCCAACCCTTAAAGGCATTTACATAAAATTCATCTTTGCGATGCTGTTAAAATGTCTTAAAATAATAACTTTTCTCCTCAATGCAAGCTATTTATCGTAAACTACACAGAACTTCATTTTTAAATAAAGACTGCTCTAAAGCTTTTGTTCTTGATTACATTTTTTTACATTGGTCCTCAATCAGAAATTTATTTGCATAAACTTTTTTATGCTCTACTTGTTTTTTAAATTAAACCATGCTTCAAGTCCCGGGTATTGGCTCACTTCACCAAGCTCCTCCTCTATCCTTAAAAGCTGGTTATACTTCGCCACGCGGTCTGTCCTGGAAGGCGCGCCGGTCTTTATCTGGCCCGCATTTGTTGCCACTGCAATATCTGCTATTGTAGCATCCTCCGTTTCACCGGACCTGTGGGAAACAACCGCAGTATATCCGGCCCTGTTGGCCATCTGTATTGCATCCAGGGTCTCTGTAAGAGTTCCGATTTGGTTAACCTTAATTAGTATTGAGTTTCCCACGCCCATATCAATACCCTTCTTCAGGCGTTCGGTGTTGGTAACAAAAAGGTCGTCTCCAACCAGCTGTATCTTAGTGCCGAGTTTCTGGGTAAGCAGCTTCCAGCCTTCCCAGTCTTCTTCTGACACGCCGTCTTCCAAAGATATGATGGGATATTTTTCCGTTAATTGTGCCCAGTAATCCACCATTTCCTCTCTGGACTTCCTTATGTCGGTCTTCCAGAAATAATACGTGCCCTCTGGCATTCCTGCCTTCTTTGCCTCTTCGTACATTTCAGTGGCAGCAGCGTCAATTGCTATCCTGAAATCGCTTTCTGCATTGTAGCCGGCAGCCTCAACCGCTTCCAGGATAACCTGGACAGCTTCCTCGTCACTTTTTAGATTCGGTGCAAATCCGCCCTCATCCCCTACCGCAGTGCTGTACCCTTTGCCTTTTAACACTTTCTTAAGGCTGTGGAACACCTCCGAGCACATCTGCAGGGAATTTTTAAAGCAGCATGCTCCCACAGGCATTATCATGAATTCCTGTATGTTTACGCTGTTGTCAGCATGCTTCCCTCCGTTTATTATGTTCATCATAGGAATAGGAAGAACCTTGGCGTTAACACCGCCGATGTACTGGTACAGGCTTAATCCCAAAGCCTCTGCTGCAGCTTTCGCAACAGCCAAGGAAACTCCAAGTATTGCGTTGGCGCCGAGCTTGCTCTTATTGGGTGTTCCGTCAAGGGAAATCATGAGCCTGTCTATTGCTGCCTGGTCAAGAACATTCATTCCTTCAACTTCAGGGGCAATAATGTTATTCACATTGTCTACCGCTTTCCGCACTCCCTTTCCAAGATATCTGCGCTTATCGCCGTCTCTAAGCTCTACAGCCTCGAAGGCGCCTGTGGATGCTCCGGAAGGAACCGCAGCCCTGCCTATGTAGCCGCCTTCAACAATAACCTCGACCTCTACAGTTGGATTTCCTCTGGAATCAAGTATTTCTCTCGCAAACACGCTTTCAATTTCAAGAAACTGTTTCATTCGCAGCCCTCCTAATTTGTAATATTTTTACATAACAAGCATGTCAGGAGCATTTGTTAATGTCCAAAGTATATTTTAACCATTTTCCTGAAGTTAAAACAAAAAAAATAAGCCTGTTTGTCCAGGCTATTTATCAATAATAAAATCTGTTTACTTCACCAGCAATGACTCTCCAGTCATTTCAGCCGGTTTTTCAATGCCCATTATATCCAGCATCGTAGGTGCGAGGTCAGCCAGACGCCCATCCTTCAGCTTCATGCCTCCAAGGCCCACGCCGATTAAGGGTACGGGGTTTGTCGTATGGGCGGTGAAAGGGCCTCCCGTTTCAGGATCTATCATTTGCTCCGAGTTTCCATGGTCAGCTGTAATCAATGCTACGCCGCCCTGAGCTTCTATAGCTGCCACAACCTTTCCAACGCATGCATCAACAGCCTCCACAGCCGCCCTTGCCGCATCCATAATGCCTGTATGCCCAACCATGTCAGGGTTTGCAAAGTTTAAGATTATTACGTCATATTGCTTTGATTCAATTCTCCTTACAGCTTCCTCCGCCACCTCATAAGCGCTCATTTCAGGCTTCAGATCGTAGGTGGCCACCTTGGGCGAGGGTATCAGCGCCCTGTCTTCCCCTTCATAGACTGCTTCTATACCACCATTGAAGAAGAAGGTAACATGAGCATATTTTTCTGTTTCAGCTATTCTTAGCTGCTTGTACCCTAATCTGCTAATGTATTCCCCAAAAGTATTTGTCAAGCTTTCAGGCTTGAATGCAACTGTCACATTGGGCATTGTCTTGTCATACTGAGTCATGCAAACAAAGTGCACAGGAAAATACTTTCTTTCAAATCCGTCAAACTCCGGGTCAACGAAGGTTCTGGTTATTTCTCTTGCCCTGTCCGGCCTGAAATTAAAGAATATGACGGAATCACCTTCTCCTATTGTTGCAACAGGCTTGCCATTTTCAACAATAACCGTGGGCTTTACAAACTCATCAAAGACTTCAGCCTCATATGAATCAGCCACAGCCTTAATCGGATCCTCTGCTTCAAGGCCTTTGCCCGATACCATTGCGTCATAAGCCTGCTGAACTCTTTCCCACCTCTTGTCGCGATCCATCGCATAGTATCTTCCCATAACGGAAGCAATCTTTCCAACGCCGATTTCCTTGAGCTTGGCAACAAGCTCTTCTGTATAACCCTTGGCGCTATCCGGAGGAACATCTCTGCCGTCATAGAAGCAGTGTATGAATACATCCTCCAACCCCTGCCTTTTAGCAAGCTCAAGCAATGCATAGAGGTGTGTGTTATGGCTGTGCACTCCTCCGTCTGAAAGAAGTCCGAAAAGGTGAAGCCTTGAATTGTTCTTCCTGCAATTTTCGATTGCGTCAAGGAATTCCTTCTTTTCGAAGAAATCGCCGTCTTCTACGGATTTGGTTATCCTTGTCAGTTCCTGGTATACAATTCTCCCTGCCCCAATATTTGTATGCCCGACTTCAGAGTTGCCCATCTGACCCCTCGGAAGGCCGACATCCATGCCGCTGGTGCGAATGGTTGCAGTTGGGTTTTGAGCCGCAAGTCTGTCAAGGTTGGGCTTATTTGCTGCTTTTATGGCGTTTCCTTCAACTGCAGGGTTATTGCCGTAACCATCTAAAATGATCAGTGCTACCAATTTATTCTTCATATATTACACTCTCTTTCTTAAATAAAAGGGCAACCCAAAGGATTGCCCTTTTTAATTTTTATGCGATTATGCGTCGTATTTGCAAATCTTTTCAAAATCATCAAGCTTGAGGCTGGCACCGCCGACAAGGCCTCCGTCAATATCGGACATGTTGAAGAGCTCTCCCGCATTGGCAGCCGTTACACTTCCGCCATACTGAATTCTGGTGCAGACGGAAACTTCTTCGCCGAAAAGCTCTTTGACAGTTTCCCTGATAATTGCACATACTTCGTTAGCTTGCTCATTTGTGGCAGTTTTGCCTGTTCCGATTGCCCAGATAGGCTCGTAGGCAATCACCACATTCTTAACCTGTTCAGCAGTCATGCCCTGAAGGGCAATTTTAACCTGGTATCTTACCAGATCTGCAGTTACACCCTGTTCTCTTTGGGTTAGTGACTCACCTACACATATTATTGGAGTCATTCCGTATTTTAATACCGCAAGGGCTCTCTTGTTGACAGTTTCATCAGTCTCACCGAAATACTGCCTTCTTTCAGAGTGTCCTATGATAACATAGTTAACCCCAAGTTCTGCAAGCATAGGACCTGAAACCTCACCGGTGAAGGCTCCTTTTTCCTCCCAGTGCATGTTCTGAGCTGCAACCTTTATATTGGAACCCTTTACGGCTTCAACCACAGCAGGAATGCAAACAAAAGGAACAGCGACTACAACTTCAGCGTCTGCATCCGCCACCCTCGCTTTAAGCGCTTCAACAAACTCTGCGGCTTCCTTTGGAGTCTTATTCATCTTCCAGTTTCCGGCGGCAATTTTCTTTCTTGGGTTTTTGTCCATAAGTACAGCTATTCCGGGAAGTATTTTGCCTTCAAGGAATTCCAGCGATGCTCCTCCGCCTGTTGAAATATGAGTGATTTTGTCCGCAAAGCCAAGCTGTTCTAAAGCGGCAGCGGAGTCACCGCCACCAACTATTGAAATGGCTCCGGATTCTGCAACGGCTCTTGCTATTTCCTTGGTGCCTGTGGCAAAATTGGGGAATTCAAACACTCCCATCGGTCCGTTCCACACTATTGTCTTTGCTTTCTTAATTTCCTTTGAGAACTTTTCTATAGTAAGCGATCCTATATCCATGCCCATCCAGCCGTCAGGCATATCATCCGAAGGCACATACTTGTGTTCGGTTTCATTCTTGAATTCCAGGCCTACTATACTTCCAATGGGAAGCATAAGGTTTACGCCCTTCTTTTCGGCCTTTTCCATCAAGCTCCTGGCAAGATTGAGCTTGTCGTCCTCACAGATTGAATTTCCTATTTTATAGCCTTTGGCCTTCAGGAATGTATAAGCCATTCCACCGCCGATAATCAGTGTATCTACTTTATCGATGAGGTTTTCAATAACGGATATTTTGTCTGAAACCTTTGCGCCTCCAAGAATAGCCACAAAAGGTCTTTCAGGATTAGCAAGCGCCTTGCCCATGAATTCAAGCTCTTTCTGGATTAGGTATCCGCTTACCGCGGGAAGGTAATCAGCAAGACCTGCTGTAGAAGCATGTGCTCTGTGCGCTGTGCCGAAAGCGTCATTTACATATATTTCCGCAAGGCTTGCAAGCTCCTTTGTGAATGCGGGATCGTTCTTTTCCTCCTCCTTATGGAACCTTACATTTTCAAGCATGAGCACCTGGCCTTCCTCGAGGGCTGCTGCCTTGGCCTTTGCATCTTCACCTATAACATCTTCAGCCATTATGACTTCCTGCCCCAAAAGCTCGCTCAATCTTTTCGCCGCCGGCTTCATGCTGTACTTTTCTTCAAAGCCGTTTTTAGGTCTTCCCAGGTGGGAAACCAGTATGGTCTTCGCACCTTGGCTTACAAGGTACTTGATAGTGGGAAGGGCACCGACTATTCTCTTATCGTCTGTTATGTTTCTGTCAGCATCCAATGGAACATTGAAGTCTACCCTCACAATAACCTTTTTGCCTTTTACATCAATATCTTCGATGGTCTTTTTGTTCAGCATTTTCATTGTTTTCACGCTCCTACAAAATATTAAATATGTCTAAGATTTTAACACTATCATAATTGCGCCAATTTAGTTTATCACAGTACAGGAAACACTATGTAATCTATCCAAATTTGCGCCTCGTTAACCGTAACTATTTTACATCTTTTTTCCTAGTTTTTCAATAGTCAGTCCCAAAAATAAAAGCCTGGTACGAATACCAGGCTCTTGTTTTAAATTCGTATGCTTATTTAGCGTCAACAGCCGCCATGTGCATAGCGAGGTCAACAACCTTGTTTGAATAGCCCCACTCGTTGTCATACCATGAAACAAGCTTAACGAAGTTGCTGTTCAATGCTATACCGGCACCGGCATCGAATATGGAAGTACGAGCGTCATGGATGAAGTCAGTTGAAACAACCGAATCTTCAGTGTATCCGAGAATTCCCTTGAGCTCGTTCTCAGATGCCTTCTTGACTGCTGCCTTGATTTCATCGTAAGTGGCAGCCTTTTCAAGACGGCAGGTGAGGTCAACAACAGATACGTCGGCTGTAGGTACCCTGAATGCCATACCGGTAAGCTTGCCGTTGAGCTCCGGAATAACCTTTCCAACGGCCTTTGCCGCGCCGGTGGATGAAGGGATAATGTTGTTGAGGATTGATCTTCCTCCTCTCCAGTCTTTGTTTGAAGGAGCGTCAACAGTCTTCTGCGTGTTTGTAGCGGCGTGAACTGTAGTCATAAGTCCTTCTATTATGCCGAAGTTGTCATGAATAACCTTTGCTAAAGGTGCGAGACAGTTTGTAGTGCATGATGCATTTGAAACAACTGTCATATCCTTGGTATACTTGTCGTGGTTGACACCCATTACGAACATTGGAGCATCGTTTGAAGGAGCGCTTATGATTACCTTCTTCGCTCCGCCTTTAAAGTGTGCTCCTGCTTTATCAATGGTTGTGAATACTCCTGTGGATTCAACAATGTATTCGGCTCCGCAGCCAGCCCAGTTGATTTCAGCGGGATCCTTTGCTGCGAAAACTGCAATTTCCTTACCGTTTACTACAAGCTTTCCGTCCTTTGTTTCAATTGTACCGTCAAACTGTCCGTGTACTGTGTCATACCTTAACATATATGTCATGTATTCAAGATCAATGAACGGATCATTTATACCCTTGATTTCTACGTTAGGGTTGTTGATTGCCGCCCTGAACACGAGACGTCCGATACGTCCAAAACCGTTAATACCCATTTTTACTGCCATAATAAAACGCCCTCCTATGTAAATTGTTGTATAGTTATCCAAAACCACAACTATTTTATATTATTTTCTGCATATTTTCAATAGTTATGAGAAAATTCATTAAATTTTTAACAAAGTAATGCGGTTAAGGATTATTCCAGCTTAGAAACTGACATTGCAAGCTGAATAAAACAAACCCAGGCAAGGCATTTCAGCCTAAGCTTATTATATACTTATTGACCAGCTTTGCAGGATGATAGGAAAGCTTTGCCTTGCGCAACCCTTCAACTCCCATATCCTCTTCTCTGTTGATGTACTTAGTGTCTGCCCAGGCGTTTTCACAAAACTGCTGGTTAATAAGAGTATACAGTCCGTCAATACTGGCGTTTGCCTTCTCCAAAAGGATTACCGCCGTGTCCTTGTTAAGCATTTCGCCTACGGTATAAGCCTCCGGCCTGCCATCCACATAAATTATCGCGCCCGTGCACCCAAGTCTTTCATAGTTATGCAGAAGGTCGTCCGCCGCACACTTTTCAAAATACAGTCCCCTATGCTTGTTGCTGCTTCTTTTGGCATACCATTCATTCGATATCCTCAAACAATCCTCAAGATTATCGGGAGTTATTGCAGCATACTCGTAATGATGCTCCCTTTTGAATTTATTTATATGATTCCTTTTACCGTCGTATTTTTTACCTGCCAGCTTTATAAGGTCCTGTGTCAAATAAACATAATCGCTGTTCCTTCTGTCAAAAACTATAGCCTTCTCTGATTTGACATAATTCCTAAAAAGCTGCAGCCGATCCTCCTCAACTCGCCTGAACTGAAATTTCCAGCCGTTTTTTGCAAAGTATCTTCCAAGAGCCTCCACCGCACCTTTAAAATCATCCTCGTTTATCTCCCCCATGGGCATGAAGCAGAAAGGCTCATCCTTTTCAGGCACTGCGACAACACACAGAAGCCCGTTTATTATTGCATATCTGGATCTGAAATAATGCCTCCACATGTAGACATTTGTAAAACTGAGATCAGACGCCTGAGGCTGGAATTTTTCAAGGTACTTGTCAAAAACCTCTTTATCGTCAACACTGACTTCAACAAAATCCAGAATATCCTCCTCCAATGCTTATTTTTCTTTTATTTGGAGCATTCCCTTTCCGATTATGGCAATAAGAAATTCAGCGGCCTTTGCCATATCCTCTATTTTTATCTGTTCATTCACGCTGTGCACCTTATCCATTCCTATGCTGACATCTACAGCTTGTATTCCATTTCCGTTCACAATATTTGTATCACTTCCTCCTCCCGTAGCCTCAAGCCTCAGTTCAATTCCTGAAGCTTCGGAAGCCTTCTTGAGTATACCTATGATTTCATCATTCTCTCCTATTTTGAAAGCAGGGTACATCAATTCGGATTTGAACTCCACACTGCCCCCGAATTTTTCCGCTGCCTGCTCCAGACATTGCTTCATATGCTGAGTCTGGGCTTCAAGCTTTTTCTCGTCAAGGCTCCTTGCCTCAGCCTTTAATTCCACCCTGCCGCATACTATATTTGTAGCGTGCCCTCCACTGATAATGCCTATGTTTGCAGTTGTCTCGGCGTCAATTCTGCCAAGCTTCATCATTGAAATGGCATAAGCGGCTATCTGTATCGCGCTAATGCCTTTTTCCGGCTCAATGCCTGCATGAGCGGACTTTCCATTCACTGCCGCATCAATCTTGTTTTGCGACGGAGCTTTGACGGCAACTGTGCCGATAGGGCCTCCATTATCCATTATAAAGGCAAATTTTGCATATATCCTGCCATAGTCAAGATTTTTTGAGCCAAGGAGCCCAACTTCCTCTCCCATTGTAAATACAATCTGGATATCCCCGTGGTCAATTTTGTCTTCCTTTAAAACCCGCAGTGTCTCAAGTATGCATTCAACGCCTGCAAGATCATCTCCGCCAAGCACCGTTGTTCTATCAGTTCTGATATATTCTCCGTCAACAACCGGTTTTTTTCCTGTTCCAGGCACTACAGTATCCATATGAGCCATAAGCAAAACCGCGGGAACATCCATGTTTCCCTTGACTGTACATATGATGTTGCCGCAATTGCCGCCTGCCTTTGTTCCGGCATCATCCTCAAAGGCTTCATAGCCCATGGCCTCAAGCTTGGATTTAAGGACTTGCGCCATCTGCTTCTCATTCAGGCTGAGGCTGTCGATCTTCACGAGTTCAATGAACTCCTCCGCCATTCTTTCCCTGTTAACCATATATTACCTCCTTTGTTCACCAATCGTACCTGGTAAGCCTGCCTTCTTCAATCAGCCCCTTAAACTCATGCTGCCTCAGGCATTCAAAGAGAATAACCGCAACTGAATTTGAAAGGTTTAAGGATCTGATGCTCTCTTTCATCGGAATCCTGATGCACCATTCCTTGTTCTCCCTTAGCAATTCTTCGGGAAGGCCGGCTGTTTCCTTGCCGAAAACCAGAAAGCATCCTTCCGGATATTTAATGTCAGTATATGCCTTTGGAGCTTTGGTAGTTGCGAAAAAAAAATGCTTGTCAAAATAAGCTTCTCTTAGCTTGGCGAAGCTGTCATGGTAATGAACGTCCACATCGGCCCAGTAGTCCAGACCGGCTCTTTTGAGATACCTGTCATCAACAGAAAAGCCCAAAGGCTTCACAAGATGAAGCGTGCTTCCCGTAGCCGCGCATGTTCTTGCTATGTTACCGGTGTTCTGCGGTATTTCTGGTTCCACAAGCACTATATTAAAAGACAAATCTATCCCTCCAGGCACAATATATAATATACCAATAAATTGTTTTTTTTAACACGCAAAAAAGTGGCTATTTTACAGCCACTTACAGGTCATAACCATCAAGGTTGGTTCAGCTTTATCCGTCTACAACGGAAACGTCTATCTCAATTACGTCTGTATCATTCAAATGCAGAGGTATGCAAATAGTCTTCATTTTATTTGGAGTAATAACCATATTCTCTCCCATAAGCAAAGACGGAGGAGTAATTTCAATGCCTATTCCCTTGTTGTATAAAATAGTGGCGGTATTGCCAAGGATCATATTAGTAAGCTCTGATATGGCACTCTTGGCAATTTCGTCCAATTCCGTCACCGGCATGCCGTACATCATGCTTGATGCGACTTTTAAAGCTACAGGAGTGCTCATGGCAAAAACAACCTGACCTCTTATCTTACCGGTCAGTCCAATTATTATTACGATAGAGTCGCTCTTGTACGGGGCATTTTTCAAATATACGTTCCCAAGCTTTGCATCGATTCCAGCACCGTTTTTAAGAACTGTCTGGCTTGCTTCAATAAATGGATTTATGTACTCAACGTTCATGCACCGCTTCCCTCCTTAAATAATCATCTTTTGTCGATATAAATTTATTAAATTTTAATCTTTTTCACTCCTATTAAATGCTATTAATATTAATTCTATAAATACGACAAAAATCCTTCTTTATTTTATTATTTTTCGCATTAAGGTAATAATACTTATAACAAAATATAAATTCATATATTGGAGGACATTTTTAAATTATGAAGCTTTTTAAGCCTGAGATTGTATTTTTTGAGCCTTCTTCCCTGAAATATCCATTAGGCCAGGAGCTGCGCATGCGCTTTGAAAAAGAGGGAATACCAATAATAACGACGCCTGCTCATAATGTATCACGCTCAATCCCGGGTAATGACGAAAAGCAGAAATATGCCCGAGCAAAAAAAACCCTGGTTGTCGCCACAAAGAAAAGCATGAAGCTTGATGTGTGCAAGCCATCTGCAGACTTTGAGTTCTCCCTTGCCACAAACTGTCCGGGTAACTGCGAATACTGCTATCTTCAGGCAACTCAAGGATATAAACCTTACTTAAGAACCTATGTGAACCTTGAGGACATATTTAATACCATAAAACGACATATAAACAAAGAGGAGAACAGCGTTACAGTCTTTGAAGCAGCCAGCAGCGGTGACCCTCTGGCTCTTGAGCATCTTACCGGAAGCCTAGGCAAAACAATTGAATTTTTTGGCGCTCTGCATAATGCCAGATTGAGAGTCGTGACCAAGTTTGATAATGTAGATTCCCTGCTGGACCTTAACCATAAAGGTCACACCCGTTTCAGGGTCAGTATAAACTCAAGATATGTCATAAACTCCTTCGAACATAATACAGCATCCTTTGAAGAACGGATCGTGGCAGCGTCAAAGCTCTCAAAAGCAGGTTATCCCATTGGATTCATTGTGGCGCCCATCATGATATATAAAGGTTGGAAGGAAGAATATAAGGAGTTGTTTGACCGGCTGAAGCATAGTATAGATATAACAATATCCCCTGAACCGGTAACCTTTGAATTGATTCAACACAGGTTCACACCTTCCGCCAAGAAATTCATTCTACAGAGGTTTCCGGGAACAAAGCTTGACATGGATGAAGAAAACCGTCAGCTAAAGTGGGGTAAATTCGGCAGATTCAAATATGTTTATCCCAAGGAGACAGCCGAAGACATCAAGCAATATATGTCAGGACTGGTCAGGGACAGCATGCCGTCCGCACAAATATCCTATTTTACATAAATTAATTCAGCTGCTCCTTTTAAGCACCTCTTTAAGCGCCATGGTAGTTATGGGGGCACCTTTTGAAATTTCATCCATAAAATCCATTTTGCCCGGATCACCTATGCCTACAATTGTCAAATCTTTTTTACCCTTTAAGATGCTTAAGGTATCTCCGCAAATCACATCGGCATGCGTTTCCACTCCGTATTTGTCTACCGCTTTGTCAACAATTCTTCCATCCTGCGTAATGGAGCAGGAAACCTTAAGCCCGTTGCAATCCTCTCCATTTGACGACACGGCAACCACACCTAAAACATCCAGGCTTTCATCCTTGAGAATGAAGGACATGGCCTCCTCGCCCTTGCCAACTCCTTTGACACCCCTGTCGTCCACCATCACCACAACAGGGTCATTATGCGCCTTTTTAACCAGGTTTACAATCTCTTCACCTGTCAATCGGGTAGGGTTGCCGGCAGATGCAGAAATACAGCGGCCGCCAATATTGGCAGCCGCTATTTCAACAGCTTTCCGGGCAACCTTGTCACCATCGGTCACAAGGATTACTTTTCTTTTTTCCATGCATACTCCTCCATTTTCATAAATATATCAGCTTTTTGGCTTTGGCTTGAAAGCCACCGAAACCAGATACCCAAAGAATACGGCAGCGGTTATCCCGCCTGCTGTCGCCTTCACACCTCCTGTGAAGGCCCCTAAAAGCCCATACTGTTCCACATCCTTGAAAGCGCCCTTTGCCAGGCTGTACCCAAAGCCTGTCAACGGCACCGTCGCACCCGCTCCGCCAATATCAACCAGCCTTTGGTATATTCCCAAGGCAGTGAGAACCACTCCTGAGGTCACGAATAAAACAAGAATCCTGGCTGGTGTTAATTTTGTCCTGTCAATAAGTATCTGACCTATGGCGCAAATTATACCTCCGGTAATAAATGCGCTCAAAATCGAAACAAAAATATTATTCAAGGTATCAATATACTCCTTTCCGAGCTTAAATCATATTTTACGTTTAGGAGTTCCCTATATTCTGATAGATACCGCATGGGCTATGCAGGGTATGGATTCTCCCTGCTGTGTGCTCGTTGGACTGAGAAGGGCACCGGTTGCAACAAACAGCACATTTTTCAGCTCTCCTTTTTGCATTTTCTGATATATAAAGCCTGCCAGCACAACAGCGGAGCATCCGCAGCCGCTTCCGCCGCAGTGAATGTCCTGACGTTCCATGTCAAAAATCATTGCGCCGCAATCATTGTACCTGTCAGATATTTCAAGCCCCTGCCTGCGCAACAGCTCATCACATATATTTTTCCCAAGCCTGCCAAGATCCCCTGTTATTATCAGGTCATAGCTTTCAGGAGCAATGCCGGTGTCATAAAAGTGCCCGATGATTGTATCTGCGGCTGCCGGAGCCATTGCGGAGCCCATATTGTTCGCATCCTTGATTCCCATATCAATAATTTTGCCGGTAGTCACATGAGTAATACAGGGCCCCGTACCTTTATTTGAAAGCATTACGCATCCTGACCCTGTTACTGTCCATTGTGATGTGGGCGGTCTTTGGCTTCCCAGCTCAAGCGGAAATCTGAATTGCTTTTCCGCAGCGCAAAAATGACTGGAGGTAAGGCATGCAACATTGTCTGCAAAGCCCCCGTCAATAATCATGCTGCCTAAGCTCATTGATTCCGCCATCGTTGAGCACGCTCCGAATACTCCGAAAAAAGGGATCATAGACTCCCTTAATCCGAAATTTGATGCAATGCACTGGTTTAACAAATCTCCGGCAATCACATAATCAACTTCTCCTGTGCTCATTCCCGCTTTGTTCAGTGCCTTTGCGAAGGTTTCTCTCTGCAGCTTGCTCTCAGCCTTTTCCCAGGACTTTTCGCCCCACAGCTCATCCTCAATAATCTCGTCAAAATAGTGCCTTAGGGGGCCCTGCCCTTCCTTAGGGCCTACAATGCCGGCTGCCGAAACTATCCTGACGGGATTTTGAATTTTAATAGTTTGCCTGCCGATTCTTTTCTCTGCCATTTTCAAAACCTCAATAAGTAATAGATTATACCTGCAATTACTGATGCTGAAATCCCATAAACCAATACCGGCCCCGCAATTACAAACATCCTGGCCCCAACGCCGGTGATAAAGCCCTCGCTCCTAAATTCCATCGCAGGAGAAACAATGGAATTTGCAAAACCCGTGATAGGAACAATTGAACCGGCACCGGCAAAACGTCCGATTTCATCATAAATATTAAGGCCTGTGAATAATGCGCCTACACATACAAGTATCAATGCCGTGAGGTTTGCTGCATTCTCCGCGGGAACACCTCTTGCTTTCAGCCAATTTGTAATAAGCTGACCGCCCGCACAGATGACGCCTCCCACAAGAAATGCCCTCAAAATGTTTTTCATTACTTTTGATTTTGGAGCTTTTTGCTCAACATATCTGACATATTCGTCTTTTGTAAATATTGCTTTCATTATGCCTCCTGTTCAACAGTGTGTTTACATACAAATACACCTCGGTATGGAACCTTGGTTCCATTGGGTTTTGCCATCAAAACCCAAAAAAAGCTCGTGATAATAAGAAGACTTATTATAATAAGGATTAAAAGCCTGTATCTTTTTAATTCAAAAGTCATTTTAAACACCTCTTGATATTTGAACAATCGCTTTTGTGCCAATTTTAAATATTTGTCTCAACATTTATAGTATTGGAAAAATAAAAAAACAATATGCTGGAATTTAAAACATATTGTTTGCATTTCTTAGTTATTTGAGATTTTCTGTCTTATTTCCTCAAGTATTTTTTTCTCTATCCTGGAAACCTGAACCTGTGATATCCCTAGCATTTTGGCAATTTGCACCTGTGTTTTTTCCTTGAAGTACCTCAGCACTATAATCTGCTTTTCCCGGGGTTTTAATGTGTCAAGTATCTGTTTCAGTGCAATTTTATCAATTATATCGACCTCATTGCTCACACTTTCCCCGTTTATCCTGTCTATAAGCAGGATTGGCGAGCTGTCACCCTCCTTTATTGTGTTGAAAAGAGATTCGGGGGAGCTTGAGGCCTCTTGTGCCATAACAAGCTCTTCAGGAGATATATTCAGCCTTTGGGCCATCTCGCCTACAGTTGGTTCACGCCCGAGCTCCTTGCTCATAACCTCTTTTGTGACCCTGGCCTTATTGGAGGTTTCCTTCAGTGATCTGCTTACCTTAATAATGCCGTCATCCCTGATAAACCTCTTTATTTCTCCGATAATCATAGGTACGGCGTAAGTTGAGAATCTAACTCCGAAGGATGCGTCAAATTTGTTTATGGATTTCATTAGTCCTATACAGCCTATTTGAAAAAGATCGTCGTTTTCATACCCTCTGTTTTGAAACCTCTTTACAATGCTCCATACCAGCCCGACATTTCTTTCCACCATTAAAGCCTGGGCTTGCTTGTCACCCTTCTTTGCTTTTTGTATAAGTTCAAGCACTTCATCCTCTGCATGTTCATTCATATAATATCCTGTGCCTTTCCTTAATAAACATTAATGTTTTTGATTGCTTATGTGATGCTCAAAATGCCTTCCGTGCGTTTTGACGCCGGAATTGCTGCAACGCAGGCAAGTGATTTTTGAATCTTGTTTCAAGAAAAACTGTTTTTAAGCCAAAATCACTTTAATAATCAAAATAACTTATTTAATCAACGATTTAAATGTCTTGAACATATATACCGTTGTCCCCTCACCCGGTTTAGAAGTTACCTCAACAATATCCATAAAGCTTTCCATAACAGTAAATCCCATGCCGGACCTGTCCATGTCAGGCTTTGATGTGTAAAGAGGCTGTCTTGCAAGCTCTATATCTTCTATTCCAACTCCATCATCACTTATGATAATTTCCACAGCATCGCAAAAAAGCTTGCAATGCATTCTTATTAACCCCTGCGAATTTTCATATCCATGGATGACCGCATTTGTGACAGCCTCCGATACAGCTGTCTTGACATCCGCCAGCTCCTCAAGGGTTGGATCTATCTGCGATACAAATGCCGCTGCAACTACCCTGGCGAAGGCCTCATTGCTTGACTTGCTAAGGAATTCGAGTTTTATTTCATTTATAGGCTGCATATATGTACTCCCCTCACATATTTTTAAGTGCCTCATCTATGGTTTCATAGGCAGGAACAATTTTCAAAAGGCCTGACATTTCAAATATCCGCCTTGACTGGTCGCTCAAACCCACTAAAGAAGCTTTCCCGCCCAGCTTTTGGATATTCTTGTATCTTCCCATAATAATGCCTATTCCGGAGCTGTCCATGAAACTCATTTTGGAAAGGTCAAATATAATGTTCTTATTCGACGCCTTAACCAGCTCAGCATCAAGTTTCTGTCTTATATAGTCCGCAGAATGATGATCCAATTCTCCAACTACTCCTGCAATCAATGTGTTTCCTTTGCTGGTAAATTTTATTTGCAAATAAATCACCCCATGTGAAAATTGAAGTTTTGTTTTTATACTCTCTATTTATTATTCAATTCTCCTAATATTTTGAAAATCCTTCTAATTATTTTGTAAGCTTTTGAAACAATATAAAAAAAAATCCCTATAAAACGACAAGAGCCTGACCATAAGTCAAGCCCATTTTTTATTCAGCTTTTTGATTTAATCCCTGCTCTCCAAATCCTGATGTTATAAGATCAATCAACTCTTTAACGGCCATCTGCTCATCTTCGCCCTCGGCACCTATTGTAATTATGGAACCCATTGAAGCGGCAAGCGACATTAAACCCATTATGCTCTTAGCGTTAACCCTTTTATCATCCTTTTCAATCCAGACATTTGAAGTGAATTTCCCGGCAGTTTGAACAAATAAAGCAGCAGGCCTCGCATGAAGTCCCGTTGGGTTAGACACCTCAACAGTCTTTTCAACCATTCAAAACTACCCCCTCAAGTTTCTTGCCTTTTCGGCAATGCTGTCCAGCTTGCGCAGCCTGTGATTGACTCCTGATTTCCCAAGAGGCGGGTTAAGCATTTCTCCAAGCTCTGTAAGGCTTGAATCAATGAACCTCAATCTAAGCTCCGCTATCTCTCTCAAATTTTTTGGTATATTCTCAAAGCCGATATGGTCTTTTATAAATTTAATGTTATCAACCTGTCTGATAGAAGCATTAACTGTCTTCTCGAGGTTTGCAGTCTCACAGTTGACTATCCTGTTCACATTGTTCCGCATCCCCTTCAGTATTCTTACATTCTCAAGCTCCAGCAATGCAGAATGGGCACCGATAATATTCAGAAAGTCCACTATGTTCTCACCCTCTTTAAGATAGCAAACAAAATTTCCCTTTCTGCTGATTACTTTTGCATTCAGCTTAAAGCCGTTAATAAGCGTACTCAGTTCTTCCGCCAGCTCTTTGCTGTGGGTTGATATCTCCAGATGATAAGTCTTCTCCGGGTCACTGATGGAGCCTCCTGCAAGAAATGCTCCCCTTAAAAATGCCTTCCTGCAGCAAAGCTTTTTTGACAGTTTTTTGAAATAAGGCATGTACATAATAGTACTTCCCTTATCAACAGCAATCCCCATGGTTTCCAGAATAACTCCGCAATTCATAGAGGCATTCAAACCCAAAACGTAGGATGTATGCCTCTTTAGCTTTCTGCTTTTTCTTATTATAACCTCAGGGAAAATATTATAAAGTCTTTTAATTATAGAGAATACTTTGCGCGCAAAAGCCGCATTCTCTGTTGTGATTCTGACGCTGCAGTCATTTTTCCGATTAAATCTGACTACACCGCTTACTGTTATTACTGCTGCCAGTTCCGAAAACATACAGCAGACATCTCTGTTTTCAATTCTGCACAGTTCACTTTTTACTGTTGATGAAAAAGACAAATTTCACACCCTGTCCAACAGTATTATTGTATTATTTCAAAAATCCCATATAAAACTTATACCATAAAACTATATTTGTTGTAAATAGCAGATTCCACATCCTCGGTATACGCCCTCAATATTTCGGCCACACTCCAGGCCTGCGCAAAACATCCTCTTGGCACATGGGGCTCATCACCATCAAATATTTCCGAAATTGACCCTACACAAGCATCCCTCAAATGATCCCTGAAAGGTTCGATAAACCTTAGAGCTTTCAGCCTGGCTTGTCTCGTGCCTCCATTGACTCTCACAAAAGCAGTGATAAAATGCCCCAGAGGCCAGGTCCATACCGTACCTTGATGGTATGCGCCATCACGTCTGTGCTGGTCTCCAAAGTATGTCCCTATATAGTTGGCAGACCTTTTTGAAAGGCTTCTTAACCCATATGCGGTATAAAGCTCCTTCCACACCCTTGTCACAACCTTTTTTGCCATATCTCCCGCCAACACGGGATAAGACAAGCTGACAGCGAGTATCTGATTGGGCCTTACGCTGGAGTCCTTGAAATCCTCTGTTATTACATCATAAAGGCACTGTCTGTCATAATTCCAGAAGCTTTTTACAAAGGACTCCCTTACTCTCTCGGCAAGCTCTTCATATCTTTCACAATGTTTTCCCATCTTTTTGGCAATATCCGCAAAAACCTTGAGCGCATTGTACCAAAGAGCATTAATCTCCACCGCCTTGCCGTGCCGCGGCGTAACAACCCAGCTTCCAACCTTTGCATCCATCCATGTAAGCTGTGTACCTTCATCACCTGCAGCAATAAGATAGTCCTCGTCCATTTTGATTTTATAGAGAGTACCGTTGATATATGAATTAATAATATGTGTCAAGGTCTCATAAAGCTTCTCGAAAACAAATTCTGAGTCACCGGTGTATGCCAGGTACTTGTTTACAGCCTCGAAATACCATAGCGATGCATCCACCGAGTTGTACGGCGGCTCATCTCCTCCGTCGGGAAATACATTGGGAAGCAACCCATATTTTTCATATTTAGAGAATGTATAAAGAATCTCCCGCGCGTCTTCATACCGTCTGGTAGCCAAAGTCAGACCAGTAAGTGCAATCATGGAATCCCTGCCCCAGTCAGTAAACCACGGATAGCCTGCTATTATGGTTTTAGCCCCTGTGGAAGCCCTCTTGACGATAAAATTATCCGATGCCAAAACCAGCTTGCGTGCAAAATCATCCTTATAACCTGCCTTTTTAAGCAAACCGTTGAGCCTTTCAATTTCCAGCCTGACAAGTTCACTTCCGTTTCTTTTCTCAAAATCCTTTTCTATTGTTGCTGTAACAGTAATTTCCTTTTCTTCTCCCGGCTTGACTTCCACCTCGAAATATCCCGGTATGAAATGGTCCTCCGTAGACTGCAAGCCCCGTTCACGTTCAATTGCATAGTCCATATTAAGAAAATACCTGTCGTCCTTTCTTACAAAGGCACCTTCGCTGCAGTTTATTTTAATGTTTATATCCAGGTTGTATGGTTTTATAGCTACTCCCTGGCCGTTTGGAATCTGATCGAAGATCATGTGCTGCCTGCTGGAATTAAAATGGTAATCACGGAAATTCACAAGGGGAGTAAGCCTTAGAATGCTGCTGCCGGAACCATTGATTATATTATATATTACAGCGGTCGTGTTTTGTCCGTAAACCATGCACACTTTCTTTTCTATAAAAACATCCTCAATGCTGTAAATAAAGGTCGGAAGAGGGTTCATTACAAAACGCTGCTGGTACCTGAAGCCCTCCATCGTAAAGTCCGGTGTTTGAAAAGAATAAAAGTTATGAGTCACACCATTTATAATAATACTTTCATCAATCTTGGAAAGAATGAGATGCCTGCCCACAGGCGGGTTGAGTGACGCTACGAGCAAACCATGGTAACGCCTTGTGTTCGCTCCGATAACAGTTGATGAAGCAAATCCCCCGATGCCGTTGGTCAAAAGCCACTCTTTTTCGATACCCCTGTCATAACTGCGCCAGTGCGATTTGCCAAATTCCATGAAATTCCTCCTATCTTCATTACAGCTTCCGCCAGCTTTTTTGGGTCATGTCTGATAAAATTATTTTTTATGCTTACAAAATCTCCGCAAATAACCTTAATTCCTGTATCGTGGAGTTTATCGGCATCTATTTCCACAGCTTTAGCCCCATCCTCCAGGTACTTTCTGTTTATTTCAGGCGGAATTTCTGAAGCATTGGCCAGACAGTAATCAATTATACCTTTGCATGAATGCTTCTCGATTGCCTTTATATGTTCAGAAAGAGTATAGTTTTCAGTCTCACCAGGCTGGGTCATTATATTGCATACATATACCTTTATTGCTCTTGAGCTTTTTATTGCCTCAAACACATTATTTACAAGCAGGTTTGGAATTATGCTTGTATATAGGCTGCCCGGACCTAATACTATAATATCCGCTTCTTCAATAGCGTTCACCGCCTCATCGAGAGGCTTGGCATTTTGAGGCTCCATATACACTCTTTTTATACGGCCGGGATGAAATGCATTGTGCCTCCCGATATTGGATTCACCGCAAACGACATACCCATCTTCTAGCTCTGCAAAGAGTCTTACATCTTCAAGAGTAACTGGCAAAACTCTTCCCGTTACTGCCAGCACATCACTCATTCGCCGTACTGCTTCTTCAAAACTGGAAGATATTCCATCCATAGCGGCAAGAAAAAGATTTCCGAAGCTTTGTCCCTTGAGCATTCCTTCATTGAATCTGTATTGCATAAGCTGCTCCATTATCGGCTCCGTATTAGCCAGGGCTACAATACAGTTTCTTATGTCGCCGGGAGGCGGCATGCCAAGATCCTGCCTTAAAACTCCGGAGCCACCCCCGTCATCTGCGACTGTTACTACTGCCGTAATATTTGAACTATAAGCTTTAAGCCCCCTTAGCATTGATGACAAACCAGTTCCGCCGCCAATTGCAACAATTTTAGGTCCGTTCAGCAGATGTTTTTTTTGTTTGAGCTCATTATTGTTCTTCCTGTTCCAAGGCTTTGCTATGGAGAAAATACAACGGCTCAACAAATCGTATGCGCCCATCGCTTTAAAGCTTCACTCCTTTGTTGTCCTTGTCGATATCTCTGTGGTCAACAATGACTCTATGCTGCTTGCTTGCAAGAGTTGTATAGATGCTTTCTGCTATCACTACAGATCTATGCTTCCCTCCGGTACAGCCAATGCCTATAACCAGCTGGTTTTTTCCCTCCTTGATATAATGAGGGATTAAAAACAGCAGCATGTCGTTAAGCTTTTCTAAAAAGGTTTTAGTTTCTTCGAACTTCATGACATAGTCCCTCACCGTTTCATTTTTGCCTGTCAGCTTCCTCATGGAATCAATATAATAAGGGTTGGGCAGGAACCTTACATCAAAAACAAGGTCACAGTCAATCGGAATGCCGTATTTGAATCCAAAAGATATTACGCTTATTATCAGCCCCTCAAAAACCTTTCCCTCAACAAATATCTGAGTTATCTGCTCCTTAAGGAGTTTTGGCGTAAGATTTGAGGTATCTATTATATGATTGGCCTTTTTTCTTATATCTTCCAGAATCCTGCGTTCTTCCTTTATACCTCTAAGGAGCCTTCCCTCGGGCGCCAAAGGGTGAGAGCGCCTGCTCTCCTTGAATCTTTTTATGAGCACCTGGTCTGAGGCATCAAGAAACAGTATTTCATAAGACATGCCCAGCTCCTTGACCTTTTCCAGTGCGGGAAACAGCTCCTGTAAAAGCCCCCCTCCTCTGATATCTATTACCAGCGCAATTTTATCCATTTTTTCTCCGCCTCTTAAGCAGATTTCAGCAAATTTGGGAATAAGCTCGGGCGGAAGATTATCAACACAAAAAAAGCCCAGATCTTCCATGTATTTTATTGTCTGGCTTTTACCTGCGCCTGAAATTCCTGTTATTATAACAAGCCTCATTTGTACACCCCTTTTATATTTCTCCTACTATCCTCACTTCTGTTTCCAAATCCACTCCAAATTTAGCTTTTACAGATTCCTTAATATGGGCAATCAGCCTTAAAACATCATCGGCTGTTGCATCGCCTGTGTTGACAATAAAGCCGCAGTGCATTGCTGACACTTCAGCCCCGCCTATCCTAAATCCCTTCAGGCCGCAGTCTTCAATCAGCTTGCCTGCGAAATAGCCCTGGGGACGTTTGAACACGCTGCCTGCGCTTGGCATATGGAGCGGCTGCTTGTCTTTCCTTCTTTTGTTCAGGTCATCCATTAACGCCTTAATATCCTTCCTGTTCCCTTCCTTCAGCATCATTCTTGACTTCAGAACTATACCTCCGGACTTTTGAATAAAGCTGGTTCTGTACCCGAAGCAATGCTCTGAGCCCCTTACGGTTTTAATCTCGCCTTCTGGATCCATATAATCAGTCTCAATTACCACGTCCTTCATCTCTCCAATATATGCTCCGGCATTCATGGTTACGGCTCCGCCCAACGTGCCAGGTATTCCCGAGGCAAATTCCAGTCCAGCAAGGTTATGCTCCATCGCTGCCTTGGATACTTCGGACAAAAGCGTGCCCGCTTTCGCCTCAAGCATATTTCCGGTTACTCTGCAGCCTTTGAAATTATCAAACAGCTTTACAACAACTCCCCTTATTCCTTTATCCCTGACTATCAGGTTTGATCCGTTACCCATAACAAAGCAAGGTACGCATTCAGCCCTTAAAAGCTTTACAATCTTGCCCAGCTGCTCCTCATCCCGGGGCATAACCATAATATCAGCAGGGCCTCCAAGCTTGAAGGAGGTATGGTGCTTTAAGAGTTCATCCGTCCTAATGTTTTCAGCACCTGCAATATCTCTCAGCAAACCTTCAATATGCTTATCAATCAAATAAGTCATCTCCTGATAAAATATATAATATTATATTATACTACTTCTTACTTTATTTTTTGCCTTTGATTTCTTATTTCCTTTTTATCCTCTCCGCCCTTTCCTTAAGGTAGGCTTCAAATTTCTGCGAAGATGTATTCAGAACCAGCTCTTCAGGTACCTGGACCTCCTCAAGAAGCTTTATCACATTGTCAAACTTCCCAACATCAAAGCTTATATGAGCATCACTGCCGCAAATGATTCTTACGCCGTAAACCTTGCAAAGCTCGGCAAACCTTCTGCAATTTGCCTCGCTTCCGGTTCTTATCTTGAAGGAATGGTTATTTATCTCTATAAGCTTATTGTACTCCCTGGCAGTTTTCACAACTTCTTCGATGTCCAGCTGATATTGAGGATTTCCCGGGTGTGCTATGGCATCGATATAAGGATTCTTTAAAACCTCGATTGCGGCACGGGTATGCTCTTCAGATGATGCCGGCTCAAGACAAATATCATGGAAGCTTGCCAGAACAAATTCCAGTCGGGAAAGATATTCTTCGGGCAAGTCTACATTGCCATCATAATCGATGATATTCGCCTCTGCTCCCTTAATTATCCTCACTCCGTACAATTCGGAAGGAATTACCCGCTGATTCACGAAGTGGTATAGAAATGGAGCACCCTTCAATGCCGGTCCATGATCTGTCAACGCCATCATCTCTATGCCATTTAACGGCGCCTCTTTTGCCATCTCCTGTATGGTGCTGTAAGCATGTCCGCTTGATATGGTGTGTGTATGTGTGTCTACTACAATTTTCAAAATAATTACCTCCTACTAGGCATTTTCTTTACCCGCATTATTGTTTATTTCTCCCAAAACCCTGTCATTGAGAACCCTTGCCGCATTATAGCCCATCTTCTTCTGCCTGTTGTTCATTGCCGCGACCTCAACTATAATGGCTAGGTTTCTTCCAGGCCTTACGGGAATATTGAGAGAAGGAATTTTTATACCGAGAATATCCGTATATTCTTCCACAAGGCCAAGTCTGTCATAGCTTTTTTTCTCATCCCAGAGCTCAAGGTTGATGACCAGGTTTATATTCTCGGTCATTTTTACGGAACCTACTCCATAAAGGTTCTTGACATCAAGAATACCGATGCCTCTTATTTCCATAAAGTGCCTGATAATGTCCGGAGCTGTTCCGACAAGGGTTTTATCAGATACCTTTCTCAGCTCCACCACATCATCCGCAACAAGCCTGTGCCCTCTCTTAACCAGCTCAAGAGCCGTTTCACTCTTGCCTACTCCGCTTTCTCCCAGAATCAGTATGCCTTCCCCGTATACTTCAACAAGAACTCCATGCCTTGAAATTCTCGGCGCCAGTTGGACATTAAGGTACCTTATCAGTCCGCTCATGAACCTTGAGGTTATATCATCGGTTTTCAGCACCGGTATTGAATGCTTCTCAGATACCTCAATCATTTCAGGAAATATTTCAAGTCCTCTTGCTACCACCATACATGGAAAGCCGCATTCGAAAAATTTATCAAGCCTTTTGTACCTCTCCTCCGAGCCAATACTTTCAAGGTAGGCAGTCTCCCCTTTTCCCACTATTTGAACCCTGTCTGTTCCAAAGTACTCAAAATATCCGGCAAACTGCAAGCCCGGCCTGTTAACGTCCGCGGTTGTAACAAGCTTTTCATCCAGCTTCTTGCAGCCGGAAACCTCCTCAAGCTGGAATTCTTCTATCAATTCCCTAATAGTAACCGAAAACATTCCTATTCCTCCAAATGAATTTTTTTGGGAAAGACTTTATAAGGATTCATTATACACTATAATTGTTAAAAAATAAACCTCACAAAGGTAAACTTTGTGAGGTTGTAATCTTATGGTTGCTTTGAGACAATTCCTTAACAAACAGGCACATTCCACAGCAAAGTATACCGCCGAAAGCAGCGGTGTGTCCCTGTCCCTTGTTCAAGGAGCATCTCCTTTGGATATCAGAACAAGTGGTAATTCAGCACTAACGATGCAAATACTATTGATACCATTGAAAGAAGCTTAATCAATATATTTATGGAAGGACCTGAAGTATCCTTGAATGGGTCTCCCACTGTGTCACCGACAACAGCTGCCTTGTGGTTGTCGGAACCCTTGCCGCTGAAGTTTCCGGCTTCAATGTATTTCTTGGCATTATCCCATGCTCCCCCGGAGTTTGCCATCATGATTGCAAGAACAAAACCTGATACGGTAGCGCCCGCAAGCATTCCGGCAACACCGTTCACTCCAAGAACCAGTCCTACTGCAACCGGAGCAATGATGGCTGTCAATGCAGGCGCAATCATTTCCTTCTGTGCGCCGCGTGTACAAATGTCCACGCAGGTAGCGTAGTCGGGTTCGGCTTTCCCTTCCATAAGGCCTTTGATTTCCTTAAACTGTCTTCTGACTTCTATAACAATGCTCTGGGCTGCTCTTCCTACAGCTTCCATTGTGAGGGCCGCAAAGAGGAAGGGAAGCATTCCGCCGATAAACAATCCTATAAGAACCGTTGGATTTAAGAGCGAAAGATCAAATTTGAAGCTCTCGCCTGCAATATGTTTAACTTCTTCAGTATAAGCCGCTATAAGAGCCAGTGCGGTCAATGCCGCAGATCCTATAGCAAAGCCCTTGCCTGTAGCAGCTGTTGTATTTCCCAGTGAATCAAGCGCATCTGTACGCTTTCTAACTTCTGGCTCCAAGTGTGACATTTCTGCAATGCCTCCTGCATTATCCGCAACAGGGCCGTAAGCATCAGTGGCAAGTGTTATGCCAAGCGTGCTCAGCATGCCTACCGCAGAAATTCCTACGCCATACAAGCCAAGGCTGAAGCTTGCAGCGCCGCCAGCCAGGTAATAGCTGGCAAGCACAGCGGCGCCAACAATTATTACAGGAACAGCTGTTGAGAACATTCCAAGAGATATGCCTCCGATTATTATTGTTGCAGGTCCTGTTACTGATGTGCCAGCAAGCTTCTGTGTAGGCTTATAGGTATCGGAAGTAAAGTATTCCGTAAAGAAGCCTATAAGGTTGCCGGCTACAAGACCGCTTATTATTGCCCAGAATACTCCGGGGTGCTTGCCCTGGAAGACTGCATCAACAAGGAAGTAAGAAACAATTGCTATAATTATTGAGCTTGAATATACACCTCTGCGAAGAGCTGCAAGCAAAACCTTCTGTTCTGCCTTTTCTCCGGAGCGTACGAAGAAGGTGCCTATTATGGAAGCTAAAACGCCTACGGCCGCCATAGTCATAGGAATTGTAACTCCGTTAATGCCAAGGCCTGCCGCAACAGCAAGGGCACTTGTCGAAACTATTGAGCCTACATATGATTCATAGAGGTCAGCTCCCATGCCTGCTACGTCGCCCACATTGTCACCGACGTTGTCTGCAATAACTGCGGGATTTCTCGGGTCATCCTCAGGAATTCCGGCTTCAACCTTGCCAACAAGGTCAGCGCCGACGTCAGCAGCCTTCGTAAAGATACCTCCCCCGACACGGGCAAAGAGAGCCATTGAGCTTGCGCCCATTCCAAAGGTCAGCATTGCGCTTGTAATTTTCTGAATCTTGTCGGCGTCGGCAAGATCCCTGAAAAACCAGTTGAGGAAATAGAACCATGTGCTTAAGTCAAGCAGTCCAAGGCCAACAACCACAAGGCCCATAACCGCACCGCTTGAAAACGCAACCCTCAACCCGCTGTTCAAGCTGGTTCTTGATGCATTTGCAGTTCTGGAGTTTGCAGCGGTGGCAATCTTCATGCCTATAAAGCCTGACAGGCCTGAGAAAAATCCTCCCGTTAAGAACGCAAAAGGAACAAAGTAAGTAAGATAGCCCATAAAAGCCATTATTGTAAGAATTACAACCATTACTGCAAAAAACATCGCAACACCTGTGTACTGTCTCTTCAGGTATGCATTAGCTCCTGCGCGGACAGCAGCAGCAATTTTCGCCATAAGCTCAGTGCCTTCGCTCTGCTTCAATACGGTATACGCAAGGTAACCTGCAAAAAGCAACGCCACAACGGAGCCTATGGGAGCCAAGAGCAATAAACTGTTACCCATAATCAAACAACCCCTTACCATTTTGTAATAAATTTGACCCAAAATCTATGTCTATACTTTTCAAACCGGATTTATGCTTTTCTGCAGGTTGTCCAAAAAAATAGCAAAGAGCCGTATGTACTATATTAACTGACATGAAAAGCACGCTTCCGGTAAAAGCGGTAATAAAAGAAACACAAGCATTTTTCAACACTTTTTGCATTATATAAAGCGTTGAAAATAGCAAACCAAATAACACCAATGAATATTATAGTACCCATATTCGTAATATGCAATACGAAAAAATAAAAAAACCAGTGCTTTCGCACTGTTTTTTTTGGAGCGGGTGATGGGAATCGAACCCACGCAATCAGCTTGGAAGGCTGATGTTCTACCATTGAACTACACCCGCAGATACAGCAGAAACTAGAACCCAGATGCCAGAAACCATATTTTTCCCTTCTAGTCTCTAGTCTCTTATATCAGCCTTTTTGGAGCGGGTTACGAGATTTGAACTCGCGACTTTCACCTTGGCAAGGTGACACTCTACCGCTGAGTTAAACCCGCATTTTTCAGGTGCATTTGATATTATAAACTCTATTGCACCTTGTGTCAAGGTCTTATTTATGGAAATTTCATGGACAACTGCCAAAATACAGCTTGACTTTATACATGCATGATTTTTGCTTCCATTATGCCTTCTTTTATCTCCACGATAGCATAGGATTCTCCGGTTTCTCCCCTGGAATCGCTTATGCTGCCCGGATTTAAAATCAGATAGTTTTCTGCTCTTATCAGCTCGGAAATATGAGTGTGTCCGAACATAAGAATATCAGCCTCAGTCTCAATAGCCTTCCTGTGAAGCTTTTCGTAGTCCCACTTGACGGAATAGCGGTGGCCATGGGTTATGAATATCCTCTTGCCTTCATACTCCAGCAGCTTTTCAGAGGGTACGTCCCCTATCATGAAATCACTGTTGCCGTATATGTATTCAACCGGTATATGCGGAAACTCCGACGCAATCTTCTGAGCATCCCTGAAATAATCCCCAAGGTGTATTATAAGATCTATATCATTATGCTTTCTTACTACTTCCTCCGCTTTATCCGTCTCGCCATGAGTATCACTAATTACAAGTATTTTCATAATTAACCCCCGAACATTGTCAATCTAAAATAGTTGTATTAAAATAATTGTTCTGCTTTAAGTTTTTCGACCATTAGCTTTAAAGCTTTTCCCCTGTGACTTATCCTGTTTTTAACCGCTGCTTCCATCTGAGCCACTGTCATATCATATTCAGGTATATAAAACAATGGGTCATAACCAAAACCATTGCTTCCCAAAGGCTCAAAGCCTATGTATCCTTCACATACGCCTCTTACTGTAAAATACGCAGAATGAGGAATAATGACTGCTATGACGCAAACAAACCTTGCGGTCCGCTTTTCAAAGGGTACTCCCTCCAAGCTTCTTAAAAGCTTATCATTCCTCTCCCGGGCTGTGGCACCCTCCCCCGCATATCTTGCGGAGTATATTCCGGGCCCTCCGTTCAGCCAATCCACTTCAAGCCCTGAATCATCAGCCATCACCAGTTCGCCTGTTTTAGCAAAAACGGCTCTTGCTTTGATTAAGGCATTTTCTTCAAAGCTGCTTCCCGTCTCGTCAACATCTTCATATATGCCTGCGTCTTCCATGGAAATAACATTAAAAGGAAAACCATTTAAAATTTCTTTTATCTCAATAAGCTTGCCCTTATTCTTTGTTGCCGCTATAAATTTCCTCATCCTTCTTTATACCCCCAATTTAAATTTCCGCCGCCAAAGCTTCAGTCAATCGGATTTATCTCCCTGGGTATTTTCAAGTCCTTGCTTATATCAGTGCCCTCTGTAAGGTAATCGGATTTACCTTCAATCTTGAGCCTTACACTTTCAATACCGCTTATCTGCCTCATGGAGTAGAGCAGCTGCTTTACAATACTGTCCTCCGCTGCATTCCCGCCATAATTCCTGATCTCACCGCTGAAATCAAGTATGATGGTTTTGCCCGAAATACTGCTCCCTAAAAGCTTTGTGCCAGCTGGGAGCGCCGAAAACAATTTATCGCCTGTTTGCTGCCTGGCAAGCAGCTCAACAATTTTCCCCGGAATGTCCTTATCATTCAAAGCCCCAACCTGGGCAGACACCGGAAGGACATATGAATGATTGTGATTGACAACCTTTATGAGGTAAACATCAAGCTTGGCTGAACCAGTTTCAACATTGAGCCTTGGAGCGTTTACCAGTATGTTTTTCCTGTTCAGAACTCCGGATATGTCTGTTCCGAACTTCAGTCTGCCCGGATTATGTCCGTTTACCAAGATTCTTACCCCGTTTATGGTCCTGAATTCGGTAAGGGTATATACCACTGAACAAATAATTCTTCTTTCTGACGCTTCATCCTTATAGCCCAGCAGCTTGCTGTCAAAATCAATATATGCCACACCCTCTCTGATGGTTATTCCCAATATCTGCGTTCCCTTCGGCAGAACAGGAAAGAGTCCGTAATAGGCCAGTTCCTCCCTGTTCAGGCTATTGTCGGCAAGTCCGCTCACAGCAGCTCTGGCAATACCTTCCTGCTTCTCCGCCGTCCTGCTCACAGGTATTAAAAAGCCTTCCCTGTCCTGATAGTATATTGTCACAAATAATGCGCCCTTATCCTCAAAAGACCTTGTTTCACTGACCGGAGCTTTGCTTTCGGACGCCTGCGCGCCGGAAATTCCCGCCTTTGTACTTACATCGCCTTGCGTCTGAATTTTCGGGAGAGGTTCAACACTTTTCATGATTGTGTCGCCGGAACTGCGTTTTGCAGGCATTGAACAGCCTGATGCTACAAGCAGACTGAAAATCAGTGTCAAACATATACACTTCTTCATAATTCTTCTCCTTACAGCTTTTTACTGTAAGTATTGACAAAACGGAAGAAGTTTAGTATTTCCCATACATATAATGCTACCATACATTATACAGAAAAAAAATCAAAGAAATTTATAAATTCCTTTGATTTTTTTGTACATATTAGATAATTTCACTTTATTTCTGTCAATGCCTGTAAAACAGCCTGGCAAAGTGCTTCGGCAGCATTTTGCCTGAATTCCTCCTTCAATAGGTTTTCACGGTCCCGGCTGTTGGTCATGAAGCCTATCTCAGCCAGCGCGGACGGCATTGCTGTAGCTTTCAGCACTACCAGCTTGGGCCTTTCAATTATTTTTCTGTCTGTAGTCCCAAGTCTGGCAAGCAGGCTGTCTTGTATCAGCTGTGCAAATCTCTTGCCGTTTAAGCCGGAGCTTTCTTTTGAAGGAGGGAAGTACAATGTCATAGTCCCTCCGTAATTGGGATCGGCAATGGCATTGTTGTGTATGCTTAAAAACAGCGATGCGTTAAGATTGTTTGCGATGTATGCCCTTTCATACAGCCCGACAAAGCTGTCGTCTTCCCGGGTCATATAGGTTTTTATATTTTTCTCCTTCAGCAGCTGGTTCAACCTTTTTGCGATGTCAAGGTTCAGTTCCTTCTCAGTAATTCCTCCGTACATGGCGCCGGGATCCCTGCCTCCATGCCCCGGGTCTATAACAACCAGTCTGTCGCTTTTAGCTGCAGGCTTTAATATAGTTATGGCAGTGTCGTCAACATCATACCTCGTTATGACCTCAAAGAAAAATTTGTCCTTGGCATTGAAAACTATGCTTGTTTCCTTGCTTTCCGGATCCTCCAGTATTTCTATGGATTCGAGATAAGAATCGTTTATTTGCATTACTCCTGTTCCAATATCCGCTATTTCCGCAGGGAAGGTAATGGTGTATTGCTTCCCGCTTGAGCTGAACTTTTCCTTATAGAGCTTCTTAAGCTCCTCTCCCCCCTCCGTCAGCTCAACGCCGCCTAATGTCAGGTATACTCTGTCCCCGTTGTTTCCGTAAAAAACATTTCTGTAAGTAGGCGTTTCAACATAAATCTCCAGCTTTCCTTTCTTCTCGACCACCTTATACTGAGGCTGGCCATTTACGTCAAGCACAATTCTTAATGAGTCGCTGCCCTTCTGCGCATATCTTACAGACTTTACCAGCGAGCCGCTGTAATCCAGCTTGTACTCCTTTTTGTCAGTCAAAGCATTGCCGGGAATATCCAGCACAATCCTGTCCGGCCCCGACAGCCTGAAAACATTATAGCCCTTGTAATTATCGAGGTTGATGCTTATCCTGTCGCCGCTTCCTTCAGACGTACACTCAATATTCACTTTACCGTTAACAATGGCAATGTTTTCAGCCGAATCCGCATCTTTTTCATCTGGTGTTGCCGAGCCCGGGCTGTTGTCTCCTCTGTCTTGGGCAGGTTCTTTTATGCTGTCAAAGGCCAAAATCAGCTGGCCCGGTTTTTCCTCCACATTGTAATTCATAGCCGAAGTCATATCCAGAACAACTCTTGCGGTTGTCTCATCAAATTGAGCATACCTTATTGATTCAAGCTGCTTTCCGTTAACCTCTATCCTTTTTTTGGCCGAAACGATCGTGTTTGGTATATCAACAACTATCCTGTCAGGGCTGGCAAGCTTGAAAATATTATAATTTTCGTAATTATCCGCTGAAATCACAACCTGATCGTTTCCGCCTGTTTTTAAAGCCGAAACTCCTTTTAAAATATTTTTAACATTTTCCTTTTTATTGTCTATCGTAACCATATCCTTGTCAGGATACCATCCCACAACCATGTTGAGCTGTTCGCCTACAAAGCGCACAGGAATCATCGTTCGGTTATTGATAATTTTTGCCGGTGTATCCAGCTTTACTGTTTTGTTATTAACCTTTGCATTGGTATCGTTTATCTTAAGCTCAACCTTGGTATTGTTCAGCGATATCTGCACCTTTGAATTTTTAGCATCCCAGTTCACACTGGCACCCAGCTTTTCAAATACTGCCCTGGCAGGCACAAGCGTGCGGCTGTTCAGTATAATAGGAGGTATATCTGTGGATATAGTCTGATTGTTCACCTTAAGCGTGATTAATTTACCTGCGTACTTATGTACCTTGCCGTCGTAATTAAGAAGAAGAGTCTGAGCAAAAGCTTGCTCGGAAAACGACAAAAACAAAGCTATTGAAAGTATTATTGATATTATTTTTTTCATAACGGCTACCCCTTTAAAGCTTGTCCTTTGTATAAATATCTGATCATGCTTTTTTCTGCAAAAAAAATAATTCCAATATATATTTCGACAGAGTAGCTATTATTTCCTGTATTTTTTGTTGAATTTACCGTTTTGTAATTGAATTGTAATCTCTGAGAAATTATTTTCTGAACCTGAGAACATTCAATAAAATTGTAAGTATTATACTAATGACAATGCTTGAAACCACAGGAAAGTAAAATACAAAATTATTTTTTCTGTAAAAAACATCGCCCGGCAACCTTCCAATACCTATTTTGCCTCCAAACATCAAGAAAGCACCTGCCGCAGCAAGCAAAAGCCCCAAAACAACCAAAGTCCTGCCGAAAGACTGGAAGAAGTCCATTTTTCAATCCTCCTTAAGTTTGCTTAATTGCTTTATTATTTTTTCCTTATACTCCGATTGCTCCAACGAAACAATGCATCCGCAGTATTTTTGCCGGTACAGCCCCAGATCTTTTGCCTGCTGCTGCCCTTCCCTGAAACCGGGCCTGAAATCCCTGCAGTAGAATTCAACACCGTGTTTTTGCGAAAACTTCTCTCCCAGCTCCTTGATTAAATCATGGTTTTGGTAGGGGCTTACCAGCAGTGTTGTTGAAAAGGCGTCAAAACCGTTTTCCTTTGCATATGAGGCAGCTCTGTCAAGCCTTAAGCCGTAGCACATCCCGCAGCGCTGCTCCTGCCCATGCTCAAAGCTTTCCCAGGTACTCTGCCTGAAATCATCGATATAATCCATATCAAGTCCCTTTATTTCTGCCAATCTTTTGACATTTTCCCTCCTTCTTTCAAATTCCTCTCTAGGGTGAATGTTAGGATTGAAATACAAGCCTTTTATATCAATTTTATCCTCCTGCAGCACACTTACCGGATACACCGCGCAAGGGCCGCAGCAAACATGCAATAAAAGCTTCATGGCCGTCACCTCGTTTTAAATACTATTTTATGAAAACCGGCTTCGGTAGCTGCATTTCCGGCACAAGCCCTCAACCGCCACTCTCCTTGAGAAGCCTTCATAAATATGCTTTGCCCGTTCACCCTCGATTATGCTTGCCAAATCCTTCTCCAGAATATTTCCAAGGGCAATTGCTCCCTCCCCGTCCAGACAGCAGGGCACTACCGTACCGTCCACCAGTATGGCTATCTGATCCCTGAGGCCATAGCAAAAGCCGCTTGAGCCAAGCTCCTCTGCGCCTATATCCGGCCATTCAAAGGGTTCTGCTATGTGAAGGAACACCTTTTCATCCATCTTGATGCCTCTTATATGGGAAGGCTCTTCAACGATAGGCGCTTCAAGCCCAAACTCTTTTGCAATCTCATCAAGGATATGCCTGTTTTGTCCCTTTGCTTTTGAATTCCACAGACGGAGGGCTATGTTCAATTCACGCTGTTTTTTAGCATCGGAAATAAATAAAAAAATGTCCCTCAAATATCCATCCAATGTTTTTGAGAATTCTTTTGACTCAAAGCTGTGGAGGGAGAAATTGACCTGTCTTAATGCAGGGCTTGATATTAGAACTTTTCCCATCTTGCCGATAAGAGTTCCATTGGTTGTAATGTTGACCCTCAAGCCATGCCTTGCTGCAAGCTCCAGAAATCCTCCCAGCTCCGGATGCAGCAGGGGCTCCCCCTTTACATGAAAATACAGGTACTCAGAGCAGCCCCTTATTTTTGCAAGTATTTCCTCAAACACCTCCGCAGGCATCATTCCCGGTGAACGCTTTGATTTTGGGCAAAAGGCGCAGGATAGATTGCATATGTTTGTGATTTCAATGTAAATTTTCTTGAACTTTCTCATAGTCAATCCATCTCTTGTCTCACGGCTCATACCTCAGCCCGAAGTGCTCATAGGCAAGCTTTGTGGCCATTCTTCCCCTGGGAGTTTTGTTTATGAAGCCCAGCTGCAGCAGATAGGGCTCGTACACATCCTCTATTGTTTCCGTTTCCTCTCCGATTGATGCGGCAAGGGTTTCCAGTCCGACAGGCCCTCCGGCGAATTTATCTATAATAGTCATCAGCATGTTTCTGTCAACACCGTCCAGGCCAATTGCATCTATCTCAAGAGCATCAAGTGCCATATTGGCTACCTCCAGGCTTATAAAGCCCCGGGCCTTGACCTGGGCGAAGTCCCTTACCCTTTTCAAAAGCCTGTTTGCTATACGCGGAGTACCTCTCGCACGCCTTGCCAGCTCGGCCGCGCCCTCTTCTTCAATCCCTATATTCAGGATGCCCGCCGAACGCTTGACTATTTGCTTAAGCTCATCAGGAGCGTACATTTCCAGCCTGTTTATAACCCCGAACCTGTCCCTTAAGGGTGAAGTAAGGAGCCCCGCCCTTGTGGTGGCCCCTATCAGGGTGAATTTTGGCAGGTCAAGCCTTATAGATCTAGCGCTGGGCCCTTTTCCTATTATAATATCCAGTGCGTAGTCTTCCATTGCAGGGTACAGAACCTCCTCAACGCTCCTGTTCATCCTGTGTATCTCGTCTATAAACAGCACATCGTAAGGCCCCAGGTTTGTAAGAATCGCAGCAAGATCGCCCGGTTTTTCAATTGCAGGCCCTGAGGTTATTCTTATATTGACACCGAGCTCTGAAGCGATAATGCTTGCAAGAGTAGTCTTGCCAAGTCCTGGCGGCCCGTAGAGGAGAACATGGTCAAGGGCTTCCTTCCTCTGCTTTGCTGCTTCTATAAAAACCGTCAGGTTTTCCTTAACCTTGTTCTGTCCGATGTATTCACTAAGCCTTCTGGGCCTTAAGCTTGATTCGTCATAGTCCTCCTGCTTGAGCTCACACCCTGTCAATCTTTCTTCCATTGCCTTTTATCCTCCGATTTGTACTTATCTCGCCAGACCTTTTAAAGCGCTTTTTATCACAGACTCCAGGTCCATATCCTCCGAATATACAGCCGAAACTGCCCTGCTTGCTTCTAATGCAGTATATCCCAGCACCATCAAAGCGCTTATCGCTTCCGAAGCCCTTGAGCCGGCCCTGTCCACCGCAGCCTTCTCTTCTTTGAAGCTGTCTGTTGCAGCAAGCTGTTCCTTTTTAATCTTGTCCTTCAGCTCAAGTATTATTCTCTGCGCCATCTTGGTCCCTATACCCTGAGCCTTGGTAAGGGTCTTTGCATCATCCGTTATCACAGCAAGTCCGAATTTGGAAGGCGAAACTGCCGAAAGGAGGGAAACAGCAGCTTTAGGGCCAACTCCCGACACGCTGATAAGCAGCTCGAACATTCCCAGCTCCTCTTGAGTCATAAAGCCATAGAGATTCATTATGTCCTCTCTTACATAGAGATGAGTGAATAATTTCACCTCGCTGCCAATCTGGCCGATGGACTCAATTGTTGAAAGCGCGGTATTTATTTTGTAGCCAACGCCGTTTGCTTCCACTACCACAAAATCGTTATACTTGTACTCAAGCTTACCTTTTATATATGCAAACATAGTATTTCCTCCTCTAAACAATTCTCCCCAGCTTGTGGGAGTGTCCGTGGCAAATAGCCACCGCCAAAGCATCCGCTGCATCATCAGGCTTTGGCGTTGCCTGAAGATTCAGTATAACCTTTACCATATGCTGTATTTGTGCTTTTTCCGCTCTTCCGTAGCCTACCACTGACTGCTTCACCTGAAGAGGCGTATATTCAAAAACTTCCTTTCCGGATTTTGCCGCGGTAAGCAGTGCTACACCTCTTCCATGACCTACATTAAGGGCTGTCCTGGTATTTTTATTGAAAAAAAGCTCCTCTATGGATATAGCATCGGGATTGTGCCTTTTAATCAATTCCTCAAGACCCTCTCCCACAGTTAGCAGTCTCCTGGCCAGCGGAAGTGAAGCCTCTGTAGTGATAACCCCGTAATCCAGAACCGAAAATTTGTTCCCCTCATATTTTACTACACCATAGCCTGTAATTGCAAATCCCGGGTCAATACCCATTATTATCATTTGTACCCTCCAAAAAATAACTGCACCGGCCTTGAATATTTACCTGCCTTAATATATTCTCTTTATGGAACCCAAAGTTCAAGGAATAAGTATTTCAGGTTGCATATTTATGCATTTTAATGTATAATAACCAATAATTATTATACTGCATGAAACCCATAACCATTTTATCATATTAAAGGAGGAAATTACATATGAGCCAAAAGGAAAAAGTAGTACTAGCATATTCAGGTGGGCTGGACACCTCCATAATCATACCCTGGCTTAAGGAGAACTATGACTTTGAGGTAATAGCAATGGCAGCGGACGTCGGTCAGGGAGAAGAGCTTGCCCCTCTTAAAGAAAAAGCAATTAAAACAGGTGCCAGTAAAATATACATAGAAGACATGAAGGAAGAATTCATCACGGATTTCATATATCCAACCTTAAAGGCAGGAGCTGTCTATGAAGGAAAGTATCTTCTCGGCACCTCCTTCGCACGTCCCATAATAGCAAAAAGAATGATTGAAATAGCCGAAAAGGAAGGCGCCACAGCAGTTGCCCACGGCGCTACCGGCAAGGGCAACGACCAGGTTAGGTTCGAGCTTACGGTAAAAGCCCTGGCACCCCATCTTAAGATAATTGCTCCATGGAGAATATGGGATATCAAATCAAGGGAAGATGCCATTGATTATGCTCAGGCCAGAAATATACCCATTCCTGTGTCAAAGAAGGATAACTACAGCATGGACAGGAACCTGTGGCACTTGAGCCATGAGGGTCAGGATCTTGAAAGCCCTTGGAACGAGCCTTGTTATGACAAGCTGCTGAAGCTTATGGTTCCCCCGGAAAAAGCTCCTGACAAGGCAACATATGTTGAGCTTTATTTTGAAAAGGGAATACCCAAAAAGGTTGATGGGGTCGAATACAACCCTGTGCAGCTGATTGAGGTTCTTAACAAGCTGGGCGGCGAAAACGGCGTAGGTATTGTGGATATGGTTGAAAACAGGCTGGTGGGCATGAAATCCAGGGGTGTGTACGAGACTCCGGGAGGAACAATCCTCTATGCCGCCCACAGGGAGCTTGAGCTCTTGTGCCTTGACAGGGACACTCTCCACTACAAGGATATAGTTGCCCAGAGATTTGCCGAGCTGGTTTACTTCGGGCAGTGGTACACTCCATTGAGAGAAGCGCTGTCAGCTTTCGTAGACAGTACTCAGGAAACAGTCACGGGAACAGTTAGGATGAAGCTGTATAAAGGAAACTGCATGCCCGCAGGAGCGAAGTCGGAGTACTCCCTCTACAGCGAAGAGCTGTCCACCTTCGGGCGTGATGCCGTGTACAACCAGAAGGACGCGGAAGGCTTCATAAATCTGTTCGGTCTTCCTATAAAGGTGCGTTCCCTCATGATGAAAAACAAGAAGCAGGGGTAAAGCAAATGAAACTTTGGGGTGGAAGATTCCAAAAGAACACAGACAAGCTGGTTGATGACTTCAATTCTTCAATCAGCTTTGACAGCCGCATGTACAGGCAGGACATATTAGGGAGCGCAGCGCATGCCAAAATGCTTGGCAAATGCGGCATAATACCGGCTGAGGATTCCGAGCTTATTCAAAAGACTCTGCTTGAAATATTGGAAGACATTGAAAAAGGCCAGGTGGAGTTTGAGACGGATGCGGAAGACATCCATATGAATATAGAAAAAATCCTCATTTCCAGAATCGGGGATGCAGGCAAAAAGCTGCATACGGGAAGAAGCAGGAATGACCAGGTGGCTCTCGACATCAGGATGTACCTGAAGGAAGAAATCCTTGCCATTCGTCAAATGCTTATTTCTCTCGAAGAAACACTCCTTGATCTGGCAGAGAATAATCTTGACACAATATTGCCTGGATACACTCATCTTCAGAGGGCTCAGCCCATATCCTTCGCCCACCATATGATGGCTTACTTCCAGATGGTAAGAAGGGATATTGAAAGGCTTAACGACTGCTACAAAAGGACAAACATCATGCCGCTTGGTTCAGGCGCCCTTGCGGGAACCACTTATCCGCTGGACAGGCAAATGGTTGCATTGGAGCTGGGCTTTGATGCCATCACCGAAAACAGCCTTGACGCAGTAAGCGACAGGGATTTTGCAATAGAGCTGTCCTCCTGCCTCTCAATAGTCATGATGCATTTGAGCAGGTTCAGTGAAGAACTCATCCTCTGGTCTTCGCATGAATTCGGGTTTGTCGAAATGGATGATGCTTACAGTACAGGGAGCAGCATCATGCCGCAAAAGAAGAACCCCGATGTGGCTGAGCTTGTGCGTGGCAAAACCGGGCGGGTTTACGGGAGCCTTATGACCCTGCTCACAATAATGAAATCCTTGCCGCTTGCGTACAACAAAGACATGCAGGAGGACAAGGAAGCCATATTTGATGCCGTTGACACCGTAAAGATGTGCCTTCCGGTGTTCACGAGAATGCTTGCCGCAATGAAGCTCCGCAAGCAGAATATGTACAGGGCGGCTCAAGGCGGCTTTACCAATGCCACGGATATAGCTGATTATCTGGTTAAAAAGGGCATGCCCTTCAGAAGCGCCCACGAAGTAATCGGCAAAATGGTAATGTACTGCATTCAAAACAACAAAGCTATAGATGAGCTCTCCATGGATGAGTTCAAAGGCTTCTCGGAGATAATAGAAGAAGATGTCTACAGGGAGATAAGCCTTGAAAAATGCGTTTCAGGCAGGAAAATTCCCGGAGGGCCTGCCGCCGAAAGCGTGCTCCGGTCCATACAGACGGGAAGACAGTTCTTAAATGGGCTTAATAGATAGTTTTAAAGGCAGTTCGCTATGAACTGCCTTTTGATTTGATTTTTATTCTATAACTCCCATAATCCCAGGCCTTACATATACCTGTACGTTTAACCGTTTCGACCTGATGTCGATATTGATTGCAGATATCTCAATCCCCTTGTTTTCCAAAGTTTTCTTCAAATCATTCCTTATACAGTCTGCCAGCTCTTTATATGTGTCATTCTGTAAATGCCGTTTTAAAAAGAACATTATATACCCCCCAGAGCTTCTTTTAAAACATGGTACACTATTTCCATTATTTTGCATATTATTTCCAGCTCCAGAGCGGAAAATCTCCCCTTTTGCTCACACAAAAAACAACCCCCTGCCAGTATTTTACCGGAAGGGGGTCTTTTAGCTTCTCAACCAAGCTTTACTTTTTTGTCAAGAGCTTTTCCCAAGCTATACCAGGAGTCCCTGAGCTTGAATCTCATTTCCTCGTCAAGCGTCCTTTCGATGACGTCATTTAAGTTCCTTCTAGCTTGTATAAACTCAACCATGTTGAACTCAGGCTTTTCAAGCAGGGCTTCAATCTCGGAAATCCACTCCATTATGTGGTCTGCGCTTTCATAGTCATTTGGCACCTTCTTTTTCAGGTGAGCAACAACAAGCTTGACCGCTCTGCGTTTTACGTCAATATCCGTCTGTGTCTTTTTTTGAATACCCTTAGCCATTTGCATTCACTCCCCAGTTAATAATTTTAAGATAACGTATCTAAGGATAAAGATGTGTGACCAATGGCCACACATCCCGATAAAATGTATTAAACAAAAATCTTACCTGTATAGAATATTATAACATAAATTCATAAAAATATCTATCTTTTTGGTACAGAAAAATCCCCCTGCCAGCGGCCGGCAAGGGGATTCACATGCCATTCCTTTATTAGTAGGTCACAAGTCTTTTCCCCTTTAATTTCCCCTGATCCACAGTAGCTTCATTAGACTTCGGGACAGTGACAGTATCCGGATTTCCGTCGCTTACGTACTGTTCGCTTCTGGAAAGCTTTTCAACCCACCAGGCCAGATCGCAATCCACAGGCTTTATACCGGAGGCTCTTACCCTTGCTGTCTTCAAGGGATTAAAGCTTTTGCTCACAGGTGATGCGGCGGGATTCGCCCCAACCAGCATTATGGCCATATTATCATATTTTATACCCTCAAACTCTCCCTTGTGGACATATTCCTGCAACTCCTTGGATGCCTGTCCGAAGGGAAGGGCCAAGGATGTCATTGTATAGTCGGGAATGAGCTCAAGCATTGCTTTCTGGTTCTTCCCTACTTCACGCTGTATCTCTTGCGCGCTCTTTGCCTTTGGAAGGCTGATGTGGGAATAGGTGTGATTTCCTATCTCAAAACCCTTATCAACAAGGTATTTAAGCCTTTCTGAAATTGTCCCCTTGCCCTCAAAGGTTTTTAAGCCCAGATTCACATAAAAAGTGCCTTTCAGGCCGAAATCGGGGTGAGCTTTATTAAATTCCTCCATGATGCCTACAGCCGACTGCTTGTTTGCAACAAGCCGCCCATTTTCTTCAACAAGATTGAACTGCCCGGCTGTTCCGTCATCAAAGGTAAACATCATAGGTATGCACCCAGCGGGAACATTTATATTGTTGCTTAGATAATCGTTCACATTTATTAGCCTGTAGCCCTTTTCATAGAGCTTAGGCAAAAGCTTTCTGAAATCATCGAAGGTGGTTGTGTATTCCTTGTCACCTGATTTATACTCGTCAATAAAGTTGTGAAACATAACCACCATTATGCTGCCTGCCTCATTTGGCTTAACCTGGCTTACATCAATATGGGCAGCAGACCCCTGCTTTTTCACCTCATTTTCAGCCTGTGTTGCTTCAGGCTTTGATTCAGAAGCTTTTTGGCTTTGTGTCTGAGACGGCTCTGAAGCTTCCCCTTTTGTGCTTTTTTCAATAAAATTCAACGATTTATCACAAGCTGATATAAAAAGCATTGCTGAAATCGCTACCGGCAATACGGCTTTAAAAAATCTCGTCATGTGAATTCCAACTCCGCATAAATATTGCACCTCCTGGCACAACAGCTTAAAGAGGTACTCCCGGAGCATATGGGAGATACCTCTTTAAAAATCAGGAAGTGGTCACGCAAACTGCTTGGTGACAATTTTGACGTGCCATTTATCTAAAGAGGTGATTGAAATAAACGCCTTACGGCTTTACAAATTTGCCGCCGCAATATAATTATATTATAAACCAATCGCATCATCAATTGAAATTTGTTCCTTGCCAAAAACCATTCCCGCAAACTTCGGATGGCAAAAAATTATCAAACCTCTTTGCAAAAACCTCCCTGAGGGTTTTTGCAAAGAGGTTTGCGGGTTCTCAGAACCATTAATATTTATAATGCTCAGGCTTATACGGCCCGTCAACATCGACTCCGATATACTCCGCCTGCTCTTTTGTAAGCCTCGTAAGCTTTGCTCCTATTTTTTCAAGGTGCAGCCTCGCCACCTCTTCGTCCAGCTTCTTTGGCAAAATGTAAACCTTCGGCTCATAGACATCCTTGTTCTTCCACAAGTCAATTTGCGCAAGAGTCTGATTTGAGAAGCTGTTTGACATTACAAACGAGGGGTGGCCTGTGGCGCAGCCGAGATTTACGAGCCTTCCTTCCGCAAGCAGGAATATTTCATGCCCCTCGGGGAATATATATTTGTCTACCTGAGGCTTGATGTTGACCTTTTTTATTCCCGGATAGCTGTTGAGCCTCGATACCTGGATTTCATTGTCAAAGTGGCCTATATTGCAGACAATGGCTTGATCCTTCATCTTTATCATATGCTCCAGGGTTATAATATCCCTGTTGCCTGTTGTGGTTACATAAATATCGCCAATTCCCAATGTGTCCTCCACAGTCTTCACTTCATACCCGGCCATTGCCGCCTGCAATGCACATATGGGATCGATTTCAGTTACGATGACCCTTGCCCCAAGACCCTGCAAGGACTGCGCGGAACCCTTGCCTACATCCCCGTAGCCGCATACCACTGCGACTTTTCCGGCTATCATTACGTCGGTTGCCCTTTTTATGCCGTCAACCAGTGATTCCCTGCAGCCATAGAGGTTGTCAAACTTTGACTTTGTTACGGAGTCGTTGACGTTAATAGCGGGAACCAGAAGCTCTCCCCTTTCAACCATCTGATAGAGCCTGTGAACTCCCGTAGTGGTTTCTTCGGAAACGCCTTTCCATTCCTTCACTACCTTGTGCCATCTTTGGTTATCCTTTTTAAGGCTCTCTTTCAGCAAACTGTTTATTATCTGAAGCTCGTGGTTGTCGGTAGGCTCGTCAAGAATTGAAGGATCCTTTTCCGCCTTGTATCCCCTGTGTATCAGAAGCGTCGCATCCCCGCCGTCGTCAACAACAAGCTGAGGCCCTAGCCCGCCCGGGAATGTAAGCATCTGCTCGGTGCACCACCAGTATTCCTCAAGGGTTTCGCCCTTCCACGCAAATACCGGAATGCCTGCTTTTGCAATGGCTGCGGCAGCATGATCCTGAGTTGAAAAAATATTGCAGCTGGCCCACCTGACGTCAGCCCCCAGAGCCGCCAGTGTCTCAATAAGCACGGCAGTCTGTATGGTCATATGCAGCGAACCTGAAATCCTTACACCTTTTAAAGGCTGTTCCTTGGCATACTTTTCCCTGATTGCCATAAGGCCCGGCATTTCCTTTTCCGCTATTTCAATTTCTTTCCTTCCCCACTCCCACAAGCTCAAATCCGCTATTTTATAATCAGACATAATAACC